>DYKZ01000139.1 GCA_020722345.1 Anaerolinea thermophila | reverse complement strand
CCGTTGCGCCCGGCCAGGTCATCAACAACACCGCCGAAACGCGCTGGACCAGCCTCTCCGGCGCTGTCAGCGACCGTTCGACCTATAACACCGATTCGGACGAGCGCACCGGCGAAGACGGTCTCCCCGGCCCCGGTGTGTTGAACGATTACCGCGGCGCCGACAGCGCCACTGTTACCATCAACCAGGTTGCTCCCAACAAATACCTCGTGGCGACCTCCGAACTGTTTACCGGGTTCGTCAGCGGTTACGACCGGGTGACGGTCGGCGAGATCGTCCGCTACCGGCTGGTGGTTCGCCTCCCGGAAGGAACCAGTCCCAACTTCCAAATCCGCGACAACCTGCCAACCGGGCTGCTCTTCCTCAACGACAACACTTCCTACGCCTTCTTCGTCTCGAACGGCGGCATCACTTCCACCGGCATTGACATCGTTCCGGGCATCAGCGACCCAGACTGCCAGGTGGTCGGTTCGTCTGCCGACGCCACCAACCCGCCCCTGCCGCCCGCCTGCGCCCCGCTGGCCGACAACAACGTCGGCAGTTCGAACAGCACCACGGTCAATGCTGATGCCTACACGAGCGGCACGGATGTGTACTTCAAACTTGGCACTTTGGAGAACAACGACAGCGACTCGGATGCCGAGTACGTGGTCGTCGAATTCAACGCCCTGGTGCATAACTATTCCGGGACGAGTTCCAACGATGCCGGCGAACGTCTGCGCAACAACTTCAGCGTCTTCATCGGCGGCAGCCAGGCAAACGGCAACTCGAACAACGTGGATGCATACGTTGTCGAGCCATCGCTGACGCTGGTCAAGACCCCCGCCATTGACCCCAGCCAGGATGCCGGCGACACGGTCACTTACACATTGACCATCTCCGCCGCTTCCGGCACGAACCAGGCCACCGCCTTCGACCTCAGCCTAACCGACAGCTTCGATTCCAACCTTACGGGGCTCACCGTCTCCAGCATCACCACCACCCAGGGCGGGACCTGCGTGGGCAACGGGGCTGGCACGACCGCTTTCAGCCACAACGGCGGCGTGTTCAGCGGCAATGACCTGACCTTCACCGCTACCTGTCTCGACCCCGGCAACAATATCGTGGTCACGATCACGGCGACGGTTGTTAATACGGCCATCGTCCCCTCCACCATCCCCAACGTTGCCTACCTGACCTGGACCAGCCTGCCCGGCCCGAACGGCACGACCAGCAACCCGACCGGCTCGCAGGTCCCGGGCGCGCCCGGCACGGGGACCGGCGAACGCACCGGGTCTGGGGTCGCTCCAAACGACTACACCACCTCCTCCAGCGGGCCGGTCGTCCTGGCCTCCCCCGCTGTGGACAAACATGATCCCTCTCCAACAGAGTACACCATCGGCCAGACGGTCACCTACGACATCTGGGTGACCCTGCCCGAAGGCGTGACCCAGAGCCTCGTTGTGATAGACAACATCCCCTCCGGTACCAACCCTGGTGATGGCCGGACGCGTGGATTGAAGTATGTCAGTTACACGGTCCTGACCAGTGATCCCGGCAATCTACCTGCAGATTACAATGGTTCACTTCCCGCCCCCGCCTTCTCCTGCGCCGGGACGTGCAGCACAGGCGATGATATCAGCCTCACTTTTGGGAATGTGACTACGGCTGCGGATAACATCACCAATAACAACACTTTCATTGTCCGCGTCACTCTGCTGGTAGAGAATGTTAGCGGTAACCAGGACATCATCACACCCAATGCCGATTACCCAACCAGCCTGACAAACCAGGCCACGATTACCTACACGGGTGGGAGCAGCAGCAATACTGCGGCGGCCATTACGGTCATCGAGCCGCGCATCACGACCACGAAATCTGTCAACCCGACGACCAGCGTCCAAGCAGGCGACACGGTCACATATACGGTGAGATTCACGAATACCGGTCACAGCACTGCCTACGAAGTGACTGCCCACGATACGCTAGCACAGGGAGTTGTCTACAACGCTCTCGTCTATTGCCGCGACCAGGGCGGGACGGATGTTCCGACCACGGTCACTGACAACGGCAGTTCGCTCGACTTCGACGGCAACCCGGCCGGCTCGTGGGATATTGCGGTTGGGAACTGGATTGAATGCCAGTACACGGCCATCGCCCAGACCAGCCTCTACATGGACGGCGGCCATACCAACACCGTTGACGCGGATTGGTCGTCCCTGGAAGGCAGCCAGCCGGACGAACGCGTCTATAACGATACCACCACCTACAACTTCGACGGCACCCAGGATACAGCCACAGCCACCTTCAATACCGACGCCCCAACCCTCGTCAAAGACGATGGCGGCGTCACCCAAGTGGTCATCGGCGATACCATCACCTTCACCCTGACCATCGGCGGTGACCTCGGCGCCTACCGCGATGTGGTCATTGCCGACCTCCTGCCAGCGGGACTGATCTACAACAATGACGCGGTCATCACCGGTTTCGCCAGCACACCCGCGCCCGTGGTCAGCAGCCCGAACGACGGCACTGCCCCGGTGACGATCACCTGGACCTTCGGCGATGTCTACAAGAATCTGGCGGATGCCACTATTACTTATTCAGCGCGCGTAGCAGATGTCATTGGCAATGAGATTGGTGATGTGCTGATCAACAATGTCACCCTCGACCACGACCACGCTGACGGAACCCAGGCGACGCAATTGACCGACACGGAGCAATCCACGGTCGCCGAAGCCATCATCGCCACGACCAAAGCGGTCAACCCGACCACCGGCGTGGAGGCTGGAGATGTTGTCACCTACACGGTGCGTTTCACCAACACCGGTACCAGCACAGCCTACGAAGTCACCGCGCTGGACACGCTGGCCCAGGGCATGGCCTACGATACCGGATCGGCCGTCTGCACCTTCTACAACGGTGTGGGCACCAGCCCGATAGCCGTCGCGGTTGCCGTCGGGAGCGGCACGCTCACCTTCGACGGCTCCCCCTCCGGTTCGTGGGATATCCCCTCCACCGACCCGGACTCCTACATCGAGTGCACCTATACGGCCACCGCTCAAGCGGGCGTCTTCCTGGACGGCATTCACACCAACACCATTGATGCCGACTGGACTTCGCAGAACGACAGCCAGCCCAACGAACGCAACTACAATGACAGCGTCTCCCGCCCCGGCGTGGACGGCACGCAGGATACCAATGACGCATCCTTCACCACTGAAGGCGCGACCATTGCCAAGAGCGATGGCGGCGTTACCCAGGTTGTCATCGGGCAGACTGTCCACATTACCCTGACCATCACCGTGCCTCTCGGCACCCTGCAAGATGCCCGCGTGGTGGATACCCTGCCAGCCGGCCTCATCTATGTCACCGGCTCGCAGACTGTCAGCAGCAATATTACGCCCGGCGCGGGCGCAGGTGGATTCAGCGTTTCGTCGCCCAACGATGGCACAGTCCCGGTTGTGCTTACCTGGGATTTTGCAGATGCAAATGTCACCGGCAGCCCGGTGGTCATCCAGTACGACGCCATCGTTGCCAATGTCGCCGGTAATGTGGACGGAACGAACCTAGTCAATGAAGTCCACCTGTATTACACCGACGCCAGCAGTGCGCCGCAAGACAAGAGCGCCACAGATAACTTCACTGTGGTCGAATCCGATCTCAACGTGGATAAAACTCACGCTGCCTTTGCCGTCCAGCCGGACGCAGGCGACGAGGTTCACTACATCGTGACCATCGCCCCAACTGCCGCCAGTCACGCCACGGCCTACGATGTCCACTTCACCGACCTGCTGCCTGCCGATGTCACCCTCGACCTGGTCGGCCACTCGGTCGTTGTCACCCTCAACGGCGGCGCGGCAGGCTCAACGGTCCAGGACGCCTCAGCGGGGAATACGGTGGATATCACCGTCAGCGCCGTCCCGAATACCGGAGGAACCAGCGTCGTCATCGAATACTGGGCTACCCTGAACAACAGCGTCACGCCATCCCAGTTGATCCAAAACACCGGCAATCTGACCTGGACTTCAACCTCCGGCACCAACTCCAATGAACGCACCGGCTCCGGCAGCGGCCCGAATGACTATGCCGACAGCGATACGGACAGTTTCAACGTTCACGACCCATCCTTCAGCAAGTCGGTCTATCCCGGCTCTGACACGGAGTTTGCCATCGGCGAAACGGTCACCTTCAGCCTGAATATTACCCTGCCCGAAGGCAGTACACCCTCCCTGCGCATTGTGGATGACCTGCCGGCCGGTCTGCAATATATCTCCGGTTCGGCAGTGGTGGATACCACCGGCTTCAATGGCAGCGTCCCGGCCCCCGTCGTCACACTGCTGCCCGATCCGCCCGGCTCCGGCACCGATGTCCAGTTCGATTTCTCCAACATCACGATAACTGCCGACGGCAACGATGCCAACAACACGTTCAGCGTCCGCTTCCAGGCTGTTGTGCTGAACGAAGCAGGCAATCAGCAATCGCCGCCTCCTCTGGTCAATTCGGCGACCATGACAGTCAGCGGGACCGACTACACGGATACGGAGTCGATCAACATCATCGAACCCATCCTGACCATTGTCAAGACGGCCAACGATATTTACCCTGGCGCCAACCAGGTGGTGACCTTCACCCTGACCATCCAGCACGATGCGGCCAGCAATTCGGGCGCCTACGATGTGCTCATCTACGATGACCTGCCTGCCGAACTCACCCTGAACCCGGCCTCTGTCACCGTGACCCTGGGCGGCTCGGCCGCCGGCGTAACGAACAACTCGTCCGGCAATCGGGTGGAAATCCTCGTGGCTTCCATTCCAGATGATGGCAGCACGGTCACCATCGAGTTCAAGGCGACAGTTGCCAGCACGGTCGTACTCAACCAGGTCATCACCAACACCGCCAACGTCAACTGGACCTCCACCGCCGGTCCGAACCCGGACGAGCGCACTGGCTCCGGCACAACCCCCAATGATTACTACACCAACTCGACGATTGACCTTGTGGTGCAAAAGAGCCTGAGCAAGAGCGCCGTGGGAGACAATCATGGCGCGACCCTCCTGCCAGAGGTGGCTATTGGCGAGATCATCACCTACCAGGTTGATTTCAACGTCCCGGTGGGAACTACCACGGGCGTCACAATCACGGACGTTCTCGACCTTGGCTTGGCATACATGGATTGCGTTACCATCACTGCCACAGCCGGCATCACGACAAGCACGCCAGGCGGGTTTGCCAGCGTGTGCAGTTCGCCGACAGTTAGCCCGGTGGGCGACCCATCCAACTTGTCCAACGCAGGCCGCCAGGTGGTCTTCAACTTCGGCGACCTGGAAAATACCAGCGGAGCGGTTGGCCTGATCACGATTCAGTATCGGGTAGTTGTGCTTGACATCATCGAAAACCAGGAGACGGTTGACCTGAACAACAGCGTGACCCTCAATTGGTCGGCTGGTCCGCTACAAACTGTCTCTCCGCAGCCGCTCGTTATCGTTGAATCCGATCTGCTGCTGGAAAAGACCGCCGACGTAAGCATTGCCGTGCCTGGTACGATCATCACCTTCACGCTTACCGTCGAGCACAGCACCAACTCCACCGCCGACGCCTACGATGTGCTGCTCGAAGACATCGTGCCAGCCGGCTTGACTTACGTGCCCGGCACGCTCACCTACGTCAGCGGCATCGCCCCCACCACGCTTGACGACACGGCCGCACCCACACTGCAGGTAAGATGGGACGATTTCCCGCTCCTGCCGGGCAATTCGGTCATCCAGTTCCAGGCGCAGATGCAGAACATTCCGCCCGGAAGCGGCGTGAGCAACCGGGCCCGCGTAGAATGGTCCAGCCTGCCCGGCGACATCAGCCTGCCGCAGTCGGTCCACAACATCTACTCAAGCGAGCGCCGCTATGACCCGCTCAGCGGGGTGGACATCTATGGAGTCTCCGCCAATGCGACGATC
>DYKZ01000138.1 GCA_020722345.1 Anaerolinea thermophila | reverse complement strand
TGAGCCTCCTCGTCGCTCAAACCAATTCTCTCACATTCCAAATGCGATTGCCCTACTGGCGCACTTCTGCCTTTTGGCCGGGAAGATGGGTATAATTACCTCTGCAAGTCATCCAGACGCAGCCGTTATTGCGCCCGGGATCGGGCAATTTATGCGAAAACTTCTGCGCAGACTCCTTCCATGGGCCTTGGACTGGAAGCGGATTTTGATCGAATCCTGCCTCCTTTTGCTTGTTTACATCGTTTGGCTTTTCCTGCGTCCATCCGCTTCCGTCAGCCGCCCCCTGATCGGCAGCCTCGCCATCCTGGTACCGGTTGCCGCTGCCGCGCTGCTGACTTTCCTGGCGCGCCCGCTCCTGCCCAGACCGGCGCGCTGGTCGTGGCTTTTTTGGGGTTTTGCCTTCACCTTGTGGGCAGCCGGGAATTTCGTCCGCACCTACTACCAGGTCATGCTGCCGGTGCCGCTGCCCAAGTTTTCCCTGGCCGACATCCTCAATTTCCTCGCTTACCCCTTTGTGCTGCTCGCCCTCGTTTTCTATCCTTCCCGGAACCGTTTCGTGCCCTCCCGGTTCCGCTTCATCCTTGACGCTGCCATTTCTTCCGGCGTAGTCGCGGTGCTTGGCTGGCTGATCATTGCCCGCCCTGCGGCCCAGTCCAACCCCGGCAGTCTGCTGACGCTGCTCCCGCTGGTCTACCCCATTGCAGACCTGGTGCTGCTGATGATCCTGTTCAACACCCTGCTTGCCAGTTCCCTGGCGCGGCGCACCTCGCTGCTGCTGGGTCTTGGCTTACTGCTGTTCCTGATCTCGGACTACATTTACAGTTACCAGGCACTGGTCCAAGCCTTCCAGGTCGGCAATTTTGCCAGTCTTGGATGGACGGTTGGCGGCCTGGTCTTTGGCTTGACCATTGCCCTCGAAGTTGCTCGCCCCTCAAACTATCCTGCCGAGGAGCAGCCCCCGAGGAGTCCTGATACAGCGGCGCGCCTCCAGAACATCCTGCCCATCGTCCTGGTATTGACCCTGATCTGGTTCATCCTCGCCGACTGGCGTCTGCGCGGAGAACTGTCTGCCTATGGGTTATGGATGACGCTCATCCTTAGCCTGGCGCTCATCATCCGCCTCGGCGTGCGCGCCGGGGAGATGGAATTATATAAATACTGGCAGTTGTTCGCCGGGCTGGCCGAACCGACCTTCATCTGCGACGAAAAAGGGAAAATCCTGCTTCTCAACCCCGTCCTGGTGCGTAAACTCGGCTTGTCGGAAACCCAAGTGCTTGGTCGCCCCCTGTCCGACTTTTTCGGCGGGCCGGCTTTCAACAAAGATCTGCTCAAGAACGCTGCAACCCACTCGGTTAGCACCGAGGTGCAATTGCTTGCCTCCGGCGCGCCGCACCTGCTTTCTCTCAGCCCAATCTTCACAGACAACCGCAAGCCTTTGATTGCCGGCGTGGCTTATGACATACGTGAACAGAAAGACCAGCAGCGCGCCCTTGAAAAAGCCTACCAGGACTTGCAGGCTGTTTCCCGGCGGCTGGAAGAGTTGAACGCCCAACTGGAAGAGAAGGTGGCCGAGCGCACCCGCGTACTCCAGGATGCCTATCTCCAGTTGGAAGAGCAGAACCGCATGTTGCAGGCTCTCGACAAACTGAAGAGCGATTTCGTCTCCATGGTCTCGCACGAACTGCGCACCCCTCTCACCAGCCTGCATGGCGGATTGGAACTGCTGCTGGCGCGTCCGGGACGCCGCCCCGAAGACAAGGACGCCATGCAGTTGATGAAGTCCGAGGTCCAGCGCCTGGCGCATTTCGTGGAAAACGTCCTCGACCTTTCCGCGCTGGAAGCCGGACGGCTGGCCGTTCAACTTGAACCGGTGGACCTGTCTCTCGTAATCAAGGATGTGCTGCGGACGCTGACAGGCATCCCCGGCGCGGAGCGCATCCAGGTATCCCTGCCGTCCGACGCGCCGATGGCGCTGGCCGATGAGAGTTTCCTGCACAGCGTCCTCTCGCAGTTGCTGGATAACGCCTTGAAATACGCGCCGGATGGCCCGGTGGCTGTGGATGCCCTGATGGTCAGGAACAGGATGCGGGTCCGGGTGACGGACCGGGGGCCTGGCATCCCGCCCGAAAAACTGAAACTGCTTTTCACGCGTTTCCAGCGGCTTGAGGCAAAGGATTCGCAGTCCATCTACGGGTATGGCCTCGGCCTGTATTTGTCACGCCAGTTGATGCTCGCCCAGAAAAGCAATCTCCTCTACGAGGCGCCGGCCGATGGCGGCGCGTGTTTCTACTTCGACCTGAAGGTGCTGAAATGAACTATCGACTCCTCCTCATTGACGATGACCAGACGCTCCTGAAACTGCTGGGACAGTACCTGCGCGAGAGCGGTTTCGAGGTGTATGAGGCGCCGACCGGCAAGGACGGCCTGCGCCTGGCCTACAGCGAACGCCCCGACCTGGTTCTGCTGGATGTGATGCTCCCCGGCATGGACGGCTGGGAGGTCTGCGCCCGCCTGCGCGAGATGACCGAGGTGCCGGTCATCATGCTGACGGCCAAAGCCACCGAGTCGGATAAGTTGCGCGGCTTCCGCCTGGGGGTGGATGACTACGTTACCAAGCCGTTTAGTTTTGCCGAACTGGTGGCGCGCATCCAGGCTGTGCTGAGCCGCCTGCGGGTATCGGACGAACGCGCCGGCGTCCTGGTTCACGGCGATATTGCCCTCGACCTGAAGAAGTTCCAGGCCACGGTGGCCGGGCAATTGCTCGAACTGACTCCTACCGAGTTCCGCCTGCTCGAGGCCCTCGTGCGGCGCAAGGGGGGCGTGGTTTCCGACGAAGACCTGATGCACGAGGTATGGGGCTTCGACCGCGATGACCCGTCGCTGGTGCGGCGCTACATCCTCCTGCTGCGCAAGAAGGTGGAGCGCATCCCCTCCAACCCGGTCTGGGTGCGCACTGTGCGCGGCTTCGGCTACCGCCTGGGGACGTCCCCGCTGAGCAACACCCTGCGCGGCACCGACGAGGAATAGCCCTCGTTGTCTTGGTATTGCTTCCCAAAATCTCTCTACCGTACATGTCGGAAATTGGACGCGGGTTAACGCGAATGTGCGCGGATTTTACAGGAATTTCTCCGCGTTTTCCGCGCTCGTCCGCGTCCCATCTGGGTATCGTACGGTAGAGAGCCCAAAATAAAAAGAGCATGGAACGTAACTATTCCATGCTCTTTGGTTATTCGGCGCTCTCAGGCGGTCAGTAACAAATAAAGGGCACCCAGAATCAGGAAGGGAGCGTAGGGGATGGCCGTGAAAGCCTGATATCTTTTCGCCAGCACCATGACGATGATGATCACCAGGCTGGTGAGTCCGCCGGCCAGGATGGCAAAGAACAGGCCGGTCAGGACGGCGGGCCAGCCCAAGATCAGGCCAACGATTCCCGCCAGGTTGACATCGCCGAAGCCCAGCGCCACCTCGTCGGCCGGGAGTCCCTTTTTCTTGGCCATGCGGCGGACGTAGGCCTCGCCGAGCAGATAGAAAACCAGCATGATGGCAAAGCCGACCGCGCCGCCGATCAGTGTGGTTGTCACACCTTCCAGCAGGCTTTCGCCGCTGCGCAGGTAGATGCCGGTCCCAAGTCCCAGCAGCGCGCCGAACAAACTGACCGGGTGCAGGATGGCGCGGTATTCCAGGTCAATGACAGCGATCACGCTGAAATAAAGCACCAGCGTCAGGGCGAGGGGGTAGGGGAGGTAGGAGGGGGAAAAAAGCCAGAGCAGCAGCGAGATGACCGTCAGGAGAATCTGGGTCAGCCATGACCGGAGCGTGCGCGGCGCGCCGCACTGTCCACATTTGCGGAAGAACAGGTAATCCAGCGGCTTGCGGACGGCCTGGCAGCGCGGGCAGACCGGACGGCTGAAACTGCGGGTGATTGGAAGCACGTCCGCCAGGTAGTTGACCAGCCAGCCGCCCAGCCAGCCGAGAAGGAGGGAAACTATCATCTTGATGATGTCCATGCGCCGATTATAGCCGGAATTTCTCCCAGATTCCCTTGCAGGATAATAACGGCTGCGCGTAGTCAGAAGTTCGGATTTTCTTGTTGGAAAACCAAATCTATCTTACAATCCAGCCCAAACAACACAGGAGATGCTATGGAAAAATTTGTCATCGAAGGCGGCATTCCCCTGAAAGGCGAAATCACCCCTTCGGGCAACAAGAATGCAGCCCTTCCCATGCTGGCAGCCGCTCTCTTGACGAAAGACCCCGTCATCCTGCATAACCTGCCGGATATCCGCGACGTGCGCGACATGCGCCAACTCATCTCCCGGCTGGGCGTCAACGTCGAGGAACTGGGAGGCAACTCCTGGCGCATTACCGCCCGGACCGTCCGGCCTGCCGACCTCGACCCGGATCTGTGTGCCCGTATCCGCGCCTCCATCCTGCTGGCCGGGCCGATGATTGCCCGTGTTGGCGAGATCCACCTCCCGCCCCCCGGCGGGGACGTGATTGGCCGCCGCCGCCTGGATACCCACCTCCTGGCGCTCAAAGCCTTGGGCGCGGAGGTGCATTACCGGCGCTCATTCGACTTCCAGGCGCGCAAACGTTTGAAGGGCGCCGATTTCCTGCTGGACGAAGCCTCCGTCACCGGCACCGAGAACGCTGTCATGGCGGCGGCCACCGCTAAAGGGACAACTGTCATCCGCAACGCGGCCTCTGAGCCGCACGTGCAGGAACTCTGTCAGATGCTGAATACGATGGGGGCGCGCATCACAGGCATCGGGTCCAATACGCTTGTCATCGAGGGCGTGGACGAATTGCATGGCGGCGAAGCGACCGTCGGCCCTGATTACTTGGAGGTGGTCAGTTACATCGGCGCGGCGGCGGTCACAGGCGGCGAACTGCGCATCCGCAATGCCGGGCCGCAGTATCTCGATATGATCCGCATGGTCTTTGGGCGGTTGGGGGTGCGCTGGCTGGTGGAGGGGGAGGACATCGTCGTGCCGCCGCGCCAGCGTCTAAAAATCGAGCCAGACCTGGGCGGGGCCGTGCCGGAGATCAAGACCAACATCTGGCCGGCGTTTCCCACCGACCTGATGAGCATCGCCATTGTGGTGGCAACGCAGTCGCGCGGCAGTGTGCTGTTCCACAACTGGATGTTCGAGGGGCGCATGTACTTTACTGACAAACTCAAGAGCATGGGAGCGCAGATCATCCTGTGCGACCCGCACCGCTGCATCGTCAACGGACCGACGCAACTCTACGGCGAGAAAGTGGAAAGCCCCGACATCCGCGCCGGCATGGCGCTCCTGCTGGCCGCCCTGGCCGCCGAAGGACAGACGACCATCCGCAACGCCGGGCAGATAGACCGCGGCTACGAGCGGGTGGACGAAAAACTGCGCCTCCTGGGAGCGAAGATCGAACGCGCCACCGAAAAATAGGTTGCCTGCCTTATCCGACAACGAAAAAGGCCCTCTACCGAGGGCCTTGATTTTTCGCTTCAATGCTGACAGCCAAGCGCTGACCGCTAATTGCTACTTCGCCACTTCCATGAACCGCGTCACCGCCTGGCGCAGCATGCGCTCGGGCAGCGCGCCCACCTGGCGATGGACGACCTTCCCGCCGTAAATGAACAGCAGAGTGGGGATGCCTTGCACGCCGTATTTCATGGCATATTCGGGATTCTCGTCCGTATTGACCTTGGCCACCACCAGTTTGCCGGCGTTCTCTTTGGCAATCTTCTCCAGCATCGGGGCAATCATCTTGCACGGGCCGCACCAGGGCGCCCATAAGTCCACAATCACCGGCAGCGGGTTTTGCAGGACAGTTTTTTCAAAAGCAGCATCCGTAACGTGAATGGGTTCTCCGTTCATAAAAAGAAATCTCCTTCAGGGATTAATGATGAGTCCACTGCAAAAACCTTTTTAAACACGAAGGACACAAAGGCAACGA
>DYKZ01000137.1 GCA_020722345.1 Anaerolinea thermophila | reverse complement strand
CATGATCGAGATCCCGCCGCGGTTTGCGGGCAGGCCGGCGGTGAACCCGGACGCCGTAGGTCGGGTTACGCTGCGCTAACCCGACCTACCACCTGATCCCGCTCAAAAAACCCGATTCTCGCGGCCTTACTTCAATTTTCCAGTCACTGCGGAGTACGCTAAATACGCATCATTCCTGAAATATTTTGCGCCTTGCATCTCGGGCTTTTTGAGCAGGATCAGATTTTTAGGTTTTTTCAGCGGAAGCAGCAATAGAAGGTGGAGCTATTTCCTGGCCAAATGGAGCTGATATCACTCCCTAAACGATGTACGATAAAATAAATGGCCAACAACCAGCTCACTGGATCGCCTGCGGCCCAGGGAGCTTTGCGTCAGACCCCTCTACCACCATCGCCGCAATGCGCGACACGATGAAAGATCGAGATCGATGTGAACGAACATCATAACAACCTCGTCCCGGGCGACGTGGTTTCGGGCCTGGAGTCCTTCGAACTCGTCGAGATCCAACGCGTCGCCCCCTTCGGCGGCAAGACGCTGGTCGAAGGCGTCGGGCTGCAGTCCCGCCGGATGGTGAGGCGTCCGCTGGGCGCGGAGGAGCTCGCGGCCCTCGTCAAGGTTCGCGGAAAGAAGCATACGTTCGATGGCGATGCCAGGCTCTTCCTCCTCGGTGCCGAGGCAGAGCGCATCAGCATCGCTCACCAGTTCGACCCGCTATTCGCGGTCAACTCCAGCATTGTGGATCCGCTTCCTCACCAGGTCGAGGCTGTCTATCGCTACCTCCTCCCGCTTCCGAGAATCCGGTTCCTTCTTGCCGACGACACGGGAGCAGGCAAGACGATCATGACCGGGCTTCTGATCAAGGAGCTGCTCTTCAGGGGAGTGCTTCAAAAAGTCCTCATCATCACCCCGGGCGGCCTGACCAAGCAGTGGGCCGAAGAGGAGCTCCAGGAGAAGTTCGGCCTCTCCGCACGGCTCGTGAATCGCGCCTCTTTCGACGCCGAACCGGGCCAGTTCTCCCGCTACGAAGAGGGCATCTTTGTGATGTCCATCGATTTCCTCGCCCGAAATGAGGGCTGTCTCAAGGCCGCCTCCGAGACGCAGTGGGACCTCGTGGTGGTCGACGAGGCCCACAAGCTCTCTGCCTACGAGTACGGCACCAAGCTCGAGGAGAGCGGGCGGTACAAGGCAGTAAAGGCCCTCGCCGGCAAGACCGACCACTTGCTGTTCTTGACAGCGACCCCGCACCGAGGAAGAAAGGACACGTTCCGCCGTTTGCTCATGCTCCTCGACGAGGACCTCTTCCAGAAGGATGAGCACGTCGCCGACCGGGTTTGCGAACAGGCAGCGCCCTACGGAACCTCCGGTGAAGAGGACTTCGAAGACGAGCGCCCGATCAGCAAAGCACGGAACCGATTCTTCCTCCGTCGCCTGAAAGAGGAGATGGTCGATTGGGACAACCACGCGCTCTTCAAGGATCGCCACACGAAGACGACCGGCTACGACCTCACGCCGGAGGAGAAGACGCTTTATGACGAGGTGACGAGCTACGTCCGCTCGAAGCGCAGGGAGGCCAAGGCCAAGAGGAACCGGAACGTCGAGCTTACCCTCATGGTGATGCAGCGGCGTCTCGCCAGCAGCCTCTACGCGATCACGCGGACCCTGGAAAACCGGCTGCGCGCCCTCAACGAGGTCCTCTCCATCCTGCGCGATTCGAGCCGGTCCGAGGCGGAGAAGAAGCGGCTGTTCCGGGGAACGCCGGATGCCGGCGATCCGCGCGACATCACGGAATACGAGGACCTGACCGAAGAGGAACGCGAGCGGATCGACCAGAGGATCTTCCGCCAGGTGCTGACGGATGACCCAGACAAGGTCGAGGAAGAGCGGGACGAAGTCGAACGGCTCTTTCGGCTGGCGGAGAGTCTGAAACACCACAAGGAAGCGAAGTTCGCCGAACTCCTCGCCGTTCTCGATTCCTCCGACGTGATCCGCGCGGAGGACGAGAAGCTTGTGATCTTCACCGAGCATCGCGACACGCTGAACAGTCTCGCCAAGCGGCTCGAAGAGAAGGGGTACACGGTCGCCACGATCCATGGCGGCATGGACGTGGACTCCCGCAAGCAGGCCCAGCGCGAGTTCAGGACGCGCGCGAAGATCATGGTCGCCACCGACGCGGCGGGCGAAGGCATCAACCTTCAGTTCTGCCGTTACCTCATCAACTGGGACATCCCGTGGAACCCGAACAGGCTCGAACAGCGCATGGGGCGCATCCATCGGTACGGTCAGGCCGACGATGTTTGGGTCTACAACATGGTTGCTCAGAACACTCGGGAGGGATCGGTCATCCAAAAGGTCCTCTCGAAGTTGGATGTCATGCGCGAGCAAATGGGGTCCGACCGGGTCTATGACGTGATCGACGAATGGCTGGAGGATGTGCCGCTGGTACGACTGATCGAAAACGCCATTGACACGGACGATGAATCGGCCAGCGTGCAGGAAACCGACGCCGCCCTGTCGACGGCGTCGAACGAAAGGGCCGGGCGTCTCATGGCCCTCCAGAAGAAGACCTCCCTCGCCTCGCGTCTCGATCTCAAGACGGCGCGTGAGCTGCGCGACGCATCCGACGAGCGCCGGCTTCAGCCGCTCTTCATCCAACGGTTCTTCGAGCGTGCGTGGACGGCTTGCGGCGGCACACTCCGGAAAGACGACCACTTCCCGGTGTGGCACATCGGTCCCACGCCGACCGCCCTCCTTGAGCTCGCCCGGAAGCGGAGGCAGCCCCTGTCTGACAACTACGACACGCCCTTCGTCTTCGACAAACAGCTCGTCAGCGTCGCGAGCAAGGTGCGTGTCCCCGAGCGTACCAAGCTCATGGGCCCCGGGCATCCGCTCTTCGACACCCTAATCAAGTGGGCGATTCAGGAGGCGCAGCAGGCCTTCGCCAAAGGGGCCACCCTCGTGGACCCGAACATCGCCAGGCCCCAGCGTGTCTGGCTCGTACGCTCGACCATCGAGGATAGTCAGGGGGCAGGCTTCCAGCCTGCACAGCTTAAGAGAAAAATAGCACACGAGCGGCTGGCCGTAGTCATTCAGGATCACATGGGCCTGCGCACGACATCGCCTTCCTATCTGCTCAACTGCATCGCTCCAGAATCCATTGCCGATTGCCGATCCTCGATTGGCGATTTCCTGGCATCAATCGAAAATGAGCAATCGCAAATCGAAAATGTCCAAGCGTGGGCCTACGAGCAGATCACGGAGTGGCAGCTCGACCAGGTGAAGGCCGTTCGAGCCGAAGAGTGCGCCCTGCGCCGGGAATACCTGAACACGGCCTTCACGGATCTCATCCTCGAACTGCAGGAGGATCTGAACGATCTTCAACAGGCGCAACTCTTTGGCGACGACAACGCCGAGGAACGTGAACGGCTTCGGCAGCGCGTCGAGGAACTCAAGGTGCGAAAGGCCAATCGCCTGAAAGAACTGGAACTCATGATGAAGCTGACCGCAAACCTCCCCGACATTCTCACCGAGGCCGTGGTCGCCCCCGTTCCCGTGGCGACAGTGGAGAGCGATGAGGAAGCGCCGTCGAAGGGCGTCCCGATGCGCCGCGACGACGAGATCGAGGCCATCGCCACAGATGTTGCTATGCGCTACGAACGCAGCCGCGGGTGGTCGCCCACGGACGTAAGCGGTGACGGCGAGCACTACGACATTCGCTCTGAGGGCCCAAATGGAGAGAAGCGCTTCATCGAGGTCAAGGGCCGCGCCCGGTCGGGCGCCATCGTCCTGACTGGCCCGGAGGTGGACAAGCTTCGCCAGCTCGGCGAGCGGGCCTGGCTCTACGTCGTCACCTTCTGCAAGGGCGCTCGCCCTCGGCTGCGCATCATCCAGGACCCCATCTCCAGGCTCAGCCCGGAGATGCTGTATCGGCAGATCCAGTACCTCGTCGAAGAGAGCGACTGGGTGCAGCATGGGATCCTCGTCGAGGAAATGCCATGACGCGCAAAGGAGCCGCTCAAATGCGTTTCTCGTTGATCGAGCTTGAGAATTGGAAGAACTTCGCCGGAATCAAAGTCCCGCTGCAACAACGAGCGTTTCTTGTTGGCCCAAACGCATCGGGGAAATCAAATTTCCTTGACTTGTTTCGATTCCTCCGGGACCTGGTGTTGCCGGGAGGTGGTTTTCGCGAAGCCATCAGGCTGCGCGGCGGTGTGAGCGCCATCCGTTGTCTGGCGGCCCGTCGCCATCCTGACGTCAAAGTGCATGTTGTTGTTGATGAGCCGGAAGGCACACCCAAATGGCAATACGAGCTGCATTTCGGCCAGAACAATCAGCGCCGTCCGCTGATAAAACAAGAAACGGTACGCTGCGGTGATGAGTTGCTGGTTGACCGGCCGAATGGCGACGATCGCGGAGATCCGGAACGCCTGACTCAGACCTATCTTGAGCAGGTGAACGTCAACCGACCCTTCCGGGAACTCGTGAGCTTCTTCGAGTCCGTGCGCTATCTTCACATTGTCCCCCAGCTCGTGCGTGAGCCGGATCGCTCCGTGGGCCGGACCAACGACCCCTTCGGAGGCGATTTCCTGGAGCAGATCGCCAAAACAACGGAGCGGACGCAGAAAGCACGACTGCGAAGGATTCAGAATGCGCTTCGTGTCGCCGTCCCACAACTACAAGAAATCGAGCTGTGGCGCGATGATCGCGGGACGCCCCACCTGCGCGCAAAGTACAACCACTGGCGGAAAAGTGGGGCATGGCAGAACGAGGAACAGCTTTCAGACGGGACATTGCGCCTCATGGGACTTCTTTGGGCGGCGATGGAAGGCGGAGGTCCCCTTTTGCTCGAAGAGCCGGAACTCTCTCTGCATCCAGAAGTGATCCGCTTTCTCCCGCAGATGTTCGCCCGAGTCGTGCGACGTACAGGAAGGCAGATCATTGTGAGCACGCATTCTCCGGAATTGCTTCAAGACGAAGGCATTGGTCTCGATGAGGTATTGTTGCTGCGTCCGAGTCCGGAGGGTACCGAGGTCACGTTGGCCCGCGAACACGAAGAAATACCGCTACTCCTGGAAGGTGGTGTCACGTTAGCGGAGGCGATCCTACCTAAGACCCGCCCGGAAAAGGCCAAGCAACTCCCGCTGTTTGGAGACCTGTGAGATGTCCTCAGAGGTCGTCATCAGCGCCGCCGTGGAGGGCGATGTGGACGAAGCCGTGGTTCGAAGGCTTGTGCAGCATGTGAACGCCCGGCCCGGGGCCGTGCACGTCAAGAAGGGCAAGACGAATCTGCGGCAGAGAATCCATGGCTACAATAATGCCGCTCAGCACGGACCATGGATCGTGGTTGTCGATCTCGACCACAGCGCGGATTGCGCGCCGCTCTTCCGGGCGAAGTGGCTGCCCGACCCCGCGCCGTTCATGTGCTTTCGCATCGCTGTGCGTGAAATCGAAGCCTGGTTGTTGGCTGACCCTCAAGGCATCGCATCGTTTCTGCGGGTGGCCCAGGCAAGGGTTCCTACTGAACCTGAAAGTTTGAACGATCCGAAACAAGCCATGGTGGACCTGGCGCGCCAATCCCGAAGCCGCGAGATACAGAAAGACATGGTTCCGCGTCCTGGCAGCGGCAGGTCAATCGGTCCCGCCTATCCATCGCGGCTCATCGAGTTCGCGTCGTCCGGCTGGGACCCGGAGGTGGCCGCCAGATGTTGCGACAGTTTGAGACGTGCCATTGAATGCCTGGAGCGGTTAAAGCGATCCTACGGAGGAGAAGATGACTGAGTACTGCCCGCGCCTCATCGAGGTGGCGCTGCCCATCCGGGAGATCTCGGCGGAGAGCGTGCGGGACAAATCGCTGCGGCACGGGCACATCTCGACGCTGCACCTGTGGTGGGCGCGGCGGCCGCTGGCGGCGTCGCGCGCTGTGGTATTTGCCTCGCTCGTGCCCGA
>DYKZ01000136.1 GCA_020722345.1 Anaerolinea thermophila | reverse complement strand
TTATGGGGCGTGTGGTGGATCCTCGCTAAAAATGTGACGGTCGCTTTCAAAGCGACCGTCACATTTCTGACAGCAACTCTCTCAACCTCGGATGTTCTGCATACACGCCGCGCCGCTCTGGGGGTAACAGCGCCGCAATGCGGCACATCACCTCGTCTGTGTACTTCTTCATGACCGCCTCCCGTTCCCGGCCTCTCACTTCCTGCGGCAGGCTGAAGAATTCCCCGGCCATGGCGCGAATGTGCAGCCGCTTGAAGCGCTTCAGGCGCGCCACCACCACGGCATCTTCGCAGCCGGTCAATGCCACCGGCAGCACGGGCACGCCTGCCTTCCAGGCCAGGTAGATGGCCCCCGCTTTGGCCTCGATCAAGTTGCCGGATTTGGAGCGCGTCCCCTCCGGAGTGATGGTAAAAATACCGCCAGCGCGCAGCCGGCGCAGGGTCTCGCGGATGGCGCCGATGTCGGCGTTGTGCCGGTCAATGAACATACCGTTCGTAATCCGCACCAGCCAGCGGTAGAAGGCATATTTCTGGTATTTCTCTGCCACGACCATGATGATGTCGGGGCGGTCGAGGACAAAATAGGGGATGGCCGCGTCCAGCCGACCGATGTGGTTGGATGCGATGATGTAGCCCCCACTGGCGGGGAGTTTGTCGAAGCCGACCAACTCGATATCGGCAATCAGACGCAGGAGGGCGCGGATGACAAACCGGAAGACTCTATGGGTGAATTTGTTCATGCTCTCTGATACAACCCCGTTCTGCCCGGACCGTTAGCCTGCCGCGCTGGATTCGCCGAGCAATTCCTTCAGCCGCGCGTGTTCCGCATAGACACCGCGCTGGCCTTCTGGGAGGAGCGCCGCAATGCGGCACATGATCTCATCGGTGTAATTCTGGAGCGCCTCCTCACGTCCTTCGACGGGGAGCGGCGGCAGGGAGAAAAGCGGGCCCAGGTTCACGGTCACGCGCGGCCGCTTCAGGCGTTTCAACTGCCCGAAGAAAAACGGATCGAACGTGCCGGAGATGCCCGCCGGCAGGATCGGCAATCCCAGTTTGGCGGCCAGGTAACTGACGCCCTGCTTGCCCTCGATGAGATAGCCAACCTTGGAGCGTGTCCCCTCCGGGGTGATGACCAGGATCTCGCCCTGTTTCATGCGGGAGATCACCTCGCGGATGGCGCGGATGTCCGGGTTGAAGCGGTCCACGAAGACGAAGTTCAGCCGCCTGCCCAGCCAGCGCATGATCCACATCTTTTCCCATTTCTCGCCCACCAGCAGAACGAGATTGGTATTGTTGATGATGTAGAAGGGTAGGAAGGCGTCCACCAGGCCAAGGTGATTGGAAGCGATGACAAAATTCCCCTCGGCGGGGATGTGCTCCCGGTGGCGGACTTCAATGCGAGTGAGGAGCCGCAGAAGGAGGCGGATGAGAAAACGGGTGGGTTTGAGACGCATGGGGACTATTGTATCAAAGAGCAGGGCAACATACTCGCCCTACGGTTCCCGCTTCAGGATGTGTGTGACGATGGTCGCCCCGCTGCCGCCGATGTTCTGCGCCATGCCGATGCGCGCCTCCGGGACCTGGGTGCTGCCGCACTCGCCGCGCAGTTGCTGAACCACCTCGACAATCTGGTACACGCCCGTCGCGCCGACCGGGTGGCCGCGCGCCTTCAACCCGCCGCGCGTCGTCACCGGGATGCGCCCGCCGGGCAGGATGTCGCCCTCCAGGCCGAGGCGGATGCCCTGTCCGCGCTCGGCGAATCCGCAGGCCTCCAGCGAGAGCGCCGACATGATGGTGAAGGCATCGTGCAGTTCGAACACGTCAATATCCTGCGGGCCTACCCCCGCCTGTTGATAGGCCGCCTGCGCCGACTTGTAGGCCGCGCTCAGGAAGAGCGCGTCGGCGCGGTCATGGACGGCAATCGTGTCGGTGGCGGCCGCCGAACCGGCGACCAGGATACGGGTCCCGCCGCGCAGGGCCTCGGCGGGAACGATGTAGAGGGCGGCCGCGCCGTCGCCGATGGGCGAGGCGTCCAGCAGGTTGATCGGTGTGGCGATCATGGCCGAATTCTCGAAGTCCTCCACTGTGATCTTGTGATGCAGGCGGGCAAAGGGGTTGTGGACGGCGTTGGCGTGGGCGTTGATGGCGAAGGGGGCGAAGTCGGCGTGCTTCCAGCCGTACTCGTGCATGTAGCGGCGCATGAGCAGCGCGTTCAGCCCAACGAACGAGACGCCCATCTCGACCTCGAAATCGGCGTCGGCGGCAGTGGCCAGGGCGGCGGTGACCTCGTGCGGGTGGCGGTCGGTCATCTTCTCGACGCCCAGCACGAGGGCGGATTCGAGTTCGCCGGAGGCAACGGCCATCAGCCCGGCGCGCAGGGCGGCCCCGCCGGACCCGCAGGCGGCATCCACTTTGACGGATTCGATGCCCTTCAGCCCGGCAAAATCCGCCACAAGGGGGGCGAGGTTGTTCTGCAAGTCGAGGATGCCCGACATCATGTTGCCGGCAAAGAGGCCGTCTGCCGACTCGCGCCCGGCGTCTTTCAACGCGGCGCGCACGGCTTCCACGGCGAGGTCGCGGATGGATTTATTCCAGTGTTCGTCAATTTTGGTCTGACCGATGCCGATGATGGCTACTTGGCGCATGGAAAACCTTTCTACCCTAAATCGGAGTGTTTGTGTCTGACGTGATGATCGTATTCTACCCGGCGCGGCTATCAGGGGCTATCAACCTCTGCCTGGCTGGGTGACCCCCTGCCGTTTTCACGCCATCATCCTGCCCACCTCCCACAACTGCCGGATGGCTTCTTCTGGCAGGAGGGGCGGTTCGGCGCCAAGCATGCGGCAGGTGATGAGTTTGTGGGCGGTAACTTCGATTGCGTCGGTCATATCGGCAGCGTGGCGCAGGCTGGCGCCGGCCACTACCAGGCCGTGATTCTGCATCAGGGCGGCGATGCCCTCTTCTCCGATAGCCTCAGCCACCTTTTCGCCCAGTTCTTCTGTGCCGGGCATGATGAAGGGCACGACCGGCACCTCACCCACAAAGGCTGCCTCGGTAGAGATGGGTTGGAAGCAAGTCCCGGTCAGGGCCATCAGGGTGGCGTATGGGGCGTGGGTGTGGATGACCGCCGCGAGGTCGGGCCGCCGCTTGTAAATGGCGCAGTGAACTCTCCGCTCGCTGGAGGCGGTGTACTCCGTATCGTTCAGGATCCTGCCATCCAGGTCAATGCGCACCATCATCTCCGGGCGCAGGGCGCCTTTGAAAATGGCCGAGGGCGTGATCCAGATCTCGTCCGGGTTGTCGTCGCAGCGGGCGCTGACGTTGCCGCCGGTGGCGGTGATGAGTCCTTTGGCGTAGAGTTCGTTGGTGATTGCCAGGATCTGGTCGCGCACGTCTCCGGTCTTGACAATTGAGGGAACAGGAAGGAGCAAGGACAGAAAATCCGCATTCTCTCCTCTGGCAAAATCGGCCAACTCCTTATCTGCCGCGATGCGGTCGGCGAAATCTTTCAGGATAGCCGCCATTTTCTGGCGCGTTTCATGGGTCTTCATGCCTTCTACCTTTCTATCTGGGAATGCAGCCTGCGCGGCAGGCGCAGGGATACTTTGGATTTGAACGGGGCGGTTTTCTCCTGGCGACCGGCCTTGAAGCGGAGGGGCGGTTGCTTTCAGTCACAACAGTCTGCATGTGAAGCGATTGAGGGGAGAGTGAGGGTTCCTACCGCGCCTCCAGAGCGCCGGCAATCAGGGCCGACAAGTCCGGGCCGGCGCCACCTCCCCCCTCCAGCCAGGCTAGGAATTCGACATTCCCCTTTGGCCCTAGCACCGGGCTGCGCATCAGGCCACGCACGGCAAACCCCTGTATTTGGGTAAAGGATAGCACATCGGTCAGCACTGCCTTGTGGACAGCCGGGTCGCGCACCACGCCCTTATGCCGGGCCGTCTCCTTGCGCCCGGCTTCGAATTGGGGCTTGATCAAAACGATCACATCACTTTTTTGACCCTTCTCCGAGTTCAGGGGGAGGGGTGGGAGGCCGAACCAACCCTTGATCACAGGGAGCAGAATCTTCAACGAGATAAATGAGGCGTCCACGGTGACGAGACTGACGGCCTCCGGCAACTTCTCCACGAAGCGGGCATTGGTCTCTTCCATGACGACCACGCGCGGGTCGTTGCGCAGTTTCCAGTGCAGGAGACCCTTGCCCACATCAATGGCGTAGACTTTGGCCGCGCCGCGCTGGAGCAGGCAATCGGTGAACCCGCCCGTGGACGAGCCTACGTCGGCGCAGATGCGCCCCGGCGCCTCGACCGGGAAGCGGGTCAGGGCGGCCTCCAGTTTGTCGCCGCCGCGCGAGACGAAACGCGGACCCGTCTCCAGGTCCAGCCGGGCGGCAGGGTTAACCTGCGCCGAGGGTTTGATCTCCATTTCCCCATCCACGCGCACTTGCCCGGCCATGATCAAGGCCTGGGCTTTGGCGCGGCTTTCAGCCAGTCCGCGTTCTACAAGCAGCAGGTCCAGGCGGGTTTTGGGCATGAGTCAATTATACGACTCATCCCCGCAAGAACCCTCCTGCGGGGTTGACGCTCCTGTGAAACCCGTGATAGTCGTCGGCGACACGGCCAAAACCGCCTGTTCTGCCGGCTACAAATTCACCGTGCGCGGGTTCACGCGGTGATGCTCTGCGTCAATGATGGCGATGACTGTGTTTGCCGTCTCCTCAAGATGCCCATCGGCATTGACGACCACGTAATCGAACTCAGCAGCGCGTTTGATTTCCTGGCGGGCGGTGGCAATGCGCAGGCTGAGGTCCTCGGCAGTATCAGTCCGGCGCGCCTTCAGCCTCTCCACGAGTTCCGTTTCGCTCTGTGTGGTCAGGAAGATCAGCACCGCCTCCGACGCCAGTTTACGGACCGTGGCCGCGCCCTGCACATCCAGCCGCATTATCACATCCTTGCCCGAGGCCAGCGCCTCACGTACCTGCTGCTTGGGGATGCCCTTGTAGTCGCTGTACACGATGGCATACTCGATCAACTCATCCTGCTCGATCATGCGGGCGAACTCTTCCTTCGAAACGAAGAAGTAGTCCTGGCCATGCACTTCCTCGGCGCGGCGTGGGCGGGTGGTGGCCGTAACCACGAAATGGAACGGCAATCCACGCTTCTTCATGACGTTGACCACGCTGTCCTTCCCTACGCCCGAAGGCCCGGAGATGACCACCAACAGCGGCTGAGGCTTGTAGAGGTTGAAATCGGAATCGCTCATGGCTGTATTAAACCACAGATGTCCCTGAATGGAGAATGATTTGGGTTAAAATTACCCCATGCCTTTCTATGACTACGTATGTCTCGACTGCAACCACCGCTTCGACGTTTTCCTGACCTACGCCGAATACGGGGCGCGACCGGTTGCCTGCCCCCGTTGTAAGAGCCGCCGCGTCCGCCGACGGCTGACGCGCCTCCGCGTGGCGAAATCGGACGAGAGCCGCGTCGAATCTCTGATGGGAGACCTGTCCGATCCGGCCGCGCTGGCGGGGCTGGAGGACGATCCGCAGGCGATGGGACGCCTGATGCGCAAGATGGGACGCGAACTCGGCGAGGACATGCCGCCAGCGTTTAGCGAGGTGGTGGACCGGCTGGAGAAGGGTCAATCGCCCGATGAGATCGAGAAGGAGTTGCCGGATTTGGGAACAGGGGATGCTGGGGAAGTCCCATAATCTGGTAAATGCTGCCATTTACAGAAGTCACAAAAAATTGTGTTTGACGATTTCGATGACCATTTGCTTATTTTGCCCCATCCACTCAGTTTGAACCGCTGCCACGTTTTACAGATAAATATTGACTCTGCTGCAAAAACCTTGAATTCTCACCACTGAGACACAGAGTCACGAAGTTCTTCTTCATCTTTGCCTCTTGTTTGACTTCGAGAATGGATGGCATAAGTTTTCTCCTCGTGAAAGATTGCACGAAAATATAACGCACGACAGGCTCGAAAGTTGTGCACTGCAGGTAAA
>DYKZ01000011.1 GCA_020722345.1 Anaerolinea thermophila | reverse complement strand
ACTCCTCGCCCGCTCTCAACCGCAAATACGACTCATACCGCTCCGGTCTCACCTTGCCGGCCTCCACCGCCGCCCGCACCGCGCAGCCCGGCTCGGACTTGTGGGCGCAGTTGCTGAACTGGCAGGCGTTCACCAGCGGGGCGATCTCTGGGAAATAGCCGTCCAGTTCCTCCGGCTCGGTATCCCACAGCGCCAGGGAACGCAGGCCGGGGGTATCGGCCACGTAGCCGCCACCTACAAGCAGAAACAGTTCGCGCACAGTAGTCGTGTGGCGCCCCTTGCGCACCGCCTCGCTGACCTCGCGCACGGCCAGCCCCAGCCCCGGCTGGACGGCGTTGAGCAGGCTCGATTTGCCCACTCCACTCGGCCCGGCCAGCGCTGACACTTTGCCGGTCAGCCGCGCCCGCAGTTCGTCCACGCCCTGGCCGCTTCTGGCGCAGGTGTAGATCAACGAATAGCCGATGGCCGGGTAGAAGCCGAACATCCGCTCGGCCTCGGCCTGCCCCACCAGGTCCACCTTGTTGGCGACGATGACCGCCGGAATGCCCTGCTTCTCGGCGATGACCAGGAAACGATCCAACATGCGCAGATGAGGGCTCGGACGCGCGCAGGCAAAGACAAACACTGCCTGATCGGGATTCGCCAGCAGCACCTGCTGATAGATTCCCTGCGGGCGCGGGTCGAGCCGGACCAGGGACCTGCCGCGCGGTTCGACCGACTCGATCGTCCCCGTCCCGTCCGGCTGACGCGAGACCTGCACCCGGTCGCCGACGGCGGCGATGTCGCCCAGGCGGGGACCCTGCTTGAGGCGGCCGCGCAGGACACAGGTCAGCGCGCCGCCCGCCGTCTGGACGGTGAAGAACCCCGACTGGGAACGGACGATGAGGCCGGGTTCGGTGCTGGCGGACGGCATACGTTCGGCGGTTACGGTTCGGGTGTGGGGGTGGGCGTCACGATGATGCCGTACTCCGGGTCTATCAAGCCAAAAGTCTTTTCCCAGGGATAGACCGTCTGCGGGCTGCCGAAGAAGTAGATTTCCATCACGCGGCGGAAGATGGGCAGCGCCCAGATGGAGCCTTCGCCCTGGTTTTCGACGATAACAGCCACGGCAATGTCGGGTTTGTCGGGGCGGTTGACCAGGCTGTAGCCGGCAAACCAGGCCTGCGGGTTCGCCGAGCCGCTTTCGGCGGTGCCGGTTTTGCCGGCAGTGGGGATGGCGAAGGTGCCGAGGCGCGAGTAGGCGGTGCCGCGCGGGTTCTCGGCCACAGCGCGCATCCCCTCCTGGATGGCCTGGAGCGTTTCGGGTTTGATCGGCAGAGTGCCGCGCGCTTCGGGTTTGAAGACCTGGATGGGGTCGCCGACCGCAGGCAGGATGTTTTCCACCAGTTGCGGACGGTAGAGCGTGCCGCCGTTGGCGATGGCGGCGATGAAGTCGGCCACCTGCAAGGGGGTGACGAGCATGTTGCCCTGCCCGATGGCCAGGCTGGTAGCGTTCAACCCGTCGGTCGGCAGGGGGATGTTGCCAGCAGACTCTTCCACCTGCTCGATTCCGGTCAGTTCGCCGAGGCCGAAGCCTTTGGCCATGTCGGTAATCGAACCGGTCAGGCCGGCATTGTAGAGGGTGTAGCCGATGTGGTAGAACCACGGGTCGCAGGAGCGCATCAACCCCTGAACGAGGGTCAGGTCGCCGCTTGGCTGGCTGTTGGGACGGGAGCAGGTATCTTTGCCGGTTTCGGCTTTTTCATTCTCGCAGCGTTCCCAAGTCCAGTCGTAGAGGGTTACGCCGGGGATCTCGGTGTAGGTGTAGGGGCAATTGTAGACGGTATCAGGGGTGAAGATGCCGCTCTCGATGGCGGCGGCCATGGTGATGATTTTGAAAACTGAGCCAAGCGGGTAGGTGCCGGTGGTGGCGCGATTCTTTTCGATGGCGGGCGTGCTCAACATATCGCCCAGGGCTATGAAATTGTAGTTGGCAGGGTCGTACCAGTTAGTGTCCGGCGCGGGAGAGGAGACAATGGCGAGGATACGCCCAGTATTGACTTCCATGACCACAATGGCGCCGGGTAGGCCGTCCATAGCAGCCTGGGCCTGCTGCTGGAGGTCGCGGTCAATCGTCAGGGTCAGAGACGAGGCGGGCTGGGAATCCACTTGGGCGAGGACCGTTTCGGGGGTTTTGTCGGCGGTAGCCACATAGAGGGTCGCCGCGTTGCGGCCGCGCAGGATGTCTTCGGCCCACAATTCGATGCCCTGCACGCCGACACGTTCCCCGCCGCTGTAGCCTTTGCGGCGGTATTCATTGACATTTTCCTCGCTGATGTAAAGCAGGTGACCGACTGTTTGCTGGGCAGCGTTGGGGAAGTAGTAACGCGAGGTATAAGGGATAGCCTGCACACCGGAGAATTCCAGCAAGCCCGAATTTTCGGTTGCTTCCGTTGTGGCTTCACCCACCGGCACGTAGAGACCGTTGGGGTAATTGAAATATTCTTCCAAGAAACGCGAGGTGGGCACGCCTGTCAGGTTCGACAATTTTCGGAAGGCAGCATCCTCCAAATCACCGGGGATTGCCCCGGCCACCAGGCCGAGAGCATAAGCATCGGTCTGGATGGCAATGGCTTCGCCGTTGCGGTCGTAGATGTTGCCGCGCGTGGGAATAGTGTAATAGGTTACCAGCGTTTTGCCTCCGGCCACTTCGGGCAGGATCAGGCCGTCGTGCCAGTGGATGAGCCAGTTGCCGTTCTGGAGCGTCATGCTGACGACAAAGTCGCGGGAGATGTCGCCGAACAGGATGGTTTTATACGTGATGCGGTAGGCGGCCTGGGCGTCGTCGGGGTTTGTCAGCGTGGACTGGATGGCATAATCTATCTGGCTCAGACTCATGGCGTTGACGATCTCGTTGTGCCGCGCGGCGAAGGCCTCCTCCGTCACAGCGGCGCGGCTCTCCTCGCTCAGCATGGCGTACATGCTGGCGTAATCCAGCACACAGTAAGCATCGAGAAATGAGCGGATGGCGGTCTCCACGCTAGGAGCCGGGGTGTTGTATGTCGAAGGGGTAGGCAGGCCGGGAGGGGTCTCGGTGGCGCGGTTGCAAGCGGCCAGCAGCAGGAGGACGGCCACCAGCACATAGATCCAACGGGCAGGTTTCATGGGGGAAAGTTTCCTTTCGTTACCCGATGTTTTCCCCAGTCAGGACGCGGGAAAAGATCGGACAATTGTATTTCAAGGCAGACTGGCACAGAACGGCGAGCGGGGTCATCGAGGAGATGTCCAGTTTGGCAAGGGTGCGGCTGAGGTGGCAGAGCGGCAGCCCCATCACGCTGGCGTAACACCCCTGCATGTTCTCCACCGGGCAGAAACCGTTGTGCTGGATGGCGTAGGCCCCGGCCTTGTCCAGCGGATCGCCGCTGAGCACGTAAGCCCGGATCTCCTCTTCCGTATAGGCGCGCAGGTTGACCTCGGTGACGCACACGTCGGTCAGGAGCGCGCCGGATTCGTTCTCCAGTACGGCAATGGCGGTGTAGACCTGATGGCTGCGGCCGCGCAGCCGGCGCAGCATCTCCGCCGCTTCGGCCAGGCCGGACGGTTTGCCGAGGATTTCCCCGTCCAGCGTGACGGCGGTGTCGGCGGCAAGGACCACCTCGCCGGGGCGGGCTGACCTGGCGCAGGCTTTGGCCTTGCTCTCGGCCAGACGCAGAACGTAGTCGCGCGGCGCTTCGCCGGGGCGTTGACTTTCGTCCACATCCGTCGGGAAGACGTGGAACATCCAACCACCCAGTCCAAGCAACGAACTGCGCCGGGGCGAATTGGATGCCAGGACGAGGACAGGTTTTCGGCTCACGCTCAGTATTCTAACATATTCCTCTGCGCTGTTTTTTGATAAAATGTCCAGAACACTTTTCAGGAGGTGGCTGTGAAAGAACTCATCGAACGCATTCGTTTGCACGGAAAGATCCTGCGCAACGGCATCCTCAAGGTGGACAGTTTTATCAACCACCAGGTTGACCCGGTGCTGATGGACGCCTGCGGGCGCGAATTTGCCCGCAGGTTCGCTCATGTCGGCGCCACCAAGGTGCTGACGGCCGAAATCTCCGGCATTGCCCCGGCAGTTACCGCCGCCTTGCACTTGGGCATCCCGGTCGTCTATGCCCGCAAGACCAAGCCGGTCACCATGCCCGACACGGTGCTGCTCACCCTGGCCCCCTCGCACACCAAAGGCGTGATGACCGAACTCATCGTCTCGCCCGAATACCTGGCGGACGGCGAGCGCGTGCTCATCATTGACGACTTCCTGGCCTCCGGCGCCACCATCCTCGGCCTCGTCCGGCTGGCGCAGGCGGCCGGCGCGACCATCGTCGGCATCGGCACGCTGATTGAAAAATCCTTCGAAAACGGCCGCGCTGCCCTGTCCTCTCTGGGCGTGCCGCTTGAATCGCTGGCAGTCATCGTCTCAATGGAGAATGGCCGGATTGTTTTCGAGGGCGAGTGAGTCGGCTGGCGCACACTACGCAACAGGATATGACTGACTCAATTGCCATCCTCGACTTCGGCTCGCAGTACGCCCAACTGATTGCCCGCCGGGTGCGCGAGGCGCACGTCTATTGCGAACTCTTCCCCTGGGACACGCCCGCCGAGACCGTGCTTGCCCTCCAGCCGCGCGGTTTCATCCTCTCCGGCGGGCCAGCCTCGGTCTATGCCGAGGGCGCGCCGACCCTCCCCGGCTACGTGCTCCAGTCCGGGCTGCCGGTGCTCGGCATCTGCTACGGGATGCAGTTGCTGACCCACACCCTGGGAGGCAAAGTCAATCCGTCCTTAGAGCGGGAATATGGCTCTGCCAGTGTCGAGTCCCTACTCCCTAATCCCTTATTACCTGTTCTTTCCTTCCCTGTCTGGATGTCGCACGGCGACCGCATCACCGAACTGCCGCCTGGCTTTGCCGCGCTGGCAAAATCGGGCAACAGCCCCTTCGCCGCGATGGGCGATTTTGACCGCAATTATTACGGCTTGCAATTCCATCCCGAAGTGAAGCACACCGAAGGCGGGGCGGAAATTTTACGCCGCTTTGCCGTTGAGGTCTGCGGCTGCGCCCCGGACTGGACGCCGGCCTCGATCATCGGGCAGAGCATTGCCCGCGTGCGCGCCCAGGTGGGCGGGGAACGCGTCCTGGCGGCGGTCAGCGGCGGCGTGGACTCATCGGTGGCCGCCGCCCTCGTCCACCGCGCCGTCGGCGACGGACTGGCGGCCGTCTTCGTGGACACCGGCCTCCTGCGCCAGGGCGAGCCGGAGCAGGTGGTGCGCACCTTCCGCCAGCAGATGGGCGTCGAACTCGTCGCCGTGGACGCCGCCGCTGAATTCTTCGCCGCGCTGGCAGACGTCACCGACCCGGAGGCAAAGCGCAAGATCGTCGGCGAGAAGTTTATCCGCATCTTCGAGCGCGAGGCGAAGAAACTTGGCGCGCCCAAATTCCTCGTCCAGGGCACGATCTACCCGGACGTGGTCGAGTCCGCCGCGCCGGATCGCAGCAAGGCGGCCAGGATCAAGAGTCACCACAACGTGGGCGGCCTGCCGGAAGATATGGAACTGTCGCTGGTGGAGCCGCTGCGCTACCTGTTCAAGGACGAGGTGCGGGCGGTGGGCGAAGCGCTTGGGCTGCCGGAAAACATGATTTGGCGGCAGCCGTTCCCCGGTCCGGGCCTGACCGTGCGCGTGCTCGGCGAGGTGACCCCGGAACGCGTCGCCCGTCTGCGGGCGGCGGACGCCATCTTCACCGAGGAGTTGTCCCGCGCCGGCCTGCTCGGAAAGGGGGCCGGGACAAGCCAGGCGTTCGCCGCGCTGCTGCCCGTCCGCTCGGTGGGCGTGATGGGTGACGAGCGCACCTACCAGGAGACCTGCGCCCTGCGGGCGGTGGTGACCGAGGATTTTATGACTGCCGACTGGGCGCGCATTCCGTATGACGTGCTGGCGCGAACGGCAAACAGGATTGTCAATGAGGTGCACGGAATCAACAGAGTGGTGTATGATATTACCAGCAAACCGCCCGCGACCATTGAATGGGAGTGAGACGATTTACGATTTACGATTTGCGATTGGAGATTGAGCCATGACCAACGAGATTCAGCCTGTCCTCCCTGCAACCCCCGAAGCCCGCCGCCCGGTGCCGCCCGCGCCGATCCACCCGCTGGCCGCACTGGTGACCATCGTCCTGGATAACGTCTTCGGCTGGATCGAGATCGTGGACCCGCTCGCCATCCTGCTGACCAGTTTCCTGGTTGGGGGAATCGGCTTCGTGACCACCCTGTTCGTCCAGCGCTACCTGGCGAAGGACGAATGGGGCGTCTCGGCGGCCAAGGGGCTGGTGATGGGCGTCATCGCCGGAGTTCCCTTCCAGGTGACCGGGACAGCGGTCGGCGCGGCGCTGCTTGGCTGGGCCGGGGCCAGCAAGTGGATCAAACTCCCGCCGCCCCGGCCGGAGCCGGAATTGCCCGCAGGCGAGATCGTGGAGGCGGAAGTGAAGGATGTAGATCAATAGATGACCGGTGAGGGGGAGAGGATCTAGAACGTGTAAAGCCAACCTTGCCGCCCTGCGCTGACCATCGCTCCCCTGCCGAAATCTCCTGGAGGCTCTCAGCCCCAGGAGATATATTTTTGAGTCCACTGCAAAAACCTTTTTAAACACGAAGGACACAAAGACAACAAAGGAAATTCAAAGACGAGTCCACTGCAAAAACCTTTTTAAACACGAAGGACACAAAGGCAACGAAGGAAATTTAAGGACACTTTGAAAATGTTGAACCACGACGCAGATTATCTTGAATAATGATTTGTGATTTTGCATTTTCCTGACGGTCTTCGCATGCTGCGCGATGCAATAGCCTTTTTGCGGTAGAGTCATTTTTGGACAATCTTGATATAATTCCGCCCATGCTTTCTCCTGCTGAAATCGAAGCCCGCCTCGAGCGGATTCTTTTATCGGTGCAGAAACCGGGCCGCTACGTGGGCGGCGAACTGAACAGCGTGGTCAAAGACTGGGACTCGGTCCAGACCCGCCTCGCTTTCGTCTTCCCTGACATCTACGACATCGGCGTCTCGAACCTCGGCCTGCAGATCCTCTACGACTTGGTCAACGCCCGCCCCGACTCTCTGGCCGAACGCGCCTACGCCCCCTGGACAGACATGGAAGCGAAAATGCGCGAGCACGGCGTCCCGCTCTACTCGCTGGAGACGAAACATGCCCTGGCTGACTTCGACATCATCGGCATTACGCTCCCTTACGAGACCCTCTACACCAATGCCTTGAATCTCCTCGACCTGGCCGGGATTCCCCTCCGCGCCGAGGAGCGGGACGAACGCTATCCTCTCGTCATTGCCGGGGGCCACGCCTGCTTCAACCCGGAGCCGATGCACGCCTTCATTGATGCGTTTGTGATTGGCGAGGGGGAGGAGGTAATCCACGAGATCATCAACACCGTTGGCAGGTTTCCACGTGAACACGTTGGCAAGTCGGAACGTGTAAACGTGCCAACGTGTTCACGCGTGAACGTGTTGAAAGAATTGGCGCAAATCCCCGGCGTTTACGTGCCGCGCTTTTACGATGTAACTTACTTTGACGATGGCACGATCAAGGCTGTCACCCCCAACATTCCCGAAGCGCCGAAGATTGTCATGAAGCGCATGGTGCCAAAACTGCCGCCGCCGCCCACCCGCTTCATTGTGCCGAACATCGAGGCCGTCCACAACCGCGTGGCAATCGAGGTGATGCGCGGCTGCACGCGCGGGTGTAGATTCTGCCAGGCGGGCATGATCACGCGCCCGGTCCGCGAGCGCAGCGTGGAGGAGATCGTCGCCGCGGCCGAAGAGGCCATCCGCCTGACCGGTTTCGAGGAACTGGCGCTCCTGTCGCTTTCCTCCTCTGACTACACGCCCATCCTGGACCTGGTGACCGCCATCGGTGAAAAGTTCAGCGGACGCCACTTGAGCGTGGCCTTGCCCTCCCTGCGCATCGAGTCAGTTTCGGTGGATTTGATGGAGAAACTGAAAGACCGCCGCTCATCGGGCTTCACGCTCGCCCCCGAAGCCGCCAGTGAGCACATGCGGCGCATCATCAACAAGTTCATCCCCGATGAGCAAATTCTACAGACCGCCCGCGAAATCTACGCCCGCGGCTGGACAACCATCAAACTCTACTTCATGATCGGCCACCCCAGCGAGACGCTCGACGATGTGCAGGCCATCGCCGACCTGTGCAAGCGCGTCCTGGCAGAGGGCCGCCGGGTGATGGGCGGCAAGGCCAAACTCAACGCCGGCGTGAGCACCTTCATCCCGAAGCCGCACACACCCTTCCAGTGGGTCTCGGTGGACACGCCTGAGCAGATCACGGCCAAACAGGATCTGTTGAAACGCGAACTGCGCGACCGGAACATCAAACTGACCTGGACCGAACCCAAGGAGACGCTGCTGGAAGCCTGGCTCTCGCGCGGCGACCGGCGCATGGCGGAGGTGATTTACGCCGCCTGGAGGAACGGGGCAAAGTTCGACGCCTGGCAGGAACACTTCCGCTACGAGGCCTGGACCTCGGCGTTTGCGGCGCGGGACCTGGAGCCTGCTTTCTACACCCACCGCCCCCGTCGCGTGGACGAGGTCTTCCCCTGGGACCACATCTCGGACGCGGTGCGCAAGAAGTACCTGTTCGAGGATTTCCGCCAATCGCTGGAGGGCGAGATCCGCGTGGACTGCCGCAAGAATTGTTATGCCTGCGGCATCCTGCCGACTTTCGCCCAGGCGCGCCGGGAACACCCCGGCAATTACTGGAAATGCCCGGAGGTGAAGTCGCCGCTCAGCGGTCGTCAGCCGGCAATGGACAGTAAGCAGATATCGGTCGTCAGTGAGCAGTGAGGAGAGATGCGGATTCGGGTCACTTTCTCCAAAACCGGCTCGCTGCGTTACATCGGCCACCTCGACCTGCAGCAGGTCTGGGAACGGACGGCGCGCCGCGCCGGGCTGCCGCTAGCGTACACGCAGGGTTTCCACCCTGGGCCGAAAATTCAGATCGCCGCCGCGCTTCCGTTGGGGTTTGCCGGTCGGGCGGAGGTGGTGGATTTGTGGTTGACGGATAACGTAGGGGCAACCCATGAGGTCGCCCAGGGTTTGCAATCCACCGCGCCGCCGGGGCTGAGCATCCTGGCAGTCGAGGAAGTGGACGAACGCGCCCCGGCGTTGCAGACACAGGTGGCGGCAGCGGAGTATGAAGTTGCTTTGCTGGAGGCAGGCCTCGGGTCCGGGCTCGAGGCGAGGCTGGCCGACCTGCTGGCAAAACCAGCCCTGCCGCGCGAACGGCGCGGGAAAGCGTACGACCTGCGTCCGCTTATCTTGTCCCTGGAATGCAGAGATTTGTCCCTGCGAATGGTCCTATCCGCCCGCGAGGGCGCAACGGGGCGACCAGAGGAAGTGCTGGCCGAACTGAACATCCCGCCGGAGGCGGCGCGCATCGAGCGCACTCGCTTGATTCTGAAAGACGAAGTAGAATAGACGCAATTTCTGAAGGAGGCACCCATGGGACTCGCGGCTTCGGCATTCATCGGTATTTTTACGGCGCTTCTGTTTGCCTACATCCTTTACTGGCTCGACCGTTACGAAAAGGAGCCACTCCTGCTGCTGGGCGGGGTGTTCATCTGGGGAGCGGTCGTGGCGGCCGGGTCGGCGTTCATCATCAACACTGTCCTGGGAATCGGTGTGATGATCTTCACCGGCTCGGACATGGCCGGTGAGTTCGCCACCGCCTCAATCATCGCCCCCCTGGTGGAGGAGTCGCTCAAGGGGATGGCGGTGCTGATCGTGTTCCTGGTCTTCCGCCGCGAGTTCGATTCGGTCCTGGACGGGATCATCTATGCCGGCGTGGCTGCCCTCGGTTTCGCGGCCACCGAAAACACGTATTACATCTACGCCTACGGCTACCAGGAAAGCGGCTGGGCTGGCCTGGGTATCCTGACCTTCATCCGCGTCATCCTGGTCGGCTGGCAGCACCCGTTCTACACGGCCTTCTTCGGGATTGGGCTGGCCATGGCGCGGCTCAACAAGAACTGGTTCGTCAAAGTCGGCGCGCCGATCTTGGGGCTGGGAGTGGCCATGTTCACGCACGCCTTCCACAACACGATGGCGACCCTGCTGAGCGGACTCCTTGGCTTGGCGATTGGCGCGCTTGTGGATTGGACCGGCTGGCTATTCATGTTCATCATTATCATCTGGGCCACCCGGCACGAGAAGAAATACCTGACCCGCTACCTGTCCGCCGAGGTTCAGGCCGGGACGATCACCCCGGCCCACCTGCGCACTGCCTCCTCGGCCTGGCGGCAAATGTTCGCCCGTATCGCCTCAATCTTCAACGGGAAATTCGTCAAGACGATGAAGTTCTACCAGATCTGCGGGGAGTATGCCCACAAGCGCCAGCAGTACGCCACACTGGGCGACGAGAGCGGCAACCTGTCCATCATCCAGAACTTACGCAAGCAAATGGCCGAACTGGCGCCGTTCGTGCAAGTCTGACCGCATCGAGGTTAAACTCAACGGACACTACGGTGCACAAAATGCCCCTTTGTTGTTCTCTTGGTAGCCTTCGTGTTGAAGGTTTCTCAATCTTTTCATGGTAAAATCTGCGGCGTTCGCCCCTGTAGCTCAGTGGACAGAGCGGCGGCCTCCGGAGCCGTAGAGGGCAGTTCGAGTCTGCCCAGGGGTACAAACAACCAGCCGTGATGGCTGGTTGTCGTTTTCAGGAGCAATATCGTCCAACGAAAGACCCGCAGCGCTCATGTCTGCGGGTCTGAATTTTATGCTTGCGATCCGTCTGCTTCCAGTTTTCTCAACAGCGCGATGTAATCTGCCACGTTGGGGGGGTTCATGGCAACGATGGCCTCGATGGCCTGGATCGCGCCGGCGCGGTCGCCGGCATCGAGCAGATAGTCGCCCACCGCGTCGAGTTGGGCCACGGCCTCTTCGATCCGGTCGGCCTGGCGGTACTCCTCTGCCAGGGCGCGGCGCAAAATTGGCTGCTGGGGCTGCTCGGCGACCAGTTCCTCCAGGAATGGAATTGCTTCCGAACGCCGGCTGGCGCTCTGGAGGTAGGACAGGAAATTTTCCAATTCGGCGCTGGCTTGCTGGACATCTCCTAGACGCAGGTTCAGGTTGACCAACTGCTTGCGGACGGAAATATCGTCCGGTTGGAGGGTGCGAATCTGCTCGTAGACGCGCACCGCCTGCTTCCAGTCGAGGCGCTGCATGTCAATGTCGGCCATGCGCTGGAGGATCTTGATGCTCCAGGTGCGGCTCGACTCTCCCTGCTGGGCCAGGCGCAGGCCGGCCGCATAGGTTTTGCGCGCCAGGTCGAGTTCGGCGAGGCGGTAATGGATGTCGGCAACATCCATGTATTCGCCGATGGCTTCATCCACAGACCCGCGGGCGGAGAGCAGTTCGATGAGGGTGGCGCGGATGTTCAGGTCCATCGGCGAAAGGCGCAGGATGCGCCGTAGCAGGTCAATGGCAGAGTTGATCTCGCCGCGCGTCCGGTAGGCCTGCGCCACCACGCTGTACTTGGTGATCGCATCCTGCGTCCGACCTTCTTGGATGAGCAGGTCGCCAATCAGCGAATGCAGCGGCAGATAGGTGGGAGCGTATTTAAGCGCTTCAAAGGCCTCGTCCATGGCGGTGCGCAGGAAGCCGGCTTTCGCCAGGGTGTGGACTTTCCCGATCGTGTCAATGACCTGGCTGCTCTGCGCCTGCGCCATCATTTCGGCCAGCGGCATGGGCGGCATGTCCGCCGCCGGTTTGGGCAATTGCTCGCGCGCTTTGGCCACCCGCGCCCACCAGTCGGGCTGCATCAGCAGATTGTGGATGTTGTCGCACAACTTCTCCTGATCGGCGGCGTTCTCAAGTTGCCGCTGGGACTCGATGATCGGCTCGTACAGGCCGGACAGTTCAGCCGCCTGCTCGGGGGCGACCACCGCCAGGTCGGCGGCCTTGAGGGCCTCGAGATATTCCGCCACGGCTTCATTGAGCCGCTCCAGCCGGCGCAGGATTTGGGCCCTCAGGAGCCGGGCGCCGAGGGCGTAGCCCTGGTGCTGGACAGCTGTTTGCAGGTTGCGCAGGCTGCTTTCGAAGCGTCCCATCTTGAAGTGCAGGAATCCCAGGTTGAAATAGACAGCCGCGTTTTTGAGGCCAGAATTGAGCGTCTTTTCTAGTTCCTCGGCGGCCAGACCGTCATCCTGCCGCGTTTGGGCGTCAATGGCCTGGCTGATGTGCAGCATGATGCTGCCGCGGTCGCTTTGCTTGATGCTCAAGGGGCCGGTGCCGTGCATGATCGCCTGCATTCCCGGACGACGCGGGGCGGGCAGTTCTACACTCTCGTCCGAGATCTCGAACAGGATTTCCGCCAGTTTGGTGAGCGCCTTTCGCTGCGCCTCCGCGACCGGGTCCAGGCCCGAATCTTCCGACTTGGGCGCTTCGAGTTGTTTGACCTGCGCCATGGTCAGCGGGGCGGTGCCGCCCTGCGGGCGCGGCGGCTTGGGCAGCAGTTGCCCGCTCTTGAGCATGTTCTGCGCCCGGCGCGCCTCGGCGCTGCCCGAATTGATGCGCAGGGCGCGCCCAATCATCTCTGCCGCCTTGTCGGTATTGCCGCTGCGCTGGAACAGGCTGGCAACCGCCAGGTACTCGTTGATTGCCTGCGTCTTGTGATCCAGGCGTTCGTACACCATCGCCAGGTACGTATGCGCAGGGAGATGCTCTGCGTCCAGTTGGATGATGTTGACCAGGCACTGGACGGCTTTCTGGGATTCCTGGCCGCGGATGTACAGTTCGGCGGATTTCAGGTAGGCGGCAATCGCCTCCTTGATATTTCCCAGCCGCCCGAACAACTGCGCCGCTTTTTCCAGCGGGACAGGGTCGTTCGGCGAGGCCTGCGCCGCCTTCTGGTAAGCCTGCAAAGCCTCATCAAAACGCTGCAACTCGAAGAGCGCCAGCCCGAGGTTAGAGAGTGCCTTCGGGTTGTCGGGAAACTCCTCCAGCGCCTTCTGGTAGGCGGAGACTGCCTTGTCCCATTGCTGGTCCCAGGCGGCAGAATGCCCCAGGCTCATGGCTTTCTTGTAGATTTCTTCGCGTCCTGTCATTGCGTCTTCTCGGTCGCTCCGTGGAAGGTCATTCGATGACGGTCAATTCATCCCAGTTCCGGCCCCAGCGGGCTTCGGTATCGAGCGGTACAGACAGCGGGTACACGTTCTCCATCACCTGCCGCGTCACCCGCACGGTTTCCTGCAACTCGGCCTGCGGACATTCCAGCACCAGTTCATCGTGCACCTGCAGGAGCATCTGTCCGTGCAGACCGGCCTCTGCCAACGCAGGCTGGATGCGGATCATGGCAATTTTCATTATATCAGCAGCCGTGCCCTGGATGGGAGCATTGATGGCCTCGCGTTCCTCGCGGTTCTTGATTGCCACATTCGGCGTCCCCTTGAGCGCCGGGAAATACCGCCGCCGGCCGAAGAGAGTTTCCACGTAGCCCGTCTCGCGCGCCGAGCGGCGGATGCCGTCCAGGTATTTCTTGACACCCGGGAACTGGCGAAAGTAGGCGCCGACGAACTCCTCCGATTCGGCCAGGGTTAGTTCGGTGGAACGCGTCAGCCCGAAGGCAGACATGCCGTAGATGAGGCCGAAGTTGATCGCCTTGGCGTGGCGGCGCTGTTCCTTCGTCACCTCGGCGAGCGGCACCCCGTAGATGGCTGCGGCGGTCGTAGCATGGATGTCCTGCCCGGCGCGGAAGGCAGCAATCATGGCCTCATCCCCGGCCATATGCGCCACAATACGCAGTTCGATCTGCGAGTAATCCACCGAAAGGAGTACGTTCCCCGGAGCGGCGATAAACCCGCGACGGACGCGGCGGCCCAGTTCGGTGCGGATGGGGATGTTCTGCAGATTCGGGTCGGTGGAGGACAGCCTGCCGGTCACCGCGCCCGTCTGGCTGTAGGAGGTGTGCACGCGTCCAGTCTCGGGGTGGATTTGCAGCGGCAGTGCATCCACGTAGGTGGATTTGAGTTTGGCAAGTTCGCGGTACTCCAGCACCATGTCCACCACCGGGTGCTGACCGCTCATCTCGTCCAGCACGCCTGCGGCGGTGGAATAGTGGCCGGAGGCGGTTTTCTTGCCGCCGCCGGGGGGGGACAGATGCAGGGCCCCAAAAAGAACGTCCGAGAGTTGCTGGGTGGAGTTAATGTTGAAGGTCTTGCCGACCGCGGCGTAGATGTCCTGCTCGATGGCTTCCAAGCGTTCGTTGAGTTGAGCGGCAAAGGCAACGAAGAAGTCCTTGTCCAGCGCAATGCCGGCCATTTCCATATCGGCCAGCACAGGGACAAGCGGCATCTCCATTTCGGACAGCAGGGGCGGCAATTTCGGGAAGCGGCTGAGTTCCCGCTCGAGGAGGGGTTTGAGCCGGATGACAACCTCCGCATCCGCAGCGGCATAGGGGGCTGCCTCGGCGATGGGCACCTCGGCCATAGAAATCTGCTTCTTGCCGGAGCCGATCAGATCTTCGATGCGGGTCATCTCCAGCCCCAGGCGGGCCGCGGCCAGGTTCTTCAGGCCGAGGCTGCGCGAGTTCGGGTCGAGCAGCCACTCGGCCAGCATTGTGTCGAAGGCCAGCGGCGCAACGCGCAGGCCGTGGCGCCCCAGCACGATAAAGTCATATTTCAGGTTGTGCCCGGCCTTCGGGATGCGGGCGTCGGTGAGCGGCTTGCGCAGCGCCGCAACCACCTGTTCGAGCGGCAGTTGCGCGCCGGAGCGGTGGCCGACCGGGATGTAGTACCCCTGCCCCTCCCGCACCGCCAGTGAAATGCCCACTAGTTCGGCGGTCATCTCGTCGGTGGAGGTTGTTTCGGTATCGAGGGAAATGATGGAGGCGGACTCCAGCGCCCGGACGAGCGACTCGAGAGCGGAAGCCGAATCCACGACCACCACGTCCAGCCCCGCCTCGCTGCGGAACTCGGGGCGGGCTTCGCGGACCGGGGGCGGAGCCTCCCCGAAGAGGCTCAACTGCTGCCCTGCTACGGGCGCGGCGGCGGGCGCCCCGGCTATTTTCTGCAGTTTGTCCACCAGCGAGCGGAATTCGAGTTCCTGGAAGAGCGCCTGCACTTTGGCCGGGTCGAAGGCGTCGGGGCGCGCCTGCTCCAGGTCCAGCGCGACCGGCAAATCGGTCCGGATGCGGGCGAGGTCGCGGCTCATGTAGGCCAAGTCTTTCCCGGCCTCCAGTTTTGTCCGCCAACGCGGCTCCACCTCATCGAGGTGGGCGTAAATGTTGTCGAGGGCGGTGAATTTGGCCAGCAGGTTCTCGGCCGTTTTTTCGCCAACGCCCGGCACGCCGGGGATGTTGTCGGATTTGTCGCCTACAATGGCCTTGTAGTCCACCACCTGCTCCGGGCGGACGTGCAGTTTGCCGAACACGTCCTCGGCGGTGATGTAGTTCTGGGCGTCGCCGGCGAGGTAGACGATGGTGCGTTCATTCACCAGTTGCAGCAGGTCGCGGTCGCCGGTGATGATCTTTACGCCCAGTCCCTGCCCGGCGGCCCAGCGGGCGGTGGAGCCGAGCACGTCGTCAGCTTCGAAGCCTTCCTGCTCGAGGCGCGGGATGTTGAAAGCGTCCACGATTTGGCGGATGCGCTCGATCTGCGGGCGCAGGTCATCGGGCATTTTGGCGCGGGTGGCTTTGTATTCAGGGAAGATTTCGTCGCGGAAGGTTTTGCCGGTATCGAAGGCTACTGCCAGGTAATCGGGCTTTTCTTGTTCGTAGATGCGCAGCAGTTCGCGGGAAAAGCCATACGTTCCGGCGGTTGGTTCGCCTTTGGAGGTCTGCCAGCGAGAGGGTGCGCTGGCGCCATACCCGCCCGTCAGGGCAAAATACATGCGATAGGCTAGGGCGTGGCCGTCTATCAGGTAAAGGGTGGGAGGCATAAGTCTCGATTGATGCGAATGATAGGGTGTATCATTCGAGAAAAGTTACCGACGGATTTGCTGCGAGATCCCCTGCCGCTGGCGGGTTTGGGAGATAAAATTCTTGATCAGTTGGGCTGGCGGCGGCTGGGACCCGCCCATGATGAGGTAACCGGGGGCCCAGAAATCGCCGGAGGGGTTTTCCCTGCCAAGGGCTGGGAAGTCGGCGAAGATGCGTTCAGAAGTTTGCTGGCGCATGATGCGCATCAGGTAACCGGGGGAGGTGGCCGGCGGGACATTGACGATCCACTGCAAATATTCGGGGCGCACCGAGATGTATTCCAGCCGCCACCCGAAGGCGACGCAGATATCCGAGACCCATTTGCTCAAGCGCTCGGAAAGGTCCCCGGTCAGGTGGTGGCGCGTGAAGCGCGGGATCAGCAAGCAGGCGTATTGCAGGCTGAAGACTGCCGGGGAAACAGGCTCGAGGACGATCTTACCCGCCACCTCGGTGATCGAACGCGGGTGCGTCTCGCCGGGGCCTTTTTCTGGAGAGTTCGGCTGCTTCTTCCTGGCTTTTGATTTGACCGTCAGCGCCAGTTCTTCGTCCAACTCGACGCTGGCGTGCGGCCTGGTGGCGATTAGGTGCTCGCCTTTCTTCATCATGCTGATCGGCACTGCCGGCGACGACTCGCGGCTGAAATTCGGCGAAAGGTTCTCGTTGCCCACGCGGCGCTGATTGTCGCTCGAATTCCCTTCTGCTGCCTGCCCCTGACTGTCGAACAGAATCTCGGTATCCGCGCCGAGGCGCGAGCGCGGCGCGGGAGGCTGTTTCGCCTCCATGTCCGGATTGGGCGACGGCACGTCGGAAAGGATATCGGCAATGGACGTTAGCGGGGTTTCATCGTCCCCGCCAGGCTCCTCCTCGGCCGGCGAGGCCGAAAGTGAACGAACCAGTTGAGTAGCCTGCGAGCGGATGGTGCTGAAGGGCGTTTCGGCGTCGAAGACCATGGCCAGCACCATGGACGGCCTCAAACGCGTGGCGTAGAGCATGTGCTCGGCGTTCGTGGAGGAAAGCCGCACGAAACGGACGAGGTCGCTCTCCTCCTTGCGATCCCAGTAGCGGCCGACCACGTCGGCCAGTTCGCGCGCCGCCGACTGCGGCAGTTGCCCAGCATAGGCCCACAACTCGTCGTTGTGGGTAATCAGGGCGGCCTGGGCCGAGGACTCGAGCGTCAGGCGGGTGAGATGCTGGGCGGCGCGGGTCACGTCTGACAGCCAGGCCGGCGCATCGGGCGCTTCGACGCCCTTCGACTTTTCCTGCTTCGTGGGGCTGTGTCGCTCGATAGGGAACAGCTTGTTGACCGTCTCCATCAGGTCGGGGAGGTAGAACGGCTTGGAGAGATAATCCTGCGGCAGGAGTTCCTCCATCGTGGAAGATTGTCTCGCCTCGACAATAACAACGAACCGCAGGTCGGGGCGTATCTGGCGCAACTCACGGCCAATCGCGAGCGTCTCCTCAACGCGCTCCCCAGCATCCAAGAAGACTACGCTGCAATTCTCCGCCTGTAAGTAGGATTTCGCCTTGGCAGCCTCGCCGGTCACAGAGACGATGAAACGGCCTGTTTCTTCCAGGCTCTGGCGTATCAACTCGCCAAAGGGTTTATCGGCTGTGATTACCAGGATCTCATTCGACATCGCAAATAGTGTATCACGGGCTTATCAAGGAGGCAAGCCGCAGAAATAATGGCTCTGTAACATACACGGTTGGCGAGTTTGAGAGATTGATGGGAAAAAGCGCCACCCAACCAGAAGCCAGGCTCAATCGAGTTTTGTTCCGGCGAGCATCCAGCCAGCCTGCATCCCTGACCAGGTCTTGTAGTTGCGCACAGGACGAGCACGCATTTTCATGCGGCCAATCACCCGCTCCGGGCCATTGTTGCTCCAGGGGATTGCCGGATCCACGTAGACAGAAACATTCCTCGCTATAATGCAAATTCCCCGCTATAATGCAATTGTCACGTTCCTCCCCGGACCTTTTGCCTGGAGCGCGTTATGGACACCTCTTCTGCCCGTGAACGGTACGAACAACTCAAGCAGGAAATTCACTTCCACAACCACCGCTACCACGTGTTGGATGCCCCGCTCATCAGCGACGCGGAGTTCGATCGGCTGATGGCTGAACTGAAACGCATCGAAGCCGAGCACCCGGACTGGGTATCCCCCGATTCGCCCAGCCAGCGCGCCGGCGCGGCCCCCTCCGAGAAGTTCGAGAAGGTGCGTCACCCGCGCCCCATCCTGAGCCTAGCCAACGCCTTCGGCGCGGACGATGCCCGCGCCTGGTACGAACGCATCCGCAAACTAGATGACCGGGTGGAAAAAGCCGCCTTTGTAGTCGAGCCGAAGATAGACGGCCTGAGCGTCGTCCTGCACTACCGCGACGGAGTCTTCGTCCAGGGAGCGACGCGCGGCGACGGGGAGATCGGGGAGGATATCACGGCGAATTTGCGCACCGTAAAAGCAATACCGCTGAAAATTCCAGTAAATCAGGGACTAGGTAATCAGAATTCGAGGATGTCAGAGTTGCCGCTATTTGCATCGGCCACTCCAACCCCTAATCACCCGATCCCTAATTACCTTGTCGTTCGCGGCGAAGTCTTCATCCCCATTAAAGAGTTTGAAGCCCTCAACCAGAAACTGGAAGAGGCCGGAGAGAAGACCTATCTCAATCCGCGCAACACCGCTGCCGGCTCGTTGCGGCAACTCGACCCGGCCATCACCGCCGCCCGCCCGTTGACCCTGCTCGTCTACCAGGTGGTCCACTTCGAGGGCGGGAATGTGCCGGCCTCCCAGTGGGAACTGCTCGACTGGCTGCGGGGACTCGGCTTCCCGGTCACGGACGTGGCCCGCCGCTTCACAGACCTCGAGTCTGCCATCGCCTATACCGAGACCTGGGACTCCCGCCGCGACGAACTGCCCTACGAAGCCGACGGGATGGTCATCAAACTCGACGACCTGCGCCTGGCCAAAGACCTGGGCTACGTGGGCAAGGATCCACGCGGCGCGGTTGCCTTCAAGTTCCCGGCGCGGGAGGTAACGACGAAACTGAATGCTATCGGCGTAGCCGTCGGGCGGACGGGAGTGCTGACCCCCTACGCGGTTCTGGAACCGGTCGAGATCGGCGGGGTGGTCGTAGAACGCGCCACCCTGCACAACTTCGACTACATCGCCGAAAAGGACATCCGCGTCGGCGACCGGGTGCTGGTCAAACGCGCCGGGGAGGTCATCCCCTACGTGATCGGCCCCGTGCCCGAGGTTCGGACGGGAGCGGAGCAGCCCTACCGGCCGCCGGCGACTTGTCCCGCCTGCGGGCAGCCAGTCGAACATTTCGAGGGCGAGGTGGCCTGGTACTGCGTCAACGCCGCCTGCCCGGCGCAACTCGTCCGCAACGTGGAGCATTTCGTCTCGAAGGGCGCCATGGACATCAGCGGGCTGGGAATCAGAATCGTCGAGAAGTTGATTGAGGCCGGGCTGGTCGGGGACGTGGCGGATATCTTCCTGCTGCGGCGCGAGGACATCCTGGAGGCGGTCACCAAGAAGGACCGCAAGACCGACAAGGAACCGCCGGGCAAGATCGCCGACAACCTGCTGGCGGCCATCGCGGCATCGAAGAACCAGCCGCTGCCGCGCCTGTTGACCGCCCTGGGCGTGCGCGGCGTGGGCGAGGTTTCGGCGCGCGAGTTGGCCGCGGCCTTTGGCTCGCTGGATGCACTGGCCTCGGCCTCAGCAGAGCAGTTGCAAATGGTGGAAGGCATCGGCCCCAACATCGCCGCCGCTATCGTGGACTGGTTTGGGCGCGAACAGAATCGGAAAGTTTTGGAAAAGTTGAAGCACGCGGGGGTTTGGCCGGTGGAGCAGGGGAATGGAAAAAGCAGGAAGGAAGAAGGCGCGCTGGCCGGTATGAATTTCGTAGTGACCGGCACACTGCCCACCCTGACGCGCGAGGGCGTGAAGGAGTTCATCGAGTCGCACGGCGGCAAGGTGACCGACACGGTCAGCAGGAAGACCAGTTACCTGGTGCTTGGCGAAGCGCCCGGCTCGAAACTCCAGAAGGCACAGGCATTGGGGGTTAAGGTGATCGGGGAGGAAGAGTTGAGGAAGTTGGTCGGGGAGTCGGCCACGCATTTTTCGTGACATGCATGGCGCATCAAAAATCCCGCTGCAAGCGGGGAGTTTCATTGATTTCAACCCACAATTTCTAGCAATCTCTCTATCGTACAAAACCCGTATGGGACGCGGATGAGCGCAGAAAACGCGGGGAAAAGCCTGTAAAATCCGCGACCCTCAATTCCATGGACCCTGCGTCCACTGCTCCAGCAGGGAGAGGTTGGCAATGGTGATGCGCCGGTTTTCGGTCCGGATGGCGCCGGAACGCTCCAGTTCGCGCAGGGAGCGCGCCACCACCTCGCGCACCGTCCCAAGGCGGGCGGCCAGTTGTTCTTGGGTCAGGCGCGAGATCCCGTCTGGGTTGCTCTCCTCGGTGGACAACTGGCTGATGAGCCGCGCCAGGCGATGCGTCACCTGGTAGAAGGCCATTTCGCTGGCGGCCCGCACCAGCATGCGCAGGTTCTGTCCCAGGTTGTTGATCACCTTCTGGGCAAACTCCGGGCTGGCGCGCACCATCTCGCGAACGCAGGCTGCCTCCACCACCCAAACCCTGCTCGGCTCGATGGCCTCAGCATTGACTGGATTGCCGCCGTTGTCGAAGACGGCCACCTCGTTGAAGGTGTCGCCCTCCTGCAGCAGGCGGACGATGTACTGCCGTCCCTGCGGGGAAACGCGGTAAATTTTCACGCAGCCGGTATGAAGGATGTGCAGCCCGGCGCACTCGTCGCCCTCAAAGAAGAGCGTCTCGCCGCGCTCAAACTCGTGCAGGCTGGTGTATTCGGCCAGCCGCTTCAACTCGCCTTCGGGAAGGTGGTCGAAGTAGATGTTCCCGTGCAGGGCGCGGATCTTTTCCGCTTGGTCAACCTTGACGATACACATTGGTTCCAAACACAAAGGACTCGAAGGAGGCACAAAGCAACACAAGGGTTCTTAAACTCCACTTTGTGGACGCTTTGTGACCTTTGTGTTGAAAATTATCTTCCCAACACTGCCGCCAGCGGAGCAGGGGCCTGGACCTGGGCGCTGCCGCCCGCAGCCTGGGCCTTTTCCACATCCCGCGCCCACAGGTAGAGGCAGGTGTGGTAGGCTGTCGCCGTGTAAGAAGTGATGACGGTGGCGACCATGATGAAAATACCGGCCACAATGACGCCCAGGCCAATTCCGCTGACCAGCCCGAATGTAGAGGCATCGGTGACGGTGATCAGCCCATAGCCGATACCAAAGCCCAGGCCGATGCCTAGCGCGCCCAGCAGGAAGCCGATCAGCCCGTTGACTGCCTTGACGCCGACCGTGCTGATGCCCACCAGTAGCAGGTTGTTCTTGATGATATTCCCAGCGCGCTTGACGGCCTCTTTCAGGTTGCTGTCTTCGATGACCATGGCGGGCAGGATGAGGAAGGCGGCCTCCGTCCAAACCGTATCAATCAGCCCGGCCAGGAAGTTACGCCCTCTTGACTTGCCTTTGCCCTTGATGGCACTCTTCACCAGGTTGACCGCCGTCGAAGCCGCGGCCAGGCTCATCAGGTCCAGGAGATCGCGTTTGACAATCGCCCAGGCTTTCGACATAACGCCGTCGCCCTCGGCCAGGTAGCCGTAGATGAGGTAAATCGTCATGGCCGAGAAAATGTAGCCAACGGTGTACTGGACGAAGATCATCACCGCGCCCAGCACAAAAATCATAACCTGGCCGACCAGGCTACTGTCGCCGCCGAGCAGGAACGAGGCGCCAGCCAGGAATGGGATGAAAATGAGCGAGACAATGAAGCCGGTAATCAGGGCAAAGATTGAAGGCTTGATGAGGTCTCTATCCTTGATTGCCATCTGCCAGGCTTGCTTGAGGAACGACCAGCCGCGCGAGAACGATTGCATGGCGAACTCCTTGAAGAAGAATGACCTGATTATAGCAAAACTTGGCCGGAACAGTTGCCCTTGTTGTCACAAGCAAAATTACAGGAGCGAAAGCGGGTCCACCTCGACCCGCCAGCCTGCCGGCGGCTTGTCTTGCAGCAGGGAGGCCGGGTCGGGCCCGCGCAGGACGATCTGCCAGCGGTAGAGACCGTCCAGGCGGGCGAAGAAACATGGGGCGGGACCGATGAGAGTTGTGAGCGGGTAGTTGCCAGTCGCTAGTCGCTGTGAGATCTTTTCTGCCACGCGTCTGGCTTCGGTTTCGGCCTTGGCGGCGTTGAAGTGCCGGTATTCCAGCCGCACCAGCCGGTTGAAGGGCGGGTAGCCGAGGCGGCGGCGCTCCTCCAGTTCGCGGGCGTGGAAGCCGGCCACATCGTGCCGCGCCGCGGCCTGGATGACGTAACTCTCCGGCTGAAAAGTTTGCAGGATGACACGTCCGCCCAGCGAGGAGCGGCCGGCGCGGCCCGCCACCTGGGTCAGCAGGCTGAAGGTCCGCTCCGCCGCGAACGGGTCGGGCAGGTTGAGCCCCACCTCGGCCAGGATGATTCCGACCAGCGTCACCAGCGGCAGGTCGAGGCCTTTGGCCAACATTTGCGTACCGATGAGCACGTCGGCGCGGTGGGCGGCAAAGTGGCTAAGGATGATTTCGTGGGCGTCCTTCTGGCGGGTGGTCTCCCAGTCCCAGCGCAGGGTGCGGGCGGCGGGAAAACGCGCCTGTACCTCGGCTTCCACTTTTTCGCTGCCCAGCCCGTAGGCGCGGATCTGTTCGCTCCCGCAGGCAGGACATTTCTCCGGCATACGGCGGTGGTAGTTGCAGCGATGGCATGTCAGCATGTTGGCCGGTTGGATGGGAGGTTGCAGCGTGTCAATCCGCGAACTTTCCAGCCTGTCAACGTGCAGCGTAAGCGGCGTCTCACAATTTGGGCATTTCAGGGCGGCGCCACACTCACGGCAAAAAACGTAAGTGGCTGTGCCGCGCCGGTTGAGAAAGAGGATGGCCTGCTGGCCGCGGGCGAGGACATCTTCCAGCGCGGCAGACAGTTCCCGGCTGAAGATGCCCCGGTTGCCAGATTTCAACTCGTCGCGCATGTCCACGGTGCGGACCTCGGGCAGGCGGCGGCGTTCGACGCGTTCCGGCAGCTCGAGGCGGGTCAACCCTTCCCCTTGCCGCGCTTCGTATTGCTGGACAACTGTCGGGGTGGCCGAGCCGAGCAGGCAGACCGCGCCGCAAATGCGGGCGTATTCCCGCGCCGCGGCGATGGCATGGTAAAACGGCGGGGCGGCCTGGTAGTACGACCCATCGTGGCATTCATCGGCCACAATCAAGCCAATCTGCGGCAAGGGAGCAAACAACGCCGAGCGCGGCCCGATGACCACTTTGAGCAGTCCCAGACGCGCCCGCCGCCAAGTGTCGTAGCGCTCGCCGTCCGAGAGACGCGAGTGGAGAAGTCCCACCTGGCCAGGGAAGCGCGCCAGGAAGCGGCGCACAGTCTGGGGGGTGAGGGCAATCTCCGGGACGAGGATGATGGCCCCCCTGCCGCGCTGGACGGCCTCCGCCGCCGCGCGGAGGTAGAGTTCGGTCTTGCCAGAGCCGGTGACTCCCTGGAGCAAGAAGGAGGCAGGGGGAAGGGAAAAGGCGCTGTATATTTGTTCCCAGGCGGCCTGTTGGTCAGGCGTTAGTTGCACGTTCTGATTATCTGATTCCTGGTGACCTATTTTCTCCAACGGATCACGCCAGATTTCCGTCTCCTGCAAGACAATGAGCCCGCGTTCGGCCAATTCCTGCAAATCGGCCAGGTTACAGCCGCTTTCGGCGTACACCCACGAGACGTTGACCGCCTGCGGCTCGCGCATCAGAAAGCGCAGCGCGGCCTGACGGCGGGTGAGGCTGGCCTCGGTTTTGCCCAGGGCGGGGAGGGCCGCCTCGGCCTCCTGCGGCGGGACGACCAGTTGGGCCGTGCGTACGAACTTGGGCCGCACACTGGGAGGCGGCAGCACCGACTGGGCTGTCAGCACTCCGGCGCGCACCAGATATTGCGCCGTTTTGCGCCAATCCACGTTTTTGAAGTGGCGGTCTATTTGCCGGCCTCGTAGGCTTCCTTTCCCCTGGAGCAGATTGACCAGGCGGGCTTGCGTGCCAATCCACGATTGCTCGCCGGCTGCTGGCTGCCGGCTGTTGATGGCGTAAACCGTATCGGCCTGCTGGCCCAGCCCTGCAGGGAGCATCAAATCCACCATGGCCGCCAGGGGGGCAAGGAAATGCTCCGCCATCCAACGCGCTAGGGCGATCTGCGCCGCGGTCAGGACAGGCAGCGGGTCGAGCAGGTCAAGGACAGGTTTGGTTTCGGCAACAGACGGAGCGGCGGTCAATTCCAATATCACGCCCTGGACGGTCTGTTTGCCGAACGGCACGGCGACAAGATGCCCCGCACCGACACCCCCCTCCAACGCGGGAGGCAGAGAATAATCAAATTCGCCGGTAACCGACGGGATATTGACGGCAACGCGGGCGTAAATCACTTTGTTCTTATCACCACTGCCGCGCCGTAGCCCACTACCGAGCCATAGTCTCCCGTCACGTCGCCGGAGGTGGCGTAGCGCAGCACCCGGACGGTATCCGCGCCGAGGGCTTGGGCGGCCCACAGCACGGCGGCCACCGCGGCGTATCCGCAGGCCTGGCCGCGTCCACTGGCTTCGGCCTCGAAGATGGCGCGCGGGTCGAAGGATTCGAAGCAGCGCAGCATTTCCGAGTCGAGCAGACGGGCGGTTTCCTGGTCGTAGAAGTGGGAGAGGTCGGTGGAGGCCACCAGCAGGGAGTTGCGGCCCTTCAGGGTTTTCGCCAGCGCCGCGCCGAGCGCCTCAACGGCTTTCATGGCCTGGCTGCGCACCATCACCGGCAGGAGTTTGAACGGCGCGGACAGGGCGCGTTGGAGAAATGGCAATTCGATCTCCAGCGAGTGTTCGCGGTCGCCGGCGACGGGCGTGGTGGTTATCCCAATCGCCTGCTCCAGTTCCGCATCCAGGGCAGCGAGGGCGTCTCTGTCCACAGGGATGTTGCCCAGCGGCGTGGAATAAGCCTCGTGGGCGGTTGTCAGCAGCGGTTCATAGTAGGGCTGGTGCATCGGCGAGATGACGGCCACCAGGTCGAGGGTCCGGCCGCGCACGGCGGCGAAGGCGTACCCGGCTACAGCACCGGAGTAGATGTGCCCGGCGTGCGGCGCGATGACGGCGACGACTTCCCCCTCCAGTTCCGGCAGTTCGGCGCGGTCGAGGTATTCGTCCACGGCGCGGGCCAGGGACTTGGGGTTGCCTTCATACCACGTCCCGGCGATGGGAGAAGGACGGACAGGCGAAATCGTTGCCATAGTCACCTCCGCTCGTATTATACCCACGTTGGCAAGAAAAAAACCGCCCTGCGGGGAGGGCGGAGGGAGGTCATTTCTTTTCGGCTTTCTTTTTGAAGGCTTGCAGGCTGACCCAGCGGGTGAGCAGCGCCGCGCCCAAGAGCAGGGCAGCCAGGGAAGGCCAGACCACCAGCCAGGGGCTGACCGACTGGCGCGCTTTCTCCTGCGGAGGTTCGGCTGCACGGGCGTCGGGCTCGGCAGTCGGTTCGGGAGCCGTCAGGAGGAGGCTCTTCGGCGTGGGGGTTACCGCATTGGCGCTGTCCAAGGGGGCTTCGGTGACCACTTGCGCTTCCTCGACCGGGCCGCCGCCGATGCCATGTGCGGGTGCGGCGGCTTCCATGTGGGCGGCCGCGCCAAAGGAGAATTGGCCGAGCAAGTTGGCGCCCAAGGTGCAGACGAAGAGCAGCATGGCGACCGCTGAAGCCCAGGAAAGCACCGGCGCCGCGCGCGGGACCGGGGGCCTGATTCCGGCCATTTTAGGCGTCAGCGTGAAGTTGCGCGGGGCGCGCCGCTGCGGCGTGCGGCGGAGGATGGCGCGCGCCTGGCGCAACTCCTCCAGCGCGGCAGCCAGCGCGGGGTCCGCGGCCAGGCGGGACTCGAGGCGCGTTTTTTCGGCCTGCGGGAGTTGCCCGTCCAGGTAGGCCGAGAGTCGTTCGATATCGCGGAAGGTTGTCTTCATGCGCCACGCTCCCCTTCCAGACGGAACGCGGTGGGCAAAAGTTCCCAGAAGGCTTGCAGGCATTCGCGCAGGCGCAGGCGGGCGCGGGCCAGACGGCTCTTGAGGGTGCCAAGCGGGACGCGGGCGGCGCGGGCGGCCTCGGTGTAATCCAGCCCTTGGATATCGGCCAGCACGACAACGGTCTTGAAATCGGTCGGCAGGGCGTCGAGGCAGTGCTGGATGGCGTGTTCGAGTTCGGCCTGATCGAGTTGTTCTTCGGGGGAGGCAGAGGGGTCGGCCAGCCAGGACGGGGAGTCCATTTCCTCGCCGTCATCGCTTTCAGGTTCAAGCGGGGCGGTGGGACGGCGCTTGCGGCGGCGCAGTTCGTCGTAGCAGGCGTTGGTGACGGTGCGCAACAGCCAGGCTTTGAAGGAGCCGCCGCGATAAGAGTTGAGGGCGCGGAAGGCGGAGAGGAAGGCCTCCTGGGTGGCGTCGGCGGCCAGGTCTTCGTCGCTGAGGATGCGCAGGGCAGTGTTGTAGAGGGCGTCCTGGTAAGCAAGAACGAGGCGATTGAAGGCGTCCAGGTCGCCGCGTTGGGCGTCACGGATGAGGGCGGGTTCGTCCATCGAGGATATTTTACCCCCAATCAGGCAAGGGCATGCCAACCGGCGAGTTATCGTTTCCGCCGGGTCAGCATCCACAAGGCTCGCCAGGCGAGCATACCCAGCGCGGCGCTGCCTCCGAGGATGAGCGCGAAGAGCGGCAGGGCCGCCGTGTTCAGCATGGCGGCGCGCAGGAGGGCGGTCAGCGGCGCGGCGAGCAGCATGGCCAGCACAAGCCGTCAGAGTAGGCGGGGTGCGGAAACCATTTGCAGGTCGAAAAGTCCCGGCCAGGGAGCGATAAGGAACCAGCCTGCCAGCAAGGGCAAAAAAGTGGTGAACATGCGCCCGGCAAAGGATATTTTTAGTTCCCCATGCGAAGCAAAGCCGACGAGAGTGATGACGGCAATGGCCGCAACATCACCCGCCGCGAGGATGATCTTTCTGCCGGGAAATCGGTTCATTCTTCCTTTCTCAGGGACGGGAACAACAGGACCTCGCGGATGTTGTGCTTGTCGGTCAGGAGCATCACCAGCCGGTCCACGCCCATGCCAAAACCGCCGTTGGGCGGCATGCCGTAGCGCATAGCGCGCAGGTAATCCTCATCCATGGGGTGCATTTCTTCGTCATCGGCAGCGTAGTCGCGGCCCATTTCGAGGAAGCGCTGCTCCTGGTCGAGCGGGTCGTTGAGTTCGGTGAACGCGTTACAGAGTTCAAAGCCGGCCACGTAGCCCTCGAACCGCTCTACGGTCAGCGGATCGCCCGGCTTCGACTTTGCCAGCGGGGAGATGTCACGCGGGTAATCGTAGAGGAAGGTGGGCTGGATCAAGGTTGGCTCGAGGAATTCGCTCACCAGGAAATCTATCAGTTTGCCGCGCGTTGCCGCCGGGTCGGCCTGCTTCCCGCTGCGGGCAATCGCCTGACGGAGAGTCTCGGCGGTCGGGTGCTGACTGATGTCAATGCCCGAAGTTTGCAGAATGCCGTCGCGCATCGAGAGCCGCCGCCAGGGCGGGTTGAAATCCAGTTCCTGACCCTGGTAGGTCAATTTGCGCCTCCCCAGCACCCGCTCCAGCACGTGGACGATCATCTGCTCGGTCAGTTCCATCACTTTGAGATAGTCGGCGTAAGCCCAGTAGAATTCCAGTTGGGTGAATTCCGGATTGTGCTTGAACGAGATGCCCTCGTTGCGAAAGTCGCGCCCGATTTCATAGACTTTTTCCAGATTGCCGACCAGCAGGCGCTTGAGATACAACTCGAACGAGATGCGCAGGTACATATCCTGGTCGAGTTCGTTGTGATGGGTGATGAAGGGGCGCGCCGCCGCGCCGCCGTAGAGCGGCTGGAGGATGGGCGTCTCGACCTCCAGGAAACCATGCCCGTCCAGGAATTCGCGCAGGGACCGGATGACTGCCGCGCGTTTGCGGAAGGTTTCGCGTACCTCAGGATTAACCGCCAGGTCGGCGTAACGCTGGCGGGCGCGCAGTTCCGCGTCTTCCAGCGCCGCGTGCCGGATGACGGTCCCGTCCTCGAGCGTCTCATCCTTCGCCGCAGGGAGAGGAGAGACCGCCTTTGCCAGCATCTTGAAATCGTGGACGAGCAGAGTGACCTCGCCCGTGCGGGTGCGCATCAGCACGCCGGAGGCTTGGATAAAATCGCCCAGGTCGAAGCGGTTGTTGAAGAAGTCCACGCGCTCCTGCCCGATCTCGTTGACGCGGAAGAATAACTGAATCTTTCCGTAGCCATCCTCGATATGGGCAAAAACCAGTTTTCCCATCGGGCGGGTAGCGCGGATGCGGCCGGCCAGCGTGGCGCGGACTTCCGGCGGCTGGCCTTGCGCGGCCTCCTTCTCGGCGGCCTCGAAGGCGGCAATGGCTTCGGCGCTGGTGTGCGTCCGCTCGGCGCGGGTGGGATAGGGTTCGATGCCTTCCTTGCGCAACGCTTCGATCTTTTCAAGGCGGATTTTTTCGAGGGAAGAGTATTCGGGCATGATAAAACCTCTCTGGCTGTATTTTACAATAAAAAGCCCCGCGCTCCAGACAGGCTGCGCGGGGCCTACAGGGCTGACCCCAGGCCTATTCGACCTTGATAATTTTGACCTTGAACGTGCCGCCAGGCGCTTCCACATTCACTTCCTCGCCAGCATAGTGGTTGAGGATAGCCCTGCCAATCGGGGATTCGTTCGATATTTTGCCTTCGCGCGGGTTGGCCTCCGCTGCGCCGACGATGGTGTATTTCTCCGGATCGCCGCCGTCCTCGCTGAGGGTGACGGTGGAGCCTACCTGAACAACGCCTGCCGCCTTGTCTTTTTCTTCGATAATGCGTGCCGAGGCCAGGATCATTTCAAGTTCCTGGATGCGGCCTTCCACGAAGGCCTGCTCGTTCTTGGCAGCCTCGTATTCGGCGTTCTCGATTAGTTCGCCGCCTTCCATCGCTTCGTGCAGACGGTTGGCGACCTCGGCGCGCTTTTCAGTGCGCAGATATTCGAGTTCGTCGGCGAGTTTCTGGTAGCCTTCTTTGGTCAGAAAAGTGGATGACATGGTTTGTATCCTGAGAAAATACAGCATCTCTGACTCAGAGATGCAGTTTGTGTAGGTTTCCCTACCCGGCGCTATTATACATGATTCTGGACGAAAATCAAGCACGCGCGGTCAATTGCCCTCACCGCCACAGACGGATGCCGCGCGCACGCTGCCAATAACCGGCAATGGACTGTCGCATCCGCCTCTCCGTTTTGAACAACATCCTGACCTGTGAGCGGTGGGCGGCAATGGCGTCCAGCCAGGCGCGCAGGCCCTCGCCGGAGACGTGGTGGATTTCCTCCCTCAGCCCGGCGGTGACGGGGGCCAGCGAACGGGGGCGGTTGAGCAGATAGGGGATGTCGGCGTAGTAGAGCAGGGGACGCTCAAGGCTTTCAGCGGCCAGACGGACGAGGACATGGTCCACATGGCCGCCAATGGCCAACGGGCAGACCAGCACATCATCCGGCATAAGCCTGTCCCGGAGGATTGCGGCAATGCGGGCGGGTAAATCCTTTTCGAGCGGATTCCAAGGAGTGAAGATGCTGGTCGTGTAGAGTAAAGCCCCGGAAGGGGCGCGGCGGTAGATGCAGTCTGGGATGTCAGCGTGGAAGATGCCCGCCCCAACGCGGCTGGCAGCCTCCCGGTCCTCGCCGCGCCGCAGGCGGACAGTTTCTTCCGCCGTTCCGGTTTCCCATTCCTTGTGGATTTTTTTCGCCATCTTCGAGAGTTGTCCGGGCGGCGGGTCGCCGGCGCAGATGGTCCAGATTTCGACCGGCATTCCCTGGCGGGTTTGTTCGTAGATCAGGCCGCCGCAGGAGAGCACGGCGTCGTCGAAGTGGGGAGAAATGTAAACCCGGCGCATGATTTCGGGCGGACGATATCCGCCCTACTCCTCTTCAATGATCGCTTTGGCCATTTTCTGAAGCGTCTCGGCCTCGGCGGCGTGGCTGGCCTTCCAGTACTGGTCGAGCAACTCGAGCGGGGTAAGGCTGCTGGCGGTCTGACCGGCAGGCAGACGGATGCGGCTTTCCACCTGCGGGCGCTTGATGAGGTGGAACTCGAACGCGCCCTCGGCGTAGCGGCGCAGGGCGGGTTCGTCAATCAGCGATTCCCATTCGCGGGGATACTGCACCGTCAGCCGGACGATGGCGTCGGTCATCTTCTTCGGAGCGGGCAGCGCGGACCGGAGGGCTGCGGCGACCTCCTCGGGCGACTCCAACTCGATGAACCGATCAATGAACGGGCGGACGGCCGCCAGTTTGCGCCAGTCCACTGTTGTATTTCCCTTTTCGACCTCGGCGATGACGAAGAATTTATCGTCTGCGGCCTCTCCAAAATCCACGCGCTCGATGGAGCCAGGGTAGATGACGGGAGGATGCGCTCCCTCGTTCAGGTTCTGAGATTTGTGGATGTGGCCAAGGGCTACGTAGTCGAGGCGCGGGTCGCGGACGAGCGAGGCAGGGAGGACGAGGTCGGCGCCCAGCATCACGGTCCGCTCGGCGCCGTAACGCGCGCCTTCGATGGAGGCGTGGGCGGTCAGGATGAGCGGCAGGGACGGGTCGGCCTGTTCAATCCAATTTTGCAGCAGGTCGGTGATGCGTTCCTCCAGCCCGGCGTTGACTTCCTCCAGGTCGGCGGCGCTTAACTCTTGGGAGGCCAATAGGCCTGAGCGCGTGATCCACGGCAGGGCGATGACCTGCGCCGGGAGGCCGAGTTCGTCTGGGGAGAGAAACGCGGGCCGGGCCAGTACGGTGACGTGCGGCACTTCGAGTGTGTCGAATTCCTGAATGGCATGGGCGCGGCCAACCGCCGGGGAGAGGTCGTGGTTGCCGACCAGGAGCAGGGTGCGAATACCTGCCTTCGAGAGACGCAGAATCCGCCTGCCCCATTCGCGCTGGAAGGTAGGAGCCGGGGAGCGGTCCTTGTAGGCGTCGCCGGCGAAGATGACCAGGTCCACTTTCTCGGCGATGGCCGTCCCGACGATCGTGTCGAGGGACTTGAGAAAGTCCAGCACGCGCAACGGCAGGCCCGTTTGGGGGTCGTGGCGGCCATAGTTGGCCATGTCAATATGGGCGTCGGCGAAATGCAGTAGTTTCAAGGAGCAATTCCCCATTCGGCCATCAGGCTGATGGCGGGACCAAAATTGGGATTGTATTCGACCGCGCGGCGCACATCTGTATAGGCAGCATCATATAAGCCAAGCGCGGCTTCCGCCAGGGCGCGCCAGTAGAGCGTCTCCTCGAGAACGCGGTGGGAGAAGAGCGTGGCCTCGGTCGCATTTGCCAGATTGATTACATCCTGGAAGCGGCTGGTGTAGTAATAGGCGCGGTAAGGGCCGGTCTGATACCACATGATGCGGTAGGGACGGTCATCTTCGGGGAGGATGTTGTAGAAAGCGAAAGCGGCGTCGAAAGCCAGCGCGCCCTGCCCGTACTCGGTCAGCAGGCCGTAACTGGCGCCTTTGTTGAACCAGGCAAAGAACTGGTCAATACCGGTCAGCGTTTGCGACTCCTGCTCGGCGATTTCGAGCGCCTTCTGGGCAGCCCAGGTTTCGTCAGCCCATGGTCCCAGCACCTGCAAGAGTTGGGCTTCGCGCTCCGGTGGGTAGACAATGATGAAAACGTAATTGAACGCCCGCCAGCCTTCGGTGTATTCCTCGTAACTCATACGGATATTCTTGCCCTGCTGTTCGTAGGGGATATTTTCGTTCGGCGTGTAGGAGTCCTGGTAAATGAATTCGCCAGTCGTATCATCGTAACCGGTCGTGAAAGCGTAGTGACCGGCCCACTGCATCGTATACTCCGGCGGCAGGGTCTGGTAGATGCCCTTTTCGGTGATGACCGGGAAATCGGCAGCAATCAATTGCTTGAGCAGGTCAACGGTCCCGCCGTAGCGGTAGAGGGCGCGGAACGGCGTATTGTCGTTGACGAAATCCACCATCTCGTACGGCATCACGTTGACGTCGGTCTGCGACCTCTCGACAAAATTCAGGTTGGGATCGTTCACGCCGGGTTTGATAGCCGCGCCGATCTGGTCACGGATTTCCATGCTGTTGCCGGGCAATCCTTCCCAATTCACATACTCCAGCGCCATGGCCAGGTTGGCCGGGCCGCAGTAGTTCCAGCGGTGCATCTGGTCCACGAACGTTACGCCGTCCAGCACGACGGTCTGGGGCAGGGCGGTGGGAGTAATTGTGGGGGTAAAGTCGCCGGTCACGGCCTGCGTCGGCGTGGCAGACGGGCGCGGCGTGGTGGTCATCTGCGCCTGCTGGGCCGGCACGAAAACCACCTCGCCCGGCGGGTTGAAGAAATAATAGATCTTGGTCCGCAAATCCTCGACGCGCCAAGCCAGTTTATCGTGGATGAAGGGGATGTTGTAGAGGCCAATCGCCGCCAGGATAGCGGCAGCCACTCCAATCAGGATGTTCCGGGTTCGTTTACGCATGGGCAGGATTATAAAACAAAATGGCTTTGGCGCGCATAAATCAACTTTTTGGATGCTATCCCAAAATTTAGCCTCTCAAGCAACAAATTCTATAACTTACAGTGGGATGGGCCGCCCCAAAGAAGCGCTTAACTTGTGACCGATGGGCCTACATAAGCCTTAAGTTATGACGGATGATTACAGGTATAATTCGCGACATGAAACAGGTTGAGGCGCGTCTCATGCTCGGCGATTGCCGTGAAGAGTTGAAGAAACTAGCGGATGATTCCGTAGATTTGATTTTCACTTCCCCCCCTTACGCCGACAGCCGTAAAGACACGTATGGAGGAATCCATCCCAATCAATACGTGGAATGGTTTTTACCCATTTCTGCCGAGTTGCTGCGCGTCTTGAAACCCACAGGCACGTTTGTTTTGAATATCAAAGAGAAAGTGGT
>DYKZ01000010.1 GCA_020722345.1 Anaerolinea thermophila | reverse complement strand
CTTCTAACAATGACTCTACTGCAAAAAAGCTATTGCACCGCGCAGCACGTGAAGACCGCCAGGAAAATGCAAAATCACAAATCATTATTCAAGATAATCTGCGTCGTGGTTCAACATTTTCAAAGTGTCCTTAAATTTCCTTCGTTGCCTTTGTGTCCTTCGTGTTTAAAAAGGTTTTTGCAGTGGACTCATAAATTCCAAACAGGCGGATTGTTCGCTCGAAAATACAATTCTTGCCAAAACCCTTTTGTGGTAAACTAAATAAGTTGAGGTACCCCCTATGGCAGAGAAAAAAATCAAACGCATTCTATGCATCGAAGATGAGCAGGAAATGATAGAACTAATCCGCCTTATCCTCACCCGGCGCGGCTTCGAGGTGAAAGGAGCGAACGGCGGCAAAGAGGGACTGGAAGCGATCCGCACCCAGCGCCCAGATTTGGTCCTGCTCGACCTGATGATGCCCGACATGGACGGCTGGGAAGTCTACCAGCAAATGAAAGCCGATGAGCAGATGCGCGACATCCCCGTCATCGTGGTGACCGCCAAAGCCCAGAGCATTGACAAAGTGCTCGGCCTGCATATCGCCAAAGTGGACGATTACATCGCCAAGCCATTCAGCCCGCAAGAACTAATGAACAGCGTGGAGAGAGTGCTCAGCGGCGTCGAATAACTGCCGTCAGTTACCGGCACGGGGCGCGCCGGCGCCCTGCATAGTTTTTATCCATGAACACGATCCACATTCAAAATAAGAATCATCCTCTAGACGCCCCTCTCAAAGCCGGGGAGTGCGAGAGTTTCTCCTGCCGCCTGCTCGGGTTGATGTTCCGTTCCCGCCTCGCCCGCGACCGGGGGCTTCTCCTCATCCAACCGCGCGACAGCCGCCTCGACAGCGCCATCCATATGCTCTTCGTCTTCATGGACCTGGCCGTCATCTGGATCAACTCTGAGATGAGCGTCGTGGACACCACTCTGGCGCGCGCCTGGCGCCCCGTCTATGTTCCCAAAGGCGCGGCGCGTTACATCCTCGAAATCCACCCTGACCGCTTAACCGAATTCCACTGCGGAGACAAGATCGAATTTATCCATGAATAGGCGCTTGGTCTCTGTCATTGCCAACTTGTCGGCTGCCATCGGCCTGATCCTGGCGGCCTTCCCTGCCGCGGCGCAGACGCCGGAGCCGCCTGCCGGCCCGGTGTACATCGTCCAGGAGGGAGATACGCTCTGGGATATTGCCATCCGCTTCAACGTCAGCCTGGATAGCCTCGTCTCGTACAACAATCTTGCCGGCCAGAACATCTACGTGGGAGACCGGCTCGTCATCCCCGGGCTGGAAAACCTGAGCGGGGTGTTGAGCATCCAGCCCATGCCGCTCGGAGAAACCCTGCGCAGTTTGAGCCGCCTGAACCGGGTTGACCCGGCCATCCTGATTGAATTGAACCGCATCGTCAGCCCGATGGAACTTTACGCCGGTTATGGGCTGATCTTGCTCCAGCCCGAGACCGAACCCGTATCCGGTGGACGCGTCTCGCTGGCAACGGGTGAAACGCTGCTGGAACTGGCCGTCCGGCAGGGTTCCAGCCTGTGGAGCCTCGCCCAGACCAACGGTTTGGACCGGACGGCTGCCGTGCTGCCAGGGGATCCGCTCTTCGTTCCGGGCGCGCAGGATGCCGGTCCGGGCGCGGGGCTGCCCGCCGCCATTTCCTCCGCCAGCCTGGATCCCCTGCCCCTCACCCAGGGGCAGACGGCGCAGATCAGCGTGTCCCTGGCCTCCGAGGCCACCCTGAGCGGCCTCCTGGTGGACCGACCCCTGCAATTCTTCCAAACCGAGGGCGGCGCCTGGGTGGCGCTCCAGGGCGTGCATGCGATGACCGATCCCGGCCTGCATCCGCTGCGGTTGGATGTGACGCTGAGTGATGGAACTGTCCAGTCCTTCGAGCAGATGGTGCTGGTGCAGGATGGACACTTCCGTCAGGATCCCATCCTGCAAGTTGATCCTTCGACAATTGACCCGGCCATTACGGAGCCTGAAAACGAGTGGCTTTTCTCGCTCACAGCCACCGTCACACCGGAAAAATATTGGGATGGGTTGTTCCAATTGCCTGTGGATTCCGAGTTCTGTATCCGCTCGATGTACGGGAACCGGCGCTCCTATAACGGCAGCGATTTCATCTACTTCCACACCGGGGTGGACTACGGCATCTGCTCGAAGGCGCACCCCTTCGACATCTATGCGCCCGCCGCGGGAGTGGTTGTGTTCGTCGGTCCGCTCACCGTGCGCGGCAACGCCACAGTGATTGACCACGGCTGGGGAATTTACAGCGGTTTCTGGCATCAAGATGAAATGTACGTGACGGAGGGAGAGACAGTCACAGCCGGGCAACTGATTGGCAAGATCGGCGCCACCGGGCGGGTGACGGGGCCTCACCTCCACTGGGAAGTCTGGGCCAACGGCGTACAAGTCAACCCCCTGCAATGGCTGGAAGAGGCGTTCCCGCATCCGTAGGGAGATGCCGAAACGGCGGGGATAGGATAAAAATGCGATTGCATGCAAACAAAAACCTATGCTAAACTGTCTGCATCAAGGATGGAGGCTGCGATGACTGAACTGATCAATTTCCTCAAACAGGCCGATATTTTCTATCAACTCACCGCCACACAATTGAAGATGATTGCCAACCTTTGCCAGGAACGCACCTATGCACGCGGGGAAACGATCCTCCAGGAAGGCGCCGGCAGCAACGAACTCTACATCATCGCCCAGGGCGAAGTGGACATCCTCGTCAACCCGGCGCTGGTAGGAGGGCCTTCTTCTCCTGCCGGCCTGGTGACAATCGCGACCCTGCGCCGGGGACAAAGTTTCGGCGAGGTTGCCCTGGTGGATGAAGGACTTCGCTCGGCGACCGCGCGCGCGGCGCAGAAAGATACCCGCCTGTTCGTCATCCCGCGCGACAAAATACTGATGCTGTGCGAAACGTATCCCCAATTAGGCTACCGGTTGATGTACAACCTGGCAGCCGACCTGGCAATGAAGATCCGCAACACCGACCTGCGGATCCGTGAAACGCTCCTGTACGGGCAAAAAGCAAAATAGTTTGCCGGAAACACACCCTCCAATAAAAGCGCTAAAAGGAAACCGCTCTCCCTTCGACAGGAGAGCGGTTGTTGGTCTTACGACAAATCGAACGTTTCTACCAGGAAGACCGCCTGCTGGGTGCGCATGGCGGCCTTGCCTAGTCAGTATAGTTGCCGCCGCCGGTGATATACTTCCCCCATGCTCCTCGCCATCTTTGGCGGCACGTTTGACCCGCCCCACCTCGGCCACCTGGCGCTCTGCCGCGCCGCCCTTGCCGGCCTCGGCCCCGACCGCCTGCTGTGGGTGCTGACTCCCAACCCGCCCCACAAGCGCGGCCGCCGCATCACCCCCCTCCCCCACCGCCTCGCCATGGTGGAACTTGCCCTGCAAGGCCAGCCCTTCGAACTCTCGCACGTGGACATCGAACGCCCCGCCCCGCACTACGCCTTCGAAACCGCACGCCTGCTGGCCGCCCAAAACCCCGGCGCAGACTTGCTCTATTTGATGGGTTCCGACTCGCTCAACGACCTACCCACCTGGCGCCGCCCCGCGGACCTGCTCTCTGCCCTCCGTTACCTGGGCGTGATGCGCCGCCCCGGCGAGACCCCCGACCTGCCCGCCCTCGAACAAATTCTGCCCGGCCTGACGGCCAAAGTCCGCTTCGTGGACGCGCCCCCGGTGGACATCTCAGCCAGCGAAGTGCGCGCCCGCGTCCGGCGCGGCGAACCTTTCGAGCGCCTCGTCCCGCCTGGCGTTGCCGCTTACATCCGGGAGCATCACCTCTACCAACCCCCCAATCGTTAATCGTCAATGGCTTTGTTTTTGAGAGAAAAATAGGGAGTTGGTTTTCTATTGCTGCGGGCGGGTGAACAGCCGCCGGAAGGCTTCGCGTCCCCATTTGACGCCCCGCAGGTGATCGAGGCGGGAGGTAAAGCGGGCCGGCATCAGCCCAAAGAGGCGCGGGATGGCGTCCACCGGGCAGGTGCGGTCCACGGCCAGGTAATCGAGCCAGAATACTGAGGCGGGGAAGGACGGGAAGGCGGCCTCCATGGTCACGGTCAGGGCGCGCATCAGCGGCGCGCCGCCCGGGATGAGCAGGCGCGGCCGGCGGGTAACTTCCATGATTGCTTCCACCACCTGGCGCAAGGTCAGCGCCTCGCTGCCGCCAATTTCAAAGGTCTGGTTCAGCGTGGCGGGGTTGTCAAGCGCCCAGGTCAGGCATACCGCCAGATCTTCCACCCAAAGAGGCTGGACAAGCGTCTTGCCGCCGCCGGGCAGGGGTAGGAGACCGGGGGACATGGCCAGCAGCATCGCCAGCCCGGAGGTGAAGGTATCGCCTGGGCCAAAGAGGATCGCGCCGCGCAGGATGGTGTAAGCCAGACCCGATTTGCGGATGAATTCTTCGGCAATGCCCTTGGCCTTCAGCACCGGGAAGGCAGAGGCGCGGTCAGCGTCGAGGTGGCTGAGGTAGAAAAATCGCTCCACCCCGGCATCTACCGCCGCCTCGACGAGATTGCGCGTGCCTTCAATGTCCACTGACTGGAGGTTGGCGCGTCCGCCTTCTGCCTCACCGCTTGCCAGATGATAGACCACCCGAACGCCGCGCAGGGCAGCGCGCAGGCCGCGCGCGTCCGCCAGGCTGGCGACCGCTACCTCCACCGGCACGCCAACCGGCAGGTTCGGGGTGCGCGGCGAGGGACGCAGGAGGATGCGGACGCGCTGCCCGCTCTCCACCAGGTGGCGGGTGAGGGAACGTCCAATGAAGCCGGTGGCGCCGGTGAGGAGAATCATGGGAGTCTACGGCACCTGATAAATGACAACATCGCCGGAGCGGAAGACTTCCGCCAGGTTACGCTGGAAGTTGAGTTCGTTGACGCGGTAGGCGTTACGCTCCAGCGTGCCAACGACAACGTAGCGGATGTTGTATTTCTCGATGATGGAGCGCGCTTCGTCCCAGTTGTTGGTCTGGTAGAGGGCGGGGATATCCCACTCACCGCGCTGACGCTGCTCGTCGAAGGTGCCGCGCCACTGGTCTTCGTGGCCAATCCAGCCGACGACAGCCGGCAGGCCGCTGTAGGCCGACATGCGGGCGTAGTCGCTGTATTGACCGCCGACCGCTTCGGCAATGACACCAAACGGCGCCAGGGACAACCAATCCGCCGCCGCGGCATCGTCGGGATACTGGCGGTGGAACAACTGCGCCCCGTCCAGGGTCCAGACCGAGGCGGCGGTGCGCAGGGAGGACAGGTCGCCTGCCGCGCGCGCCGCGTCCAACACCTGCGCGAAGACAGGGAATTGGAAGTCGTCCGTTTTGTTGGGCAGGGCGAAGACCGGGAAGGCCAATCCGACCATCAGCATCAGCGCCAGGCCGCCGGCATGCACCCATTTCCAGGCGCGGCGCAGTTGGCGGAGCATCACCGCCGCGCCAAAGGCCGCCGCCAGGCTCCACAGCATCCAGGCCTGGTAGTAGAACTTGAAGATGGTGTTCATGCGGTTGCCGAACAGGTCGCGCAGGAAGACGAACTCCGGGGTCAGGACGAGCAATGCGCCGAGAAGAACGAGGAGGATGGGGAAGTAAGGAGTGACGGATGAGTGGACTTCCTGCTCCGGTTCAGCCTGCGATATGCGCTGCGGGCGCGCCAGGAAAGCAATAGCCGGGATGAGCAAAGCCAGGAGGGTCAGCAGGCTGGCAATGGAGCCAAGGCGCTTGAATGTGGCCGCGCCGAAGAAGAGGGCAGGGCTGGTAAAGCCCTGCATTTGCAGGTAACCGGCGGCGAAATCAGGCAGTTTGAGTTGCGCCAGCAAAACGAGCGCCCACGAGAAAAGCCACAGAAAGAAGGCCAAGCCAAGACCTAGCCCGAAGCCGGTCTTCCAGCGCGCCGGCAATTTTTGTCCGCGCCGCAGGAAGACGAGGTAGGCAAACAACGGTGCAAAGAGTGGACCGAACATGACCCACAGGTGGGCGCCGCGCGTCGGCGCGTCGAGATTGGGGAGGATGCCGCCCGCCTGCGAGGCAAAGCCGAGATAGAACGGCAGGTAGAGCAGGATGGCAAGCAGTCCGAGCGGGAGGCCAAAGAGGAAGAGGTCGGCCAGCCGCTGCCAGGTCCAGCCGGAGGCGAGGGCGCGCGCGAGGACGTAAGCGCCAGCCAGCAGGGCGAATCCGACCAGGATGTCCCAGGTGTTCAGGAAGGCCAGTCCGCCGAGCAGGAGCGCGCCGGCAGCGAGGTGAAGCGGGGCGAGGGGGAGGCGGGCAAAGCGCAGGTCGAGGCTGCCCTTCCAGCCGCCGAAGAAGATGTTGAGAGCGGCGGCGGCGACCAGCAGGACGAAGGGCATGGCCAGCACGTGCGGGTGCAGGTCGCCGAGCATGTAGGAGAAGGCCGGGAACTCGTCAATGATCTCGCGGAAGTTGCCTGCCAGGTCGTAATCCTGGATGACGCGCGAATCCTGCCACCACCAAATGTAACGGTCGGGCGCCCAGGCGGGCGGCTGGCTGGGCGGCATGTTGAGATGCAGGATGTCGAGCCAGGTCCAGAAGTTGTAGGCTTGCAAATTCGGGTGTGCCAGGCGTCCGAGCGCAGTCCACAGGTTCGAGTCGCCGGGCTGGCCGCTCCAGAAGAAACCGCGGCGGTGGAGTACTTCGAGGAAGCCGGCCGCGTTGGAAACGAAAAGCAGGAAAAGCGGACCGAGCAAGGGCAAACCGAGGGACGATTCACGATTTACGAGTGGCGAGTGAACATTGGCGGCCGAGGAACGATGCTTGCGCCCGGCCGCCAGCAGGTTGTACAAGATGCCATACGCGCCGACAGCGCTGAGGGCAAAGACCAGCGCCAGCATCAGGTTGTGGGCCACCGCGCCGGGCGTGGCAGTCGCCTTGGCCAGCATGGCGGTCATCACGTAGCCGAAGTAGTAATACGAGATGGAGTAGCCCGACATCCAGGGGTCGCGCGGCGGGAAGGTCGGCGAGCGCAGGATGGAGTTGATGAAGGCCAGTTCCATGGTCTTCTCGCCGCCTGCCGTTTCGATGTTTGGGTTGGAAGCGCGCACGAATGTCCAGGCGGCGAAGGCGAGGAAGAAGAGCGCCTCGACGGTGATGACCAGGCGGCGGTTCGTTTTAAGCCATGCGACGATGGACGATGGGGCGTGGACAGTGGACGAGTCGATCCTCCACAGCGCGGCGACGCTCAGACCTGCCACCAGCAGGAAGGTGAGTAAAAGCCCGCCGCCGTCGTTGTGGGTAACGCCCAGGGAGGTCAGCATCCAGAACAGCCAGCCCCACAGCAGCAAACCGAGGGCGCGCGCCAGGCTGAAGCCGCGGTCGGCCAGGGCCGGGAAGAGCCGCCATGCCAGCGGGAAGGTCAGCCAGCCAAGCAGGGTGAGGAGGAGATACCAGGAGAGGAAGGAGAGCATGGGGTTAGTCGTCAGTCGTTAGTCGTTAGTTGTTGGAGTTGCTTGACCATGCGGTAAAAGCCGTGGTCAATTTCGGGAACCGGGAAGCTGTAGGAGGTCACAATTTCATAGCCGCGCCGACGGTAGAGGCGCAGCGCCGGGTTGTCCTGGACAACAAGCAGGGAACACTTGCCCAGCCCTGCTGCCCGCGCCTGCTCCTCGGCAAGGTCTAGCAGAGCGCCGCCGATGCCGCGCCCCTGGAACTCCGGCAGGACGCCCACGTTGCTGACGTAGAACTCGTCCGGGCGGGCTTCCACCAGGTCGCCGTAGAGGCGCTGTTTGCGCAGCAGGCGCAAGGTGGCCCGCAGGCCAAAGATGCCAAGCAGGTGCAGACCGGTCACAGCCTCCAACACAGGCAGCCGCCGCCCTGCAAAGGCCAGCAGCAAGCCAACGGCCTGCCCATCCGCTTCGGCCACCCAGCACAGATCCCAACTGAAACGGTTGCCGCGCCGGGCATAGAGCGCCGCCATAACCGCCTCCGCCGGATAGCCGGCCTCCTGCCCGAAGAGCCAATCCATCTCGCTGCCCATCGAGAGATGGATGAGTTTCACCGCCAAGGCGGAATCGGCAGGCTGGGACGGGCGGATGCAAATATTCACTGCGGCAAACTCCGGAAGAGACCGTCCTCATCGGGCGGGAAATCGAGGACGCGGCGGACAGCCTCCAGGTTCAGCACGCCGTACACGTGCGGGAAGGACTCGTCCGGTTTGCCGTCTCGCGCCGGCGCGCCGCCGGTGTTCACGGCACGAACGGTATCCGTCCCCGCCTCCCAGCGGACCTCGGGCCGGAGCGCCGTTAAATCAATCTCCAGCAGCACCAGGCCGGTCGCGCCGCGGTAGATGGCGTTGGCTACCCGCAGCACCTGGTCTGCTTTGGAGCAGTGGATGAAGCCCTGCGCCTCCAGCGAGGGGGCGGTGTAGAAACCCGCTTCCTGCGCGGCAGACCAGGAGGTCCGGGAGGTAATGTGGTAGATGAATTCGGTCATGGCAACACCCCATCCGCAGGCACTTCGTAGATGACCGTCTCGCCGTCGCGGTACACTTCCTGCCAAAGGAGGCCGTCGTACTGCTCGAACTTTAGCAAGCCATCCGGCTGTCCCTCCAGCACGGGGCCGCTCGGCGCGCCGGGGGCATATTTGGCGCGCTCCAACTGGCCGACGATGATGTAGCGCACGTCGTATTTTTCCAAAAAAGCCAGGGCGGCGTTGACGTCGGTGGTAGCGTAGAAGGCGTCCACCTCCTGGCCGCGCTCGATGACCTGGGGCTGGAAATAAACGCGCTGCTGCTGTTCGTGCCACTGCCAGCCGATCACAGCCGGCAGGCCGGTATAGATGGAGTAACGCGAGAACCAGGTGTACTGGATGCCGGCCGGCGCGGCCTCGACGATGACCGGCGAGCCTTCGATGTTCTCCTGCATCCAGCGGATGGCGCGGTAATCCTCGGCGGCGCTGAAGGTGCGCCCGTACTCGGCGTAGAGGGCGTACTGCATGTATTCCATGCTGTCGAGGCTGTGCGGCGCTTCGGGGACCCATCGGTCGCGCATCTTGTCCAGGCCGGCGATGAGCAGGAAGAGCGCCCCGCCCGTGACGAGCAGGGTGGCCGTCGCCTGGTAGAAGGCGCGCCAGCCGGGCAGCCACTTGCGGACTTCGGCCAGCAGCCAGCCAAAGGCGGCCGCGGCGCTGAGGGCCAGCAGCACCCAGGACTGGACGCCGAACTTGTAGAGCGTGTTCATGCGCCCCACATCGCCCTCAACGACATACAACTCGGCAAACATGGTCAGCAGGAGGCCGGTGCCGGTCATGAAGAGCGCCAGCCGTTTGGCGTCCGAGAGGCCGGGGCGGAAAACCATCAACACCCCTGCCCAGAGCGCCAGCGGCAGGGCCAGCCAGAGAATGGTCATGCCCTTCCAGGGCGGGGTTTGGGTGGGAAGGCCCACCCAGACTTGCTGGATGGCCAGCACCAGCAGGACGATGATAAGTGCAGCAAAGATGACTTCGCGGTAAGGACGCAACTTACGCAGGGCGGAGACGGGCGTCTCGGCCAGCCATTGGCGCGTTTCCCAGGCCATCCAAGCAACGATGAAGAAGAGCAACATGCCCCACTGGATGAGATAGGTGGTCAGCGGAGTGCGCAGACCTCTCCAGGCGCTAATGGAAGAATAGGCCTGCCCGAACCAGTGCGTGAACGGTTGGAAGAACAACATCGCCAGCCCGGCGGCGAGGAGCGTCGCCCCGCCTGCCAGCAAGAGGCGTCTGGCCCACTGCGGGGCTTTGGAGGACACCCAACCTGCCTCTCCATGCCTGACGGTCGCATAGAACAGGCCGACCAGTCCAAAGACAAAATAGGTGTAAAAGTCCCAGGTGTTGGTCGGTTTCAGGGAACCAATCACCAGCGCGCCGAGGAAGAAACCCAGCGCGGCGTCGAGCCTGCTCCCCCACTTTGCTTTCGAGGCCAGGAGCGAGATGATCCAGGCGATGACCAGCAGGGTCAGCATGTAGGCGATGACGTGGGCGTGCAAGTCAGAGTAGAGGAAAGAAAAGGCTGGAAATTCGTAGAAAGTATCGTGCGGATATAGTTCCGACCACGGGAAGATGCGGCTGGCGAACCAGTACCAGTCGCCGCTTGCATAGGGCAGGTTCAGCCCGCCCAGGGTCAGGAAAAAGCCCTTGAGCGTCCACCAGATTTTCTCGAACAGGTTCGCCCCTTCGATGACGCCGCCGGGCGCGGCGTTACGCTGGAAGCCTAGCACGAACAGGCGCACCACGCCGAGATTGCCGAGCAAGACCATCGCCGCCGAGGCGCTGAACCCCGTCAGCAGGGCACGCGGCTCGGTCTTCAGCGACCAGCGTTCCGGGTCCGGCAGGCGGGGCTTGAGCAGGTTGTAGCCGATCGAGAAGGCCGAAGTCGCCACGATGGCGAAGAGGGTCGGCAGGATGAAGTTGAAGGCAATCGAAGGCACAATGCCGAGCAATTTGACCGGTGTGCCGACAATCACATTGCCGAAGTAATAGTAGTTGATGTAACCGCCCGCGAACCAGGCATCGTAGGGCGGGAAGATCGTACTTCTCAGCACGGCGTTCAACTGAGCCATGTTCATCGGGCGCTCGCCGCCTTTGGATGGATGCCACAGGTCGGGGTTGGCGAGGCGGATGAACAGGTCGAGCAGAAAGAAGGACAGGAACAGGAGTTCGAGGAACAGGTACAACTTCCAGCGGCGGCCCCACTCTTCTTTCAGCGCGGCGCGTTGACGCCAGGCCTGCCACGCCCCAACCAGCGCTACCAGCCCGAGGGCGATGCCGATGGTCGTCCCGCTGAAGGGGATTCCGTTCGAACCGGCCAGCCAGACCAGCCAGGCCCACAGCAACAGACCGGCGGCGCGCGCCAGGGGATAACCGTTATCGGCCAGGCCGGGCAGGGCAGCGCGGACGACGGGGAAGGCGAACAGTCCAACGAGAAAGATGAGCAGGTACCAGACCACCAGCCCCAGGCCGGGATACTTGTTCAACAGGGCGGCGCGGTCGAAGAGGTCCGACCAGGTGCCGCCTGCCTGCTGGATGGCGGCCTGTTCTTCCGAGAGCATCAGGCCTTTGTAATCGTCGGCCTGGCCGGGCAGGAGCTGGACAACGCTGCTCAAGTCCACCGCGCCGAGGAGGGCTTGCACTCGCGCCGGGTCGTAGTCGGCGCTTTTCTTGAAGATGAGTACCTTGGGATGGTCGTAGAAAGTGAAGGCTTCCTCCGCCGCCTGGTCGTTGATGACCAGCGGCCCCAGCGTCGGGTAGTTGGTGAACACCGCCACCAAGTCGAAGCCGAGTTCGCCCTGGAACATGCCCGGTTCGGCCACGCGGTAGCACCGGATGATGTTCTCCTCCGCCGGGCAGCCGATGAGGGCGCGGTAGTATTCGGTCGTCAGCGGGTAACGCTCCGGCAGGCGCGTGATCTGGGCGTATTGGTGATTGGTGGGGATGAGGATGTAATCGCCTTCATCCAGCGTGTACAGGAAGCGCGCCAGTTTATCGGCGTTATCAGGCCAGTAGACTTGCAGATTCAGGTCGCCGCGATAGAGGCCGCCGAAGCCGTCGTAGCCGTTAATGCGGAAGGGCAGGGTGAAATCGTAATCGGTCTCGTTGACCACTGCCGAGCCGGAGAGGGTCAGAGAGCCGCCGGAGGTCTCGAAGACGAGGAAATACGTCTGCCCGTTGACCAGGGCCGCCGGTGAATCGAAGATCAGGCTGACAGGTTCGCCGCGCGGGTCGGCGCGGGGGGCAAAGTCCGCCGTTACGGAGGCCGAGGCGAGGATTTGCTCCGGCAGCGGGTCCGGGGCGGTGGCGAGGCGCAGGATGAGGGTCTGGGTGCCGGAGAGGGCAGAATCGGCCACGTGCAGGAGCAGGACCGAGGTCAAGGCGCCGTCTTCGTAGGCCACGAACGCCGACTGGTAGGGGATTCCGGCCTGGACCTGTATCCCGGTCAGGAAAGGCAGGGGCTGCTGATATTCCCCTCCTTCCGGGGCCTGGATTTGCAGGTTGATGGGACCGGGAACGTTCTGGTAAATCCACTCCGATGCGGCAATGCGCGGCTCGTCGCGGGTGTAGGTGCTCGCAAAGGCAAACGCCCAGCCCGCCGTCGCCAGAAGCACAAAAATGCCGGCAACAGCAGACGATAGACGATAGACGATGGACCACACTTTTCGATCGGTCGTTTGTTTCCCTTTATCCCATAGCCAGATGATAAACCAGGCCGCCATCATCGCCAGGAAGGGGTAGATGGGCAGTTGGTAGCGCATGGTGGGGTTGTACTGGAGCGACTGCCAAGCGAAGTAGAGCGCCGTCCACGACCAAAGCAGGAGGTGCTGACGCCACTCGCCTTTGAGGCTGCGCCATCCCATCCACAGGAAACCGATCCAGGAAAGGATACCGAGCGGCAGGCCGAGTCCCCAAACGGTCAGGTTCTCGAAGGAGTAGAGATGCGTCCGCCGCGCCCATTGCAGGTTCCAGGGCAGGTCGGAGTTGGGTGTGGCCTGCGCCCGCTGTTCACGGATATTTGCCAGCCAAGCCGGATTCAGCCCCAAACCGTCGAAAGCATACGGCTGGAAGACGCGGAACGACAGGATGGCAAAGAGGCCGCCTGCCAACAGCGAGAGCAGGATGAGCGTCCATTTTTCATGGGACAGCGCCTCGCCGCGTTTCCAGGAACGGATGAAGAACGCCAGCGGCAAGAGCAAGGCCAGCGGCGCGGCATTGACCTTGCAGGCCATCGCCATCCCGAAGGCAATCCCGAAGAGAACGCTGAACCAGAAGAGGCGGCTGCGAAGCGCGGCGTGTAAGGCGGAATGTCGAAGAGGAAGAGACTCAGGGTCACCAGCCGGTTCTCTTTCCGTCACAATCAAGACTGCCAGATACGCCGCCAGGGTCATGAAGGTGACGGCAAAGTTGTCGGTGGTGTAGAAATGCGACTGCTGGATTTGCATGACGACCAGGGCCGAGAAAGCCGCCGCCAGCAGGGCCACGCGCCGGTTATAGAGACGCGCCGCGGTCAGATAGAGCAGGAAGACGGTGACCAGATCCGCCGCGGCCGACATCTGCCGCCCGAAGAGTTTCAGGTTGTCCAGTTGGCCGCTCCATTCGGCCAGAGTCCGCACCATGAAAATAGGCAGGTCGCCGTAGGTATAGAAAGCGTCGCCGCGGTTGTGCGGGTTGAGCGGCGAGCAGGCCGTGCTGAAATAACCGCCCCATTCTGTGCAGTCGTGATAGACGGTCGGGTAATTGGCGCGCCAGGGAGCCGTCGCGGCGGTGGGCGGCGCGCCCAGCACCGCCGGGTCCGTGCCGGGCAGGGCGATGTTGTACGTGACGGAGGTCAGGAACAACTCGTCCGGGTGCTGGTGCTGGAGTTCGCCCCAGCCGCTGCCGGTGAAACGCAAAAAGGCCGCCAGCGCCAGCACGAGCAGGAGCAAAATATCGTACAGCCAGGTAAATTTTTCTTTGGGCTTATCCATAGGCTCTGCGTTCATCATTGTTCACCTGCGGCTGCCGGAGGGACAAAGTAAATCAGGAAATCCTTGCCTTCCAGCCCGGTTTCCGAGACAAAACGGCTGCATGTCCCCTGCGGATAGAGTTCCTGCAAGCGCGCCAGGCTGGAGGCGTCTTCGACATTCAGAATGAACAACTTCGGCCCGGAGACCTCCAGTGTAGTCTCCAACTGCTCCGGCCAGGCAGCAAAATCGCGGTTTGGGATGCCCGCCCAGACGCCCGGCAGGCGCGTGTCCACCCAGTAAGGATACGGCACAATCCAGACCGTGTCCGTTTCGCCGTAGATCAGGCCGAACTGCTCGATGACCGCGCCCATCTCGGACGAATTCCACGCCCCGCCGTCGAACTGGCGGGCATACTGCCGGAAGACCAGATCATAATTCTGGAAGGAGGACCAGGCGGCAAGGACCAGCATCAGGCTCCAGGTCAGGATCGCGCCGCCCCGTCCGGTCAAGCGGGACCGGAGGCCGGTCCACAGTCCATCCAGCGCCAGCGCCACGATGACGAAAACCGGCACCAGCGCGCCGCCCGCCCGGTTGAGAGCCGGGTTCTCGCCGGGATAAGCCAGCGAGAGGATGGACGGCAGTTGTAGCAGCGGCACCGAAAGCAGGAGGAACAGGTCGGTCCAGTTCCGGGAGCGGACGTAGCGGACAAGCAGCAGGACGACGCCCGCCAGGAACAGCGCTCCCGTGACCACGTCCAGCGCCGGGCGGTGAGTCACCGAATGGACCCAGATCTCGCCGTCGTCCCAGTTGAACATTTTGAGGGCGTTCCACAGGTTCGAGAAGAAAACCTGCCAGGCCGGGCCGGGGAGCGGCGTTTCGGTGCTGCCGAGGCGCGAAAATGCCCGGTAGCCGAACAGGTCGGGGTATTCGAGCCATAAACGCAGCAACGGCAGGAAGACCACCAGCGAGGCCGAAGCCAGGATGACCAACCAGATAACTGCCTGCTTGCGCGCTCCCTGCGACTGGCGGTGCAGCAGGTACAGGAGGATGGCAATCACCACCACGAACGGCAGGATGCGGATGGGGCTGTAGCCGTGCAAGCCGATGCCGAGGGCGATGCCGGAGAGGATGAAATCGTTGCGGTTGCGCGTCCGCAGGCCGCGGAGGAGATAAAAAAGCGTCGGCGCGACGAACAGCGGATAGAGCGGGAAGCGCAGGCCGGCGCGTGAAATGACATTCGGCCAGTAGGCGATCCCGGCGAAGAGCAGGGCCAGCAAAGCAACCCGTTTGCCCCCCAATTCTTTGGCAAGCAGGTAGATATAAGGCAGGGTCGCCAGCCCGCACAGCACCGTGCCGATCTTCAGGCTCAGGAACGACAGCCCCGTGCCAAACAGCCAGGCCACCGCTACGGTCAGGTACATCTGGATGGCCTCCCGCCCGGTATTGCGCGGGAAGAAGATGCTCGTCTGTCCCTGGGTCACATCGTACACATCCAGGATCTTCTCGGCGTGGTCGCTGAACGGCTCGGACGGCACGCCGCCGAGATTGTGGACGCGGAAGAAGACCACCAGGCCGATCACGGCCAGCACGAGCAGGCTCCGGCGGGTGATGGAGATGCGCCATTCGCTGCTTGCCAGGGTACGCCAGGCGCGCTGCCACCATGGTTCGCGATCCGGTTGTTCAACCCAGAACGCCCAGATGAAACAGGCCAGCGCCGCCAGCCAGAGGGTGACATTGAGCAGCGTGAACATGTTGTTGCCCAGGAAAGCAAATGCCACAACGGATAAGACGCCCGCCAGCGCCAGGGGGATGGCTCGCGCCCGCAGCGTATCGGACCCGGCGCCTGCCTCCGCCAAATCGGCCGGTTTCCACTCCCCGCGCAGGAAGGCCAGCACCAGCCAGGCCAGGCCGATGGCATACAAGAACAAGCCGGGAGCGGCAGCGCGGTTCTCGGACGGCTCGAACGTCCGTTGGGCGAAGAGGATGAAGACCAGCGCCAGGAGGGCGCGCCAGGGGAATTTCGTCCAATCGAACGGCGGACGTTTTAGCGGCTCGGCTGCCGGTGTTTCGAGTTGCTCCGCCGAGACCGAGGGCTGTTCCGGCGGCTGAACAGGTTCGGCCGCCGCGGTTCCCGCTTCCTCTTCGGAGGGAATTTCAATCTTGTTCCCCTTTTCCCAGAACTTCAGTTTCGATTTGAGATAATCAAGAACGCTTGGCTCTTCCATTCATCTCCACGTTGATACGTTTACACGTTGACAGGTTCGAACGTTCACACGTTGGGATATTTACTCTTTGCGAGCGATGGCAATCAGGCTTTCCCCCCATTTTAGCGGCAAAAAGGGGATTCCGGTAATGGCCTGAAAGCCCCCCGGCGCGCCGAAAAACAGTTTTTGGAGGGATTTCGGCACAAACTTGATATAGGGTGCATCCCAGAAGCCATCCGAGAAGACGCGCAGGGGGCAGAAGCCCGCGCCGCGCATCATCGCCAGCCACTCTTCCGGCGGTTTGAGCGCGATGTGCGTCGGGTCCTGGTAGCCAATCCAGCGCTCGCCCTTCCACGGCTTGAGCAGGGATGAAAGGTTCGGCGTGGCGAGGATGAGCGTCCCGCCCGGCGCGGTGACGCGGCCAATCTCGGCAATGGCGCGCTCCGGGCGAGGAAGATGTTCGACGACATGCTTGATGATGACAACGTCGAACGTCCCATCTTTGAACGGAAGTTCCTCCGCGCTCGAGGCGACATGCGACGTTTGACGTGCGACATTCAACGATCGTTTCAGCGCCCAATGGTTCACATCCGAGGCAAAGGTTTGGAACGAATCTTCCAACTGCCCGACGAGATGTCCCAGCCCGGAGCCGATTTCCAGCAGGCGCGTCCCGCGCTGCCCGTAGCGCCGCGCCATAATGGCGTAAAAACGGTTCGACCACCAGTACTGGCTGTATTTGGCGAATGAGACGTCTTTGTAGGTGTGGGTGGAGAAGTAGTTTTCGTCGAAGGGCATGGAGCAATTTATGATTGAGGATTGAGGATTTTTTTTCGGGCAATATAAAACGTAAATGTGCCGTCTTCTACCGGCTCTGTGGAAGCATAGCGGCGGACGAAGTGTTCCGTCAGCCGGAGATTCCACTTTGCCGGGGCGATGATCCACTTGCCGGTCATTTTTTTGGCAATCAGCGACGGCAGACCGAAGTAATGTCCCCATTCTAACACGCGCATGGCAGAGGGGGAAAAGTAGTGCCACCAGCGTACCAGTTCAAGACCGGCGCGCTCCAGCCGCGCTTCCCAGACCTGCGGCCCGTCGGCGTGATGGACGCGCGAGATGCGCCGGAACCATTCCGTGTAGCCGCGCCCCAGCAGGCGCGAGATGGACAACGCGGAGAGGTAACGTTCGTTCGGCACGCAGAAGTAGAACGGCGCGCCCGGTTTCAGAACGCGGGCCACGTCAGCCAGCACGGCTTCGATGTGCGGGATGTGTTCCAGCACGGAGTTGCTGAAGGCGGAGGCGAAGGTTGCCTCGGCAAAGGGGGCCGCGGCCGCGTCCGCTTCGACGAGCAGGCTGTAGGTCCCGCGCCGGGCCGCCTCGCGGATGGGGGCATGCCAGGGGTCGAGGCCAACGTCAATGGAGCGGTCGAAGGTCAGGGAGGCGAAATGCCCGTCGCCGCAGCCCACGTCCAGGGTTGGGGCGGGCAGGTCGAGGGTCTGGTAGAAGGCCGCTTCCACCGCCCGGATCAGGGCGCGGAAGTAGGGCAGGTCGCGCAGGTGGAGAAAGAGGAAATCTTTGTCAGGCATGATATAATGATAGCAGTTTTCCGAAAAATGATAGCGCTTGGAGCGTACCGATGAAACGCGTGATGGTTCAACTGACCGAGGAACAGGTCAAGGCGCTGAAAGAACTGGCGAAGGCGAGGAAAACGTCTGTCGCCAAACTGGTGCGCGAGTCTGTGGCGCAGTATGTGGCGGCTACGGACAAGCAGGCCGAGCGGGAGGAGAAACGCCGCCGGGCGCTAGAGTTTGTTGAGATGATGAAAAATGAACCCTTCCACGATAAGGATGGCGCGACGGACGTTTCCGAAAATCATGACAAATACCTGGCGGGGATTTACGGGCAATGGTGATCTTCGTGGATACCTCGGCCCTCTACGCCCTTTCCTGCGGGGAGGACAGCCATTACACGGAGGCTGTCCGCACGTGGGAGCAACTGCTGCGGGAAGGACACGAACTGGCGGCCAACAATTACGTTCTTGTAGAAAGCATCGCTCTGTTCCAGAATCGCTTTGGGTTGGATAAGGTGCAGACTTTCCTGGAAAAACTATCGCCGTTCTTGCAAGTCGAATGGGTGGACGAGGAAGCGCATCGGGCAGCGGTTGACCATCTCCTCTCCGCCGGCCGCCGCGGCCTGAGCCTGGTGGATTGCTCCGCCTTCGAGACTATGCGCCACATCGGGGTGGAAACGGTGTTTACTTTCGATGAGCATTTCCGCGACGAAGGGTTCAACGTGATTCCGTAGGACGAGAGATTATCTCGTCCTACTCAACTTCTCAAACAACTTCTCGTACTCCTGCGCCACGGTATCAGGGTCGTACAGTCTTGCCAGCGCCGCTGTATCGCAGCGGTATTTTTCTTTCTCGGCGAAAACCTCCAGCAGCGCCTCTGCCAGCGCCGTCGAATTGCCAATCGGCACGACCTTGCCCATTCCATGCATCTGCACCGGTCGGCGCACGCCCGGCAGGGCCGAGGCTACACAGGGGATGTTGTGCATCATCGCCTCCACCTGCACCAGCCCAAAGGCTTCGGTGGAATTGAGCGAGGGGACCACCAGCGCGTCGAGATTGGGGTAGAAGGCGGTCATCTCCTGCGGGGAAAGCACGCCCAGGAACGTCCACCGACCCCGCGCCTGGTACTCGCGGATGCGCGGCATCAGCCGTTCGGCGTAGGCCTGCTCCCCCAGCACATTCTCGTATTGACCTGCGAACAGCACCTGGGCATTCGGGTACTTCTCCAGTACCTGCGGCAGGGCGTCGAGAAGCACCTCCACGCCCTTCTCGGCGGCAAAGCGCGCCGCCATGCCGATGACCGGACGCCGCTCGCGAGTGTGGTGGGCAGCGGCAAACGTCTCCGCCGCGCCGGGGAGAGGGGGCGGCAGTTCCACCGGCGGCAGAAAAGCCGTCAGTTTGTGCTTGTAGCGGGAGAGATACGGCGAGTGGTCGGCGTAATCCTGCGTGTACGTCACGATATGGTTGGCCAGTAGTCCGGCCATGTGATTCTGGAAATGCACCACCGTGTTGACAAAATGATTGAACAAGCCGGGCGGCAGGTCAAGGTCGCAGTGATAGGTCAGGATGGCGGGCTTGCCGAAGAGCCGGGCGCGCAAGGCCACGCCGGGCGCGTCGAACTGCGGCAGGTGGAGATGGACAACGTCGTGCTGCCAGACAAGTTTGGTGGCCACCAGGCCGAAGGTCGGGGCGAGGACGCCCTTGCTGACGCGCACAGCCACCGGGACGCGGATCACGTTCACGCCGTCCACCATCTCCTGGCGCGGCAGGAACTTGTCGTACTGCGCGGTCATCACCGTGACCTGGTGGCCGCGCCGGGCAAAGGCGCGCGCCAACCGTTCGGCGTAGATGGTCAGGCCGGAGGTATGAGGGCGGTAGTAGGTAAGGACGGTAAGAATGCGCATGAGTCAGTCGTCAGTCATTCGTTACAGTGGAGCGGGTGAGGTCATGGATGTGGGTATATTCGTGTGCCATAACGGGCTGGATTATAACCCAGGCAAATGAAAACTTCCGAAGCCGGGGGCCTCGGAAGTCATCCTTCTTATTTCCCATTAAGCCCGCAATTTTGCCCCCAATTCCTGCTCCAGCCTGCGCAGGATGCGCGCCCGGAAGCCGGCCACGTCTTTATCGGAGAGGGTCTTGTCTATCGCCTGGTAAGTGATGCTGTAGGCCAGGCTCTTCTTGCCCGCGCCGACCTTTTCGCCGCGGTACACGTCGAACAGGCTCGCATCGGCGACAATCCTGCCGCCGGTTTGGCGGATGAGCGTCTCTACCCGCTCGGCGGGTACGGACTCATCCACAACCACGGCCAGGTCTTCGAGGACGGGCGGGAGGGTGGGAACCGGATTGGTGGTGCGGATGGCGGGAATGAGCGACAGCAGCGCAGCCAGGTCGAGGTCGGCGGCCAGGACCGGGGTCCGGAACGAGGCGGGCCAGTCGTAGCGGGCGCGGACCTCGGGATGGAGTTCGCCGAAGACGCCAATCTGTTTCTCGCCGGACAAAATCTTTGCACACTTGCCAGGATGGAAGGAGGGATGTTCGCCCGGTTCAACCCGAACCTCCGGCAGGCGCAGCCCGTCGAGGAGGGCGGTGAGGACGCCCTTCAGGTCGTAAAAATCCATCGGGGCCAGGTCGGCGGGCTGCCAGCCGGGCAGGGTGCGCGGACCAGAGAGGACGATGGCGAGGCGTTGGAGTTCGTCGGGGAGGCCATGCGAGTCTTCGGAGGCGAGGAACTGCGGGCCGATCTCGAACAGGGCAATGCGCTCTCGGACGCGGGCGTTGCGTTCGGCGGTGTCGAGCACGCTGGCGAGGACGCTATGGCGCAGGAAGCCTTTTTCGTAGGCCAGGGGGTTGGCAATGCGCAGGTAGGGCTTGTCATCGGGCGGGGCGGTGGGCAGCAGTCGGCGGGACTCGCGCTCGGGGGTTGTCCAGCGGTAACTGACAATCTCGGTCAGGCCCTGGTAAACCAGCAGGTCACGGATGCGCTCTTCCTTGTCGAGTTCGGGATTGCCGAGCTGAGGCGGCAGGAGGTCGGAGAGGCGCGTTTCGGGGATGTTCTCGTAGCCGTAGACGCGGGCAATCTCCTCCACGAGGTCGGCTTTGCCGGTGACGCCTTCGCCGATGTCGAGGCGGTGGTCGGGGGCGGTGACCTGTAAACATTGGTCAGTTGTCAGTAAACAGTGAAATTCGAGCCGTTCGAGCATGGATTTGATTTGCCCGATTTCAAGATCAATGCCAAGCCAGCGCTTCACGTCCGAAGCGGTCAGTTCGATGGTCGGGGAGGCGGGCGGCAGGGGGTAGTTGTCCACCAGGCCGGGCGCGGCCGTTCCTCCGGCCCAGGCCTGTATGAGGTCGAGACAGCGGCGCACGCCGCGCTCGGCCATCGCCGGGTGGACGCCGCGCGAGAAGCGGTAGGAGGCTTCGGAGGGCAATTGCTGGGCGCGGGCAGTCTTGCGGATGTTGATGAAGTTCCAGGCCGCGCCTTCGAGCAGGACGTTGACGGTCTTGTCGCTGACCTCGGACTCTAGCCCACCCATCACGCCGGCAATGGAAAGCGCTCCAGCCGTGTCGCAGACGAGGACGGTGGATTCGTCCAGTGTCCGTTCGATGTTATCGAGGGTGGTCAGTTTTTCTCCGGGACGAGCAGTGCGGGTGATAATCTTGACCTTTTTGCCTTGGGCGCGTTTGACCAGGACATCATAGTCGAAGGCGTGGAGGGGTTCGCCGAGTTCGAGCATGGCGTAGTTGGTGGCGTCCACAATGTTGTTGATGGGGCGCATCCCGGCCAGTTTGAGCCGCCGCTGCACCCATTCCGGGCTGGGACGGATTTCAATTCTTTTGATGAGACCCAGCACGAAGCGCGGGTTCAGGTCGGGGTTCGTAATTTCTATCTCGGCAAAGTCGCCGGCGGGTGACGTGTAACGTTCGACGTTCGGCGTTGTCAGGGATTTCCCGGTCATGGCAGCGATCTCGCGCGCCAGGCCGAGCATGGAGGCGCAGCGGGCGTAACTGGGGAGCAGTTTCACGTCCAGCACGGCATCACCGAGATAGTCGGCCAGCGGCGTGCCGGCGGGAGGGGCATCCTCGCCGAGGAGCAGGATGCCCTCGTGCTCATCTGAGATGCCCAGTTCCTTCTCCGAGCAAACCATTGAGTAGGATTCCACGCCGCGAATCTTGGCGCGTTTGAGGGTGGTGAGAACTTGTCCATCCTGGTGTCCGTCATAAATCCGCGCGCCTTCTTTGGCATAAGCCACCATGAGCGGCTTCGCCAGCGGACCTTTGCCTTTGTACTCGAACAAGTTCGGCGCGCCGGTCAACACAATGTGCTCCTGTTGGCCGTCAAAGAGTTTGCATAGCACAAGCCGGTCTGCATTGGGATGCGGCATGACCTCCAAGATGGAGGCTACGACAATCTTTTCGCGATCCCATTCCAGGCCGCTGACATGGGCGTCCACGCTGCCGGGGGCGGGCATGGGCAGGCCGATGATCTGGATGGCTTCCACTTCCATGCCGGCCATGGTGATGAGGCGGGCGAGGCCGGGGATGGAGAGGTCAATGTCAACGAAATCGTTCAACCAGGATAAAGGTGCTTTCATAATTGCTCTCTACTCTCTGAAGTTAGAATTGCTCCAAGAAGCGCAAATCATTCTCCCAGAAATAGCGAATGTCCGGGATGCCGTATTTCAGCATGGCAATTCGTTGAACGCCAAAGCCAAAGGCGAAGCCGGTGTAGCGCGCCGGGTCATAGCCGCCGTTTTGCAGCACAACCGGATGCACCATGCCGCTGCCGCCGATTTCCAGCCAGCCGCTGCCGCAGACGTCGCATCCCTTACCGCCGCACTGGAAGCATTCGATGTCGAATTCGGCGCTTGGCTCGGTGAAGGGGAAGAACGAAGCCCGGAAACGGGTGCGGGCCTGAGGTCCGAACAACCGCCGCGCCATGTCGGTCAGCGTCCCTTTCAGGTCGCTGAAGGTGATGCCGGGGCCGACTGCCAGTCCCTCCAACTGGTCGAACTGGGTCTCGTGGCGGGCGTCCACCTGCTCATAGCGGTAAACCATGCCGGGCAGGATAATGCGCACCGGCGGGGGATTCTGGGGGTTGAGCGCTGCCATCTCGCGCATGGCGCGGATCTGACCGGGGGAGGTGTGCGTGCGCAGGACAATCGGGTTGTCGCCGCGTCCCTCCGCCTCGATGAAATAGGTATCCTGCATGTCGCGGGCGGGGTGTCCGACCGGGAAGTTGAGCAATTGGAAGTTGTACTCGTCGCTCTCGACTTCACGCGAACGATAGACCTGGAAGCCCATCTCGGCAAAGACGCGGTAGAGTTCGCGCAGAATCTGGGTATCGGGGTGCAGACGACCGCGGGCGATGGGGCGGCCCGGCAAGGTGACATCCAGCCGCTCCTCGCTGAGGGCGCGCGCCAGCGCTGCCTGCCGCAGCATTTCGGACCGGGAGCCGAACGCGGCTTCGAGGGCTTTTTTTACCTCGTTGGCCGCCTGCCCGACGACCGGGCGTTCCTCCTTCGCCAGCGCGCCCAATTTGCTGAAAACTTGCATGAGCGGCGAGGAGCGCCCCAGATACGCCACGCGCCAGGTTTCAAGGGCGGCCTCATCCTGGACGGCTTCGAGGGCAGCCAGGGCAGTCCTTTCGATTTCTTTCAATTGTTCCAGCATACGGCCTCCTGTAAAATCATAAATCCTTTGTGAACCTTTGTGTCCGTCGTGTTAAAAACGTTCTCCCGTCCACTCTGGGACGGGAGGCGCTTATTACGCTGTCCCGCGGTACCACCCAACTTGGCCGCTTGTGCGACCCGCTCACGCCGACCATCATCGGCTCCCCTGCTAACGCTGGGGCTGCGGTTCCGACTACTTAGCGTGTCAGGTGTTCTGCTGTTCTGGTGTTCCCATGTCACGTGACATTGAAGCATTGGACACCGGCGCATTTGACACCGAGGCACGCTTTCCCCGGAACGGCTCGGGAGGGAACTTCGGTCAGGTTCTGCCGGGAGCGGGTCTCAGTCTGCGCCCGCGCCTCCCTGTCGGCTTCCGCTGACCTACTTTCCTCTGTCATCGCTTTCGATTGGCTCGCCTGTTGGCTGTTATTATCCGCAGAAAGGGGAACCTGTCAAGGGCGCGAAAAAGGGCCAACCCGGCGTCGGTCGGCCCTCGCAACAGGAGCAGGCCTCGGGTCCGGGCCCGCCGCCTAACGCATGCCGCTGTCGTAGATGACGGTCAGTTCAGTCATCGTCCCTTCTGCCACAACCACCTGGTAATCCGGCGCAATCGGATACTGCGATGGGCTGTATGGGTGGATGAAGTACACGCCGGCTTCGGCTTCGTATTCGAACGTGCCGTCCTTCTCGGTGGTGATGCGAGCAATTTCCTCCAGTTTGCCGTTGTACACGATGAGAGTGGCCTGGTACGGTTTCTGGCTGAAGCAGTCGGTAGCGACTTCCGGCCCCTGGCATTCGGCCAGGAATACCTGGCCCTTGATGCCGGTTTTGCCATCGCCAGCAACAGGTGTGGCAGTAGCGTCGGCGCCGCAGGCCGCAAGCAGGAAGACCGGCAGCAAAAGCAAAATTGACAGATAGCGTTTCATGTTTTTTCTCTTCTCCTTGGAGTTTCAGCGGCGGGAGGCCGTGTGATGACAATTGTATGATAGCGGAATGAATGCGGCATTAAGAACTTTTATTGAGTTCCCAAATAATCCGCAGACCGTCCAGCGTGAGCCAGGGGGCGATGTGGTGGATGACTTTCGTCTCCCTGGCGATGATCTCGGCCAGCCCGCCGGTGGCGATGACTTTCATCTCCGAACCGAGTTCGGCGCGGAAGCGTTCGACCATGCCCTCGACCATGCTGACGTAGCCAAACAGCAGGCCCGACTGCATGGCGTGGACAGTGTTGCGCCCGATGACGCTCGGCGGGCGCTGCAAGTCTATGCCCGGCAGTTTGGCGGCGTGGGTGAAGAGCGCTTCGGCGGCCAGGTTCACCCCGGCGGTGATGGCCCCGCCGAGGTAGTCGCCTTCACGCGTCAGGGCGTTGAAGGTGGTGGCCGTACCGAAGTCAATGATGCAGGCCGGGCCGCCGTAGTGGTGCATGACGGCCACCGCGTCGCACACCCGGTCGGCGCCCACCGCGCGCGGGTCCTCGTAGCGGATGCGGACGCCGGTCTTGACGCCGGTATCCACCACCAGCGGCTCCTGCCTGAGGTACTCGCGGCAGGCTTGGATCACGCGCCCGGTCAGCGGCGGGACGACCGAGGAGAGACAGACGCCGGTCAGGTCGGCAAGTTCCCGCCCGGCATGTTCGAGCAGGCCAAGCAGTTGCAGGCCATACTCGTCGGGCATGCGGGCGTGGTCGGTGGCCAGGCGCCAATGATGGGAGAGCGTCTCGCCTTCGAACAGGCCAATGGTCAGGTTGGTGTTGCCGATGTCAATGGTGAGGAGCATATTAGACCGTTGACGATAGACGATAGAGGTGGAGGAGGGATAAGGTTTATCGTCTGTAGTCCATCGTCCGCTTTCTATTTTACCGCTTCTATGATTTCCGCGACGAGATCATAGCGGTGGAATTGCGGCATGATATAGACGCCCCTGGCCCATGGCTTGATCTGCTCAATCAGTTCGGTCGCGATTCGGACCCCTTCCCTGCCGCCGTTTTCCCCGGCCTTTTCCATCCGCTGACGCGTCTCTTCGGGGATGACGATGCCCGGCACTTCGTTGTTCAAGAAGTTGGCATGTTTCACGCTGACAAGCGGCAGAATGCCGACGAGTACGGGTTTGTCGAGCGGCGCGCCGTCGGCTTCGGCGAACTGATTCAGAAAGGCTTTGGCCTTTTCTGGGTCGTAGATCGGCTGGGTCAGGAAAAAGTCGGCCCCGGCCTTGAGTTTTCGGCGCAGGTTCTTGATCTCGCTTTCGGGGTCGGGCGGGCAAAGGTTGAGCGCCGCGCCGACAAAGAACGAGGTCGGCTGGCCAATGGACGTGCCGGAATGGTCCACGCCGGCGTTGAAGCCTTGCTTGATGAGTTTGATGAGGCCGGAGGGGACGAGGTCATAGTTATCGGCGGCTTCTGGGTAATCGCCGATGGAGGTCGGATCGCCCATGACGACAAACACGTTGCGGATGCCGAGGGCATGCGCGGCGAGCAAGTCTCCCTGGACCCGCAGGAGGTTGCGTCCGCGCGTGGGGAAGTGCAGCGTGGTCTCGATTCCGACCTTGCACTGGACGACGTCGCAGACCGCCCAGGCAGACATTCTCATGCGCGCCATTGGGCTGTCGGCCACGTCAATCACGTCGGCGCCGGCTTCTTTGAACAGGGAGGCGGCCGCGACCAGTTTCTGGGTCGCCAGCCCACGCGGCGGGTCCATTTCGACGGCGAAGACGAATTTCCCGGCGGCGAGTTTCTGCGCCAGTTGGGAGGCCGCCTCGGCGCCGGAGACTTCGGAGCTCTGCAAGACTTCCAAAGTCTGGACAGACTCGACTTGAATATGCGGGCGTGAATCCAGCGTTTTGCGCATGGCGGCGATGTGTTCGGGCGTGGTGCCGCAGCATCCGCCGATGACGTTTGCCCCGGCTTTCCAGAACTCCAAGGCGTAATCGCGGAAATATTCTGGCGCGGCGGCGTACATCACTCGCCCCCCGACATGCTCCGGCCAGCCGGCGTTGGGCTTGACCCAGAAGCGGGCCTCCGGTTCGGCCTGCCGCATCTGGCGCAGGATACGCAGGAGTTGCGCCGGGCCGCCCGAACAGTTGGCGCCAATCACGTCCGCCCCGGCCTCTCGAAGGGCGCGCGCCACCCGCGCCGGGTCGTCGCCAAGCAGGGTGCGGTCGTCGCGGGTAAAGGTCATCGTGGCAACGACAGGCAGGGCCGGATCAATTTCTTTCGCCGCATGAATGGCTTCCACTGTTTCATATACATCAGTCATGGTCTCGATGACAATCAGATCCACGCCGGCGAGGGCGAGGATCTGCTCGGCAAAGGCCGCGCGCGCCTCGTGAGGTTGGACGCGTCCGTAGGGAGCAATCCGCACGCCAAGCGGACCGACATCCCCGGCAATGAGGACATGCTTGAATGACGCCTCCACCACACGGCGGGCGAGTTCCACGCCGGCGCGGTTGATTTCGGCCAATTTGTTCTCCAGCCCATGCTTGTGGAGTTTGTAGCGGTTGGCGCCGAAGGTGTTGGTGAGAATGATCTGCGCGCCGGCCTCGATGTACTGTCGGTGAATCTCGGCCACCTTCGCCGGGTCAGTCAGATTGAGTTCGTCGAAGCAGTGGGTATGTTCCACGCCATGGGTGTGGAGCAAGGTTCCCATCGCGCCGTCGGCGAGGAGAGGGGGAGCGGAGGAAGAGAGGAAGGTCAAAAGGTCAGGCATATTGTTCTCCTAGCGAGCGAGATGTTCTCTCGCTCTACGTTCGCATTAACTGTTCCACCCGGCTTTCGCCCACCGAGTAGTACTTCGCCTGCGGGTGGTGGACAATAATCGCCGCCGTGGATTGTTCGGGGATCAATTGATAGGCCGGGCTGAGACTCATGCCGAGGACTTTTTCGGCGCCGGGAAGCAGGTCGAAGACTTTGCGGTGATCTTCCAAGTCGGGGATGGCCGGATAGCCCCACGAGTAACGTTTTCCCTGCCCCTCGGCGATGCCCAGTTCGCGGCGGATGTGTTCGTGCAGGTAGGCGGCAGTTGCTTCGGCAGTCTGCACAGCCAAGCCGTGAACGAAGTAAGCCTCAGTGTAATCCTGGGCTGCCTGGAGTCTGTCGAATTTCCCGGTGGCGGCCTGGCCAACAGTCACGACCTGCAGGGCAACCACATCCATTTTTCCGGATTCGACGCCGGCAAAGTAGTCGGAGAGCGCCAGGTGTTCGTCGTAGGGTTGGCGGGGGAACGTAAAGCGGATCTTTTGAAGCGGATAAGCAGATGAAACGGAGGCGGGGTCGTAAACGATGAGGTCGTTGCCGTCAGCCTGGCAGGGGAAGAAACCGTAGACAGCCTGGGGCTTGAGCCAGCCTTCGCGCAGGGCCTCTTTTTTCATTTTCTCCAAGCGGGCATCGAAGTCGGCTTTGAGTTTTTCCCATTCCGCGCCATGGGTGTTCTTAGCGCCCCACGACAGGCGGTAAAGTTCGTTGATGTTGAGATGCTGGAAGATCATCTCAAGCGGCATGTCCAGCACCAGGCGCTCGCCCAACTTTTCGGGGAGGGGAACCGGCTGCGGAATGATCGAAGAACGCTGAACATTCGAGGCGGGAGGTTCGACGCGGGAGCGTCCCAATTCCATTTCGGCTTCGCGCTGGATCTTGGCGCGCAATTCGGCGCGTTTTTCGGGCGAGAGGAGCGCATCCATCGTTTCCAGGCCTTCGAAGGCGTCTTTGCAGTAATAAACGCCGGGTTCGTAGGCGGCTTCGCTTTCGGTAAACAGGATGCGGCGCCCAAAGCGGCGGTTGATGGCCGCGCCGCCGATCAGCACGGGGAACTTGAGCCCGCGCCGGTGCAGTTCGTTGACAATCAGCGGCATCTGCTTGGAGGTGGATACCAACAGCGCCGAGAGACCGATGGCCGCGGCGTTGACTTCCACCGCTTTCCCGATGATGGTTTCTGCGGGGACCTGTTTGCCCAGGTCAATGACATCGTAACCGTTATTCGACAGGATGGTTTTGACCAGGTTCTTGCCGATGTCATGCACATCGCCGTAAACGGTGGCCAGCACGACCAGGCCTTTGCTGACGCCTTCCTGTTTTTCCAGGTACGTTTCGAGGCGGGCGACGGCCTTTTTCATCACCTCGGCAGATTGCAGCACGAAGGGCAGAATCAATTCGCCTGCGCCGAACTTGTCGCCGACTTCTTTCATGGCAGGCAGCAGGACGGTATTCAGCACCTCCACAGCGGTCTCATGCTTCGACGGATGCGTCCCGGCGGCAATCATCTCGTCAATGTCGGCCTCGATGTTTTCTTTGTGTCGCGCCAGGATGCGCCAGTGCAAGCGCTGGGCGACCGTCATGCCTGCAGTGGGATCGGCGCGCGCGGTCGTTTCAGCCAAGTTGGTATTGGCCGCGAAATATTCGATATACCGCTGCAGGGCGTCGGGGCGGCGGTTGAAGATCAGGTCTTCGGCCAGGTCGCGCTCCTCGGGCGAGATTTCGCCGTAGGGTTTGATGTGCGCAGGATTGACGATGGCCATGTCCAGCCCGGCGCGCACGCAGTGATAGAGCATGACCGAGTTGAGTACCGGGCGGGCGTTCTGCGCCAGGCCAAAGGACAGGTTCGACACCCCCAGCGAGGTCAGCACACCGGGCAGGGCCTGCTTGATCAGCCGGATGCCCTCGATGGTCTCGATGGCCGAAGCGGCAAATTCCGGGTCGCCGGTCGCCAGGGTAAAGGTCAAGGCGTCGAAGACCAGCGCGTTGGGACGCAGGCCGTGTTCGTTGACGGCGATATCGTAGATGCGTTTGGCCACTTCCAGTTTTCGTTCGCGGGTTTTTGCCATGCCCGCCTCGTCAATGGTCAGCACAATGACGGCAGCGTTGTGGGTCTTGGCCAGGTTGAAAACCTTGTCGGCTTTGGCGCGTCCGCCTTCGAGGTGGGTCGAGTTAATCAGACAGCGCCCAGGAGCAGTCTTGAGCGCCGTTTCAAGCACATCCACTTCGGTGCTGTCAATCACCAGCGGCACGTCAATGCCGGCGGTGATGAGTTTGCGCACCACCTGACGCATCAGGTAAGGCTCGTCGCCGCGTTCGGTCACGGCTACCGAGATGTCCAGGCCATGCGCGCCGTTGTCCACCTGGTCGCGCGCCACGGTCAATATGGCGTCCCAGTCTTCAGCCAACAGCAGTTTTTTGAAGAGGCGGCTGCCCTGAGCATTGCAGCGTTCGCCGATCAGGAAGGGCGGCGGCTCCTGCTGCATGGTCATGGCCTTGATGCCCGAGGCCAGGCGCGGCGTTTCTGGGTTGGGACGCGGCGGGTGGGGCAGGCCGTGTACTTTTTCGATAAGTTTTTGCAGGTGTGCAGGGGTGGTGCCGCAGCAGCCGCCCACCACCGAAACCTGGTTCCGTTCGATGAACTCGTACAAGGCCGAAGCGAACGGCTCCGGCTCCAGCGGATAGACAGCCTGGCCGTCCACGTTGAGCGGCAGCCCGGCGTTGGGGATGCAGGAGACCGGCAGGCGCGTCTCCTCGCCGAGGATGCGGATCGGCTCGCGCATATGTTCGGGACCGGTGGAGCAGTTCAAGCCAATGACGTCAATGGGCAAGTCTTCCAGAATGGCAATGGCGGCTTCGGCGTCGGTGCCAAGCAACATGCGCCCGGTGGTGTCGAGGGTAATTTGGGCCTGGATGGGCAGCCAGGCGCCGGTTTCCTCGAAGGCCTTCACCACCCCCTGGATGGCGGCCTTGACTTCGAGGATGTCTTGCGAGGTCTCAATCAAGATCAAATCCACACCGCCGCGAATCAGACCGGTAGCCTGTTCGCGGAAAACGTCGGCGAGTTCGTCGAAGGTGATGTTGGAGAGTTCCGGGTCATCAGCGGAAGGGAGTCTGCCGCTCGGGCCCATCGAACCTGCCACAAATCTTGGATGACCATTGACCATTGACCGTTGACCCTCTGCGGCGGAGGGGATATTGTCCGCGGTCGAGTACTCATCCGCGAGTCGCCTTGCCAGCCGCGCCGCAGTCTCGTTGATCTCGATGACGCGCTCCTGTAAACCATATTCCTGCATCGTGATGCGATTGGACCGGAAGGTATTGGTTTCGATCACATCCACGCCGACTTCCAGAAACGAACGGTGGACTTTCTCAACGGCCTCAGGGTAGGAAATCACAAGATAGTCGTTGCATCCGTAGTATTGTGCGCCGCCGAAATGCTCGGCGGTGAGGTTCATTTTTTGCAGGTTGGTCCCCATTGCGCCGTCGAAGACAAGCACTTTCTTTTCGAGAGCGTCGAGGTAGCGGCGGTTGGTGTATTTACGCAGAGACATGTTTACTCCACAAAAAAGATAACGCTAAACGAAAACCGCCTCCAAAGAGGCTGGAGAGGCGGCAAGGGAGGACGGCAGTGTATCACAGTCGAAAAGTCGTGTCAATTTTGCGCTCCTCGCAGATGCGCTTCGAAGAACGCCCGCCTCTTGTGACGATTGCCATTGCAATCCTGACTGTACTGCAAACAGGTTATTGCACCGCGCAGCATGCGAAGACCGCCAGGAAAATGCAAAATCACAAATCATTATTCAATCTGCGTCGTGGTTCGACATTTTCAAAGCGTCCTTGAATTTCCTTTGTTGCCTTTGTGTCCCTTCGTGTTTAAAAAGGTTTTTGCAGTGGACTCAATCCTTTTTCTCTCCGTTCATCGCCGGTAAATCAGGGATTGACTCCCGTCCCAATCGTCCCGTTCTGCAGGCCGTCGAGCACCTCCTGCGCCAGGCGCAGTTTGCCCTCCGTCAGCAGGCTGGAATTGACATCGGTGAGATACAGCGGGGTAGGGATCGCCTGCCCGCCACGCCCGGCCAGCAGGTCCGCGAAAACGTTCTGGATGGCGGGGATGACGTTCGGCTGGATGCTGGCAATCCAATAGGGGCGGATTTCCTCGCCCGGCAATTCCTGCCCCACCATCAGCACGCCAGACTGGGCCATGTAGGCGATTACGTCGGGCTTTGCCACCTCGGGGTAGATGTAGGCCGCCCTGACCATGTAATCGAGCAGGGCGGCGGCGTAGCCGAGGTACTCGCTCTCCAGGGCGTCGGTGGGAATGCGGACGATGATCGGGTAATCGTAGGACGGCTGGGTGAAATTGGGGCTGCGACAATAGCCGCAATAAAAACGGTAGCCGTTGGTGAAGGCCGTGCGCGCCGCCTCGCCGCCGGGGGTGTCGCGTTGCGAAAGGATGCCCGCCCGCCACTCCGGGGCAACCATGGCCGTGATGTAGCCGGCCAGGAAAGCCTGCTTGTCCACCGGGCGGTCGGAGCCGCCGATGGTGGACAGGTTGCCCCCGGCAGTCAGGCCAGGGACGTTCACGGCCAGGAACTGCACTTCCGGCGCGGACGCGGCGAGCGCCGCCAGACCCGGATCCGGGGCGAGGGCAATGACCACTTTCAGGGCCGGGAGTTCGGCCTGCAACTCCTCCACCGAAAGCGTGTTGCGCACCTGGAAGCGCAGCGCGTTCTCCTGCGCCAGGTTGTAAATGAGCGTCTGGTACTGGTTGGATTCTTCCTCCGGCATGTCGGCAGGCAGGATGAGAATGACCAGCGGGTTGGCAGGGGTGGCAGTCGGCTGCGGGGTAAAAGTCGGCGTCGGCAGGGCCGCATCGGGAGTCGCGCTGCCAGAGCAGGAGGTCAGGAAGAGAAATGCAAACAGTAGGAGAATGAGTCGGATGCGCACATGGATCTCCGAAGCAAGGGAATGCGGGTATTTTACCTGAAAACCGGCGCGAAAACGCCGCCAGGGGCAGCCGGGAACTGCTCCTGACGGCGGAGGAGAAATGCCTGCAAGGTCAGAATTTATTTGACGGTGACCTTGATGTTCTTCGGGCGGGCGGACTCGGCCTTGGGCAGCGTCAGGGTAAGCACGCCGTCGGTGATCTTCGCCTGGGCCTTCGAAGCGTCCAGCGCGGCGGGCAGGCGCAGGGTCCGGCGGAACGAACCGTGCGGCAGTTCGCGCATCAGGTACTCGTTCTCGTCGCCCTTGAACTCACCTTCGATGGTGACCACGTCCTCCAGCACCTGGATGTTGAGGTCGTCGGCTTTCAGCCCGGGGACGAGGGCGTTGAGGACGTAGGCGTCATCCTGCTCGCGGATGTCCACAGAGAGGGTGTAGCGGCGCGAGGGATCAGGCTGTTCACATTCTGCCATGCGGGCAAAGCGGCGCGCCATGCGGTACGGGGTAGGGGCAAGAAAGTAAGTCATGGGTATCTCCTTTTGGAATATCTGCGGTTGAAGATGCCCGAATGATAGCCGGGGGATGTAAGAAACATGGCAAAGGAAAATAGATTTTTTATAAGAATGGGAGGGTATAATCCTGCCCATGAAAAAACGCCATCAAAGCCTTCTGCTGGCTGTCGCCGCGCTCGGCATTCTGGCAGGAGCAGGATACTACTTCTACCGCACCCTGGCTCCCACCACAGGACGCTCGGCCCGCGTCCTCGAATGGATCCGCCACGCGCAAGATCATCCCGGCTGGTCCGTGCGCGCCGGGACCCGCTGCGCGCCCGAGACCCCGTTCCTCATGCCCACCGACGGCCTGATCGGCTACCTGTGGGACGACTCCTTTCGCCCCGGCCACCGCCACACCGGGCTGGACATCTTCGGCGGCGCAGACGTGGGCGTGACCCCGGTCGTGGCGGCCTACCCCGGCTACCTGTGGCGCCTGCCGGAGTGGAAGTCGGCGGTCATCGTGCGCGTCCCCGAAGACCCGCTCCAGCCCTCGCGCCAGATCTGGCTCTACTACACCCACATGGCCGACCCGCATGGCAACTCGTTCATCTCGTCCGAGTTCCCGCCGGGAACGACAGAGAAATTCATCGAGGCCGGGACCTTCCTCGGCTACCAGGGCAACTACACCGGCGACCCCGCCAATCCCTGCGGCGTGCATCTGCATTTCTCCATTGTGCTGAGCGACGAAGAAGGCAAGTTTCTGAACGAACTGGAAATCGAAAACACCCTCGACCCCTCGCCTTACTTCGGCCTCCCGCTCAACGCCAAGAGCGCGCCGGATGAAGCGCTGGTGTGTGGGAGCGGAGGCAATTAGAAACTTAGAAGTGAGTCCACTGCAAAAACCTTTTTAAACACGAAGGACACAAAGGCAACGAAGGAAATTCACGGACGCTTTGAAAATGTTGAGTCCACTGCAAAAACCTTTTTAAACACGAAGGACACAAAGGCAACGAAG
>DYKZ01000135.1 GCA_020722345.1 Anaerolinea thermophila | reverse complement strand
GTGTTGAATCCTACTCTAACATGCAGGACTCTATGGTTCACAAAAATTACCTCGCCCCTTTCCTCCCAAACTGCCGTTCCAGCATGTCCACCGACAAATGGATCATCGTCGGCCTCCCGTGCGGACAGGTGCGCGGCGAGGCGCAGGCTTCGAGGTCGTTCAGCAGGGCGCGCTGTTCGTCGGGGCTGAGTGCTTGCCCTGCCTTGACCGCCAGCCGCTTGCAGACTCGTCCCGCAATTTTGGCTTCAATCTCGTTTTGCAGCGGCGATTCGTCTTCCTCGAAATCCTCCACCAGAGCGCGCAGGGCCGCCGCCGGGTCGGAGTGGGCGAAAAGGGCCGGCATGGCGCGTACCTGGAAGGCATTCTGGCCGAAAGATTCCACGTCGAAGCCGAAGCGGTGGAGAACGGTTAGTTGTTCCTCGAGTAATTTGGCGCTTGAAGGAGGAAGTTCGACAACTACCGGCGCTAATAATGCTTGCGAGGGAATATTCTTTTGCTCATGTTGAGCCATGAGTTTCTCGAACAAAACCCGCTCGTGGGCAGCATGCTGGTCAATCAGGTACAGTCCGTCCGGGCCTTCGGCCACCAGATAGGTAGCCACGATCTGGCCGATAAGGCGCAGAATGGGAGTTGTGAATTGCGGGCTGGTGTCAGTTGTGAGTCGTGAGTCGTCAGTTGTTAGTGGTTGAGCAGCCGGGAAATCGTCTTCCAACTCTCGACTCTCGACTCCCGACTCGCCGTCATGCGCCAGATTCCACGTTGGGTCAATCGTCCGCGGCTGGGAGGGGGGACTGCCCCACAGGTTGTGCGGCGCCACCTGCGGTACCGGCGTGAAGGCCAGGATGGCGCGCCGCGCCGAACGCTGGACGAAACTGAAAACTTTATCCTGGCTGCGGAAGCGTACCTCGGCTTTGGCCGGATGGACGTTGACGTCCACTTCCTCGGGCGGAATTTCGAGGAACAGCGCCGCCAACGGGTAACGCCCCACCATGAGCAGGGTGTGGTAAGCCTGGAGCAGGGCCTGCGTCAGCGGGGTATCCTGCACCCAACGGCCATTGATGAAGAAAGTGATCTCCTTGCGGTTGGAGCGTGTCAGCGCCACAGGCGAGATGAAACCGGTTAACTTCAAGCCGTCTTCTGCCGAGACGACCTCCAGCATCTGCCGCGCCACATCCACGCCGTAGAGGGCAGCCAGGATGGCGCGCCGGTCGCCGTCGCCGCCGGTTTGCAGGGAGGCCGACCCGCCCTCGGCCATTTTGAAACGCACTTCGGGATAGGCCAGCGCGTAGCGCGTCACCAGGGCGTCTATGGCGCGGCGCTCGGTGACATCCTGCTTGAGGAACTTGAGCCGCGCCGGGACGTTGTAGAACAGGTCCTCCACCTGCACCACCGTCCCAACCGGCGCGCCGACCGCCTCCACCTTGCCGATTTTGCCCCCCTCCACCCGCAGCCGCGCCCCGGCGGGAGCATCCGGCCGGCGCGAGGTCAGTGTCAGCCGCGCTACCGAGCCGATGGAGGCCAGCGCCTCGCCGCGGAATCCAAGTGTGGCAATGCGGAACAGGTCGGCGGCAGAGACCAGTTTCGAGGTCGCGTGCCGCTCGACGGCGAGAACCAATTCGTCCGCCGGGATGCCGACCCCGTCATCGGCGACCCGGATCAGGGTCCGGCCTGCGCCGCCGATCTCGATATTGACGGTTTTTGCGCCCGCGTCCAGCGCGTTTTCGACCAGTTCCTTGACGACCGAGGCGGGGCGTTCCACTACTTCCCCGGCGGCAATCTGCGAGGCGACTTCGGGGGGCAAAATGTGTATGGTCATGGGTTGATTTTACTTCCAAGCAGGCCAGATTGCCAATCTGACCTGCTTGCAGTTTATAATAGCCCCATGCGATTCACAACTTTTTTCTTCGACCTGGACGAGACGCTCTACCCCGCCTCCAGCGGGCTGTGGGTGGAAATCCGCACCCGCATCAATGCCTACATGCGCGAACGCCTGGGGTTTGCTGCGGAGGAAATCGAAGTCCTGCGCGAGAGATATTTCCGCCAGTATGGGACCACGCTGCGCGGCCTGCAAGCCAACCACCAAGTGGACGTGGACGACTACCTGGCCTTTGTCCACGATGTGCCGCTGGCGGCGTACCTTCAGCCGGACCCGCGCCTGCGCGCCGCACTGGAAAGTATTCGCGCCCGTAAGTTCATTTTTACCAACGCCGACTGCGCCCACGCGGCGCGCGTGACGAAGGTGCTTGACCTGGACGGTGTCTTCGACGGCTGTATTGATGTGAGCGTCATCGCGCCTTACTGCAAGCCGATGCCCGAGTCGTTCGAGAAGGCGCTGGCCGCAGCGGGCAGCCCGGATCCGCGCGCCTGCGTCCTGCTCGACGACCAGGCGCGCATCACCCGCGCGGCGCGTGCGCTGGGCATGTACACGGTGTTGGTAGGGAAGGATGATCCCGGTTTCGACGCCGACGAGGCGCTGCCCAGTTTGGCTGACCTGCCGTCCCTTACCCGGTACTGGCGAATCTAACGGAATATTTACACAGCCGGCCAGAAATTTCATTCTAATTTAAGCCCGGTGTGTTAAACTTTTGTCCTGTTTCAGGAGGCATAAATGGAAAAGAAGAGTCTGACGCGTGTTGTTTTGCTTGGTTTTCTTGTCTTTGGCCTGGTGCTTGGCGCTTTTGGCGGGGGCCTGGCAGCCGGGTATTTCTTGCTGAAACCCCCGGCTTCGGCGCCAATTGCAGCCCCCACTTCTTCTGTCCCCACGGTGGATGTGCAGGATAGCGGGACACCCGAAGAATTACAGGCGCAATTTGCCTCGTTCTGGGAGGCCTGGAATATCGTCCATCAATACTACTTTACCCAGCCTCTGGATGATGCCGCGCTGGTGAACGGCGCCATCGAAGGCATGGTGGATGCCCTGCCGGACAAACATTCCTCTTACATGGACCCGCAGGAAACCATGGATGCCGAGATGGTCATGTCTGGCCAATATGACGGCATCGGCGCCTATGTGGACACCGATGCGGAACTGCTGACCGTCGTCCGCCCCATGGAGGGATCTCCGGCGGAGGCAGCCGGGCTGAAGGCGGGCGATCAGATCATCGCCGTGGATGGCGAAGATGTAATCGGCATGGATGCGGCCCTCGTGCGGCTGAAGGTGCTTGGCCCTGCCGGGATGGACGTCACCCTCACCATCCTGCGCCCCGGCGTGGATGAACCGTTCGACGTGACCATCACCCGCGCCCACATCGTCATCCCCAGCGTGGAAGGGAAGATGCTCGATAACGGCATTGCCTACATCACAGTCGCTGTCTTTGGGGAAACGACCGGAAACGAACTGCATACCATTCTCGGCGATCTCATGCAGCAGGATCCAAAAGGCATCATCCTCGACCTGCGCTACAACACCGGCGGTTACACCACCTCGGCCGTCCAAGTGGCTTCTGAGTTCATTGGGGAAGGCGTTATCTGGTACGAGGTGTATGGAGACGGCACCCAGCAGGAAAACCGCGCCCTCCAGGGCGGGCTGGCGACGGGCGACATCCCGCTGGTGGTGCTGGTCAACCAATACTCGGCTTCGGCCTCCGAACTGGTGGCCGGCGCCATCCAGGATTACGGGCGCGGCCAACTCGTCGGCGTGACAACGTATGGCAAGGGCACCGTCCAGTACCTGGTGCCTATCTCGAATGGCGGTACGGTGCGTGTGACTGTTGCCAGGTGGTTGACCCCCAACGGGCGTACCATCCACGAAATTGGTCTGACCCCCGATCTGGTAGTGGAGAACACTCCCGAACAGGAAGAAGCCGGCCTGGACCCGCAACTGGACGCGGCCGTTGACCTGATCCTCAACCCATAGCCTGTTCGTGTAACTACACGCGGAGGAAGTTGTGTGGCTCAGCATTGATTATCTGATCTACATGATCCCGGCCTTCATTTTGATGGCCCTGACCTCGTGGTACGTCAAATCTGCCTACTCGCGCTGGATGCGCGTCCCGGCCCGCAGCCGGGTGACCGGCTACCAGGCCGCCCAGCGGCTCATTGCCCGCGCCGGGCTGTACGGCCTCCAGATCGAGGGCGTGCGCGGCAACCTCACCGACCATTACGACCCGCGCAGCAAGACATTGGCCCTCTCACGCGGCGTGGCCGAAGGAACTTCGGTGGCCGCGCTGGCGGTGGCGGCCCACGAACTGGGACACGCCATGCAGGACCAGGAAGAGTACCTCCCCCTGCGTTTCCGCTCGGCGCTCGTCCCCATGGTCAACCTCGGCTCGAACTTGGGCTGGATCCTGATTATGATCGGTCTGTTCCTGGCCTACTCAGGTATGGAGTTTGGTATCAATGTTGCCTGGCTGGGCGTGGTTGCTTTTGCCGGCGGCGCGGTCTTTGCGCTGGCCACCCTGCCGGTGGAACTGGACGCTTCGCGGCGCGCCCGCCAACTGCTGGCCGACACCGGCCTCATCCAGGGCGAGGACGAACAGCGCGGCGTGAACACCGTGCTCAATGCCGCCGCCCTGACCTACGTTGCGGCTCTGGTGACCGCCATCCTGCAACTGCTCTACTACGTCGGTCTGGTGGGCGGGGTGGGCCGCCGCCGCGACTGAAACGGGAACAGGCAACCGGTCCGAAACCGCAGCCTCCCGCAGGCAAGCACCTGCGGGAGGTTCCGTTTCAGCGTATAATTCGCTCATGCGCCAATTTCTTTTCCTGCTCGTGCTGTTCCTGGCAATCGTCTTTGTCTTCCTGAGTTTCTCGGAACTGGAAAACATTGCCGAAACGTTGGAAAAGAGCAATTGGATTTTTGTCTCTTTTGCCCTGCTGTTCGAGTGCATCTGGCTGTACAACGCCGCCATCATCTTCAGCACCCTCTACCGCCTGGTGGAAGTGGATGAGTCACGCCGCCGGCTGCTGCTGATGGCGACGGCGGCCAATTTTGTCAATGTTATCGCTCCCAGCGCCGGGATTGGCGGGATGGCCGTGTTTCTGGACGCCGCCCGGCGGCGCGGCCAGTCCACGGGGCGCGTGACCGTGGCGGGTGTGCTTTTTGCCTTGTACGATTACGCCGCTTTCCTGTGCGTGCTGGCGCTGGGGCTGATCGTCCTCTTCCGGCGCAACCACCTGACGGCAAGCGAACTGACCGCCTCAGCCATCCTGCTGGTCGTTGCTTTCTCAGTGGCCTTGCTGCTCTACTTGGGCTATAAATCTGCCGACCGACTGGGGAAAGTGCTGGCCTGGCTGTCCCGACTGGTGAATTGGATTGCCCGCCCTTTCATCCGCCGCGATTACCTGGATGTGGAAAATGCCCATTTCTTCGCCCGGGAAGTGGCCGAAGGCGTGACGCTCCTGCGCAGCAAACCGCGTCAGTTGATCTGGCCGTTCCTGTTTGCGCTCAACAGCAAAGCCTTGCTTATCTGTGTGCTGGCATTCACCTTCTTAGCGCTCGGCACGCCTTTTTCGGTGGGGACGCTGGTAGGCGGGTTCAGCATCGGCTACCTCTTCCTGATCGTTTCACCGACGCCGGCCGGGGTGGGGGTGGTGGAAAGCATTCTGCCGGTGGCGCTGACCAGCCTGCGGGTGCCATGGGCCGCAGCAGTGCTCATTACCCTCGTTTACCGCGGCATCACTTTTTGGTTCCCGCTGGCGGTGGGCGGCATCGCCTTCCGCCTCCTGCAAAGGGAACCGCAACTCTTGCCCGACAAAACAGAATAAACTTTCTGTGAGGCCGGACAGGAACCGGCGCGCCAGTACATCAAGGGAAGGCAGACAACGCCGGTTGACTCCGAATTCGCCTTCGATTTACTTCACTCGTTCAACGCGCGGCTGTATCCCGCTGCGCCCAGACCGACCTGATGGCCGGGGCGCACGGCGGCCTGTTTGCACATAATTCACCTACTTCTTGATCGGGTAAGCAAATTATGCACGTTTGTCCACGATGTTGTGATGGTTTCGGTTGTTAAGGTCCTGTCTACGATGTCCTGATGGACGACAAGTATTTGTTAGGTAATTACCAAATGCTCTCTGGTAGCAAGATTAAAAGGATTCCGATTAAGACAACAA
>DYKZ01000134.1 GCA_020722345.1 Anaerolinea thermophila | reverse complement strand
TGCGGATTTCTCCCGCTTTCTCTCTGCTCGCCAATTTCATATTGGGAATTGCTGTCCCGATGGCGGCGGCCGCAGCCGCGCCTCAATGGTGGCAGACACGCTCAACTTCTTCGATTTTGCCATCATCAAAGACACTTTATATTACAATTGGGCAGAAGAAATGCCGCCCTTCATCGAAATCGAACCGAACCGCGCCGAACCCATGCGCGCCCGGATGGATGAATATGGCGCAGTTGTGCGGCAGATCGCGGAACGCCGCCAGGCAATCTTTGTGGAGGCGCAGGCGGCGTTCGACGGCTTGATGAAAGAAATGCACCCCATGTCGCTGGCGTGGGACCGGCTCCACCCGAACCAGACCGGCCACATGCTGCTGGCGCGGGCATTCCTTGCTGCAATCGGATTTACCTGGCAACACCATCTGTTGAGTATGACACCCATAAACCGCCTCGACCTGGTCGTTGCCGCACAAAAAAGGGGAGAAGCGCGCGGCATTCCGTCCATCTGCTCCGCCCATCCCTGGGCGCTGAAGACCGCCCTGCGCGGCGAGACGCCCGTCCTGATCGAATCCACCTGCGACCAGGTCAACCAGTTCGGCGGCTATACCGGCATGACCCCGGCGGATTTCGTCCGCTTCGTGCGCGGCATCGCCGCCGAAAATGGTTTTCCCCCCGAAAAAATTCTCCTCGGCGGCAACCGCCTCGGCCCCGCTCCCTGGCAGACCGGCCCAACTGAGCGCGCCATGTCACGGGCGGCGGACATGGTGCGGGCGTACGTCCAGGCCGGCTACACCAAACTGCACCTGGACGCCGGCATGAAATTGGGGGATGACGACCCGTTGCGCCCCCTGGACCTGGAACTTGCCGCCCGTCGGACGGCCTGGCTGGCAAAGATTGCTGAAGAGACCTTTGCGAAGGTCCCAGAACCTGCGCAAAGGTTAAGATATGTTATCGGCACCGAGGTCCCGCCCCCGGGCGGCGCGGCCGGACCCCAGGATAGCGTCCGCGTGACGCCGGTCGAGGAGGCGCGGCGCACGCTCGAGGTCACGCGCGCCGCGTTCGTGGAGGCCGGGCTGGAGGCGGCCTGGGAGCGCGTCTCCGCTCTGGTCGTCCAGCCGGGGGTCGAGTTCGGCGATGATTTCGTCCACGAGTACGATCCCGCCGCGGCGGCCGGGCTGGCGCGCTTTTCAGAAACGACGCGCTTCGTCTACGAAGCCCATTCCACCGATTACCAGACGCGTGACAATCTGGCGGCGCTCGTCCGCGACCATTTTGCCATCCTGAAGGTCGGGCCGGCGCTGACCTTCGCCTTCCGCGAGGCGGTCTTCAGCCTGGCGATGATCGAGAGCGAACTCTTCGCGCCGGAGGAGCGTTCGCGCCTGCTCGAGAGGCTGGAGGCGGCCATGCAGCGCGAGCCGTCCCACTGGAAGAACCATTATCACGGCAGCCAGCAGCGACTGGCCCTGGCGCGCAAATACAGCCTCAGCGACCGCGTCCGCTACTACTGGCCGGAGCCGGACGTGCAGGCTGCCTTGTCCAAACTATTGGGGAATCTCGAAAGCGCCGCCCCCCTGCCGCTGGCGCTTGTCAGCCAGTACCTGCCGGAGATGGCCGACGAAATGCGCTCTGGTCGCCTGCCCAACCGCGCCCCTGCTATCATCGCCCGCAAGATCGAGGCTGTGCTGGAGGATTACCGCGCCGCGTGCGGGTAGGATTTTTCTTGTTTCCTCCCAGAGCAACTTGAAGTTGGAACCCACCTGTATAATCAACCCCAAACCCAATCCGAGGCTTTCTTTGTCCACTCCCCCTCGAACCCATATCCTCCACGCCCCACGCGCGGCCAGGCAGGGACAACTCCGCCTGGGATGTTCGGCGGTGCTGCTCGACGAGACCGGCAGGCGCGTCCTGCTTACCCGCCGCAGCGACAACGGTCAGTGGTGCCTGCCCGGCGGCCGGGTGGACGCAGGCGAATCGGTGAGCGAGTCCATCGAGCGCGAAGTTTTTGAAGAGACCGGCCTGCGCGTGCGCGCGCGGCGTCTCAGCGGCGTGTACAGCGACCCCGACCAGTTGATCGTCTATCCGGACGGCAACCGCGTCCACATGATTGTGCTGACTTTCCTCGTCGAGCGTCTCTCCGGCGAGATGAGATTGAGCGCCGAAACCACCGACATCCGCTTCTTCCCGGTCGAGGAAGCCCTGACGATGAGTCTCTTCCACGACCATCAAGTGCAACTGCGCGACGCCCTGGCCGGTCAGGAGGCGGCCTTCATCCGATGAACCACGCTGCTGTCCAAGCCAACTATGACCGCCTGAGCCGCCGGTACGACCTGTTCGCCGGAAACGAAAAACGTTGCGCCGAGGCCGCCTGCGGCTGCTGGACCCGAAGCCGGGTCAGCGCGCCCTGGAGGTCGGCTGCGGGACGGGTCACGCCCTCGTTTGGCTGGCGCAGCGCGGGGTTGCCGCGACGGGGCTGGACCTGACGGATGACGGTGTGGGGTCTGCCGGGGGAGATTGTTCTGGCAAGAAAGGAGCGCCCATGAACAAAACGAAAGCCTGGATTCTGATCGCTGCCCTCGCCCTGCTGGCGGTCTCCCTCGCCTGCAGACAAGGCGCTACCCCGTCCCCCACCGAGCAGCCGGGCGACACGCTTGTCACCACGACGGTGGACGGGCTGGCGCGCACTTACGAACTGCACGTCCCGGCAGGAATCTCGGCCGACAAGCCGGTCGCACTCGTGTTCGTCTTCCACGGTTACGGCGGGAACGCCGACGCCGCCCGTCTCATCTCCGGCTTCAACCGCTTCGCGAACAATAACGGTTTCATCGTTGTTTACCCGAACGGGAGCGGGCCCAGCGCGGATGCCCTGTCCTGGAACGGCGGGCGCTGCTGCTTCTATGCCCGCGACCAGAACGTGGACGATGTGGCCTTCGTCCGCCAAATGGTGACGGAGATCGAGGCAAAATACCCGATTGACCCCAAGCGCGTCTACGCGGCCGGGATGTCGAACGGCGGCATCTTCTCCTACCGCCTGGCCTGCGACATGGCCGACGTCTTCGCGGCCGTTGCGCCGGTGGCCGGGTCGTTCGTCTACGAGCCGTGTCAGCCTTCCGCGCCGGTTTCCATCCTGCACATCCACGGGCTGGACGATGATCTTGTCCCCTACGACGGTGTCAACCGGGTCGCCGAACTGGCAGACGTGGGCTTCACGCCCGTCGAGGAAGGAATCGGCTTCTGGGCCGCGCAGAACGGATGCCCGACCCTGCCTGAGGTCAGCGTGGACGGGAACGTGACGCACACCGTCTACGCTCCCTGCGCAGACGGCGCGGCGGTCGAGTTGTACGCCATTGCGGGGGTCGGGCATACTTGGCCGCTTGTCCAGCTCCAGTCCACGCGCATCATCTGGGAATTCTTCGCCACCCACCCCAAGCCGTAAACGCATCCTCCCGCAGATTTGGAATCTGCGGGAGGATGTGATTATTCTTCCAGGGCTTCTTTTGCCTTCTTCATCTGCTTGCCGCGCTCGTCCGTGTTCAGGATGCGTTTACGGATGCGGTAGGAGAGCGGGGTTACTTCGAGCAATTCATCCTCGGCCAGATACTCGATGGCTTCGTCCAGGCTCATCTGGCGCGGCGGCGTCAGGCGGATTTCCATCTCGCCGCGCGCCGAGCGGATGTTGGTCAGGTGCTTCTTGCGGGTAATGTTGAACGGTACCTCCATTCCCTTATTCGCTTCACCGATGACCATTCCCTCATAAACCTCCACACCGGGGCTGATGAACATCGTCCCGCGCTCCTCGGCAGACTTCAGTGCATACGTCGTGGAGACGCCCGCTTCCCACGCCACGATGGAGGCCGTGGCGCGGGTGGATATCGGTCCGGCCATCTCGTCATAACCGTGGAAGATGGTGTGCATGACGCCTGCGCCGCGCGTGGCGGTCAGGAACTGGTAGCGGAAGCCGAGCAAGCCGCGCGTGGGAGCGAGGTAGACCAGCCGCGTCGTCCCCTGACCGGTATCCTGCATCTCCCTCATCCGGCCGCGCCGCGCCCCGAGCATTTCCACCACCACGCCCACGGTCTCGCTGCTGGTTTCGATGTGGACTTCCTCATAGGGCTCCAGCAAAGCGCCGTCATCAGCCTTGCGGAAAATCACTTCGGGTTTGGAGACCTGGAATTCATAGCCTTCGCGGCGCATTGTCTCAATGAGGATGCCCAGGTGCAGTTCGCCGCGCCCGGAGACAAGGAAGGTATCGGGGTTTTCGGTCTCGTCCACGCGCAGGGCCACGTTGGTGCGCAATTCGTCGAAGAGGCGTTCGCGCAGTTTGCGGGAGGTGCCCCACTTGCCTTCGCGCCCGGCAAAAGGCGAGGTGTTGACGCCAAATGTCATGCGCACGGTCGGCTCCTCGACCTTGATGCGCGGCAGGGGGCGCGGGTCGGCGGGATCAGCCAGGGTGTCGCCGATGGCAATCTCTTCCAGCCCGGCCAAACTGACGATTTCGCCCGCTTCGGCAGATTCGACTTCCACCTGCTCCAGTCCCTGATGGACATACAGGTAGCGGGCGCGTTCGGTGCGGATCGAACCGTCGGCGGTGATGCGCGCCAGGGTCTGGCCGGCGCGCAGGCGCCCGGCAAAGACGCGTCCCAGAGCGGTGACGCCGCGGTAGTCATCGTAGCCGAGGCTGGTCACCAGAATCTGGAGCGGGGCATCGGCGTCCACTTTGGGGGGCGGGATGTGCTTCAGGATGGCGCGGAATAGCGGCTGGAGGTCCGGGCCGAGGGCGGGGGTGAGACCGGCCTGGGCGCTGGTAGCCTGGGCGTAGATGACCGGGAAGTCGGCCTGTTCGTCGCTGGCGCCGAGTTCGATGAACAGGTCAAAGGTCTGGTTGAGGACGCGCTCCGGTTCGGCGTCCTTGCGGTCCACTTTGTTGATGACGACGACCGCCCTGTGGCCGCGTTCGAGGGCTTTCTTCAGGACGAAGCGGGTCTGCGGCATGGGGCCTTCGGCGGCGTCCACGAGCAGGAGGACGCCATCCACCATGTTCATGACGCGCTCCACCTCGCCGCCGAAGTCGGCGTGGCCGGGGGTGTCCACAATGTTAATCTTGACGGTTTGCCCGGTCTCGGGGTCTGGGAGGGTGATGGCGGTGTTCTTGGCAAGGATGGTGATGCCGCGTTCGCGCTCGAGGTCATTGGAGTCCATCACGCGTTCGGCCACCTGCTGGTTTTCGCGGAAGACGCGCGCCTGGCGCAGGAGGCCGTCCACGAGGGTGGTTTTGCCATGGTCCACATGGGCGATGATGGCGATGTTGCGGAGGTTGGTACGTTCGGTTTGCATGGATCAACTTTCAGGATACAGAAATTTGCAGTTGGCGAGAAAAAACCCCGGCAGGGAGGCCGAGGCGGTTGTGTCTGGCGGGGGCTATCTTATCAGATGGCGTCCATTTTGAGTAGAGGCGGCTGAGGGTTAAATGAGTCCACTGCAAAAACCTTTTTAAACACGAAGGACACAAAGGCAACGAAGGAAATTCAAGGACGCTTTGAAAATGTTGAACCACGACGCAGATTATCTTGAATAATGATTTGTGATTTTGCATTTTCCTGACGGTCTTCGCGTGCTGCGCGGTGCAATAGCCTTTTTGCGGTAGAGTCTTAAATTGAAAAGTCTCTTTGGCAATGACCTACTCTCCCAGGCAGTCGCCCGCCAAGTACCATCGGCGCTGTCGAGCTTAACTTCCGGGTTCGGGATGGGACCGGGTGTACCCTCGACGCTCAAATCACCAAAGAGACTTATTCACAAGTCCTGATTGAATAGTTCTGATAGATTTTGTGGAACAGTATCAAGTTCTCCGCACCACGCGGAATGAAGCCCTCGACCATTAGTACGATTTAGCTCAACACATTACTGTGCTTACACATATCGCCTATCAAACAGGTAGTCTACCTGCGGTCTTACTCCATACGGATACAGGGATCTAATCTTAGGGCGAGTTTCCCACTTAGATGCTTTCAGCGGTTATCTCTGCCAGACGTAGCTACCCAGCGATGCCGTTGGCACGACAACTGGCACACCAGAGGTCTGTCCACTCCGGTCCTCTCG
>DYKZ01000133.1 GCA_020722345.1 Anaerolinea thermophila | reverse complement strand
AGCCAGCGTCAACAATTGGGCTTTGCTCCCCAGCGTGGCCATCAGAATCGAGGCTGACATGGCGATATTATACAGGCAATCTTCAACATGAGCGCTGTCTGTTTATCAGGATAGGCTCAAAAATCATGCAAAAGAAAAGGCATCCAAAACCATGGGAGGTTCCGGATGCCTTTTTTTGCTTTTTTACGTCCTCATCAACTCAAATCTTCGGCCCCGCCGCGATAACTTCCTTTGGCGTCTCGGCCTCGAACTTCTTCATGTTGTCAATGAAGCGCGACGCCAACTGCTTGTAGCGCTTCCAGTACTCGTCCTGGTTTTGCCAGGCGCGCGCCGGATACATCACGTCCTCCGGCACCTCCGGGCAGGTTTTAGGCACCTCGAAGCCGAAGACCGGGTCGGTATAGTATTCCACGTTGTCGAGGATGCCCTCCAGCACTGCGTTGAGCAGGTTGCGCGTGTGACGGATGCTGATGCGTTTGCCCACCCCGTAGGGTCCGCCCACCCAGCCGGTGTTGACCAGCCAGCACTTGACGCCGTAGCGTTCGATCTTGCGCCGCAGCAGGTCCGCGTAGAAGGCCGGGGTGTGCACCATGAACGGGCCGCCGAAGCAGGCCGAGAAGGTGATCTCCGGCTCGTCGCGCAGACCAATCTCGGTTCCGCCGACCTTGGATGTGTAGCCGGAGATGAAATGGTACATGGCCTGCTCTACCGAGAGGCGGGCAATGGGCGGCATCACCCCCGAGGCGTCGCAGGTCAGAAAGATGATGTTCTTCGGGTGGCCGCCGCGCTTGCTCTCGACCGCGTTCTCGATAAAGGTCAACGGGTAGGCGGCGCGCGTGTTCTCGGTCAGGGAGGCGTCGTCCAAGTCAATGAAGCGCGTCACCGGGTCGAAAACCACGTTCTCCAACACCGTCCCAAAGCGGCGTGTGGCGGCGTAGATTTGCGGCTCGGCGGTCGGAGAGAGTTCGATCACCTTGGCATAGCAGCCGTCCTCGAAGTTGAAGATGCCGTTGTCGCTCCAGCCGTGCTCGTCGTCGCCGATGAGCCCCCGCTTCGGGTCCGCGGAAAGGGTCGTTTTCCCGGTCCCGGAGAGGCCGAAGAAGAGCGCCGTGTCGCCGTCCTTGCCCACGTTGGCCGAGCAGTGCATGGTCATCACGCCGTCGTGCAGGGGCAGCAGGTAGTTCAGCAGGGTGAAGACCGACTTCTTGATCTCGCCGCCGTAGCCGGTATTGCCGATGATGCATATCTTCTGGGCGAAGTTCAGCACGATGAAGGTTTCGGTCGGCGTCTGGTCTATCTGCGGGAAGGACTTGAAGCCGGGCGCGACAATGACAGTGAACTCGGGGACGAAGCGCCGGTATTCCTCGGCTGTCTGCGGTTTAACTAACATGTTGCGAGCAAACAGACTGTGCCAGGCTAATTCCGTCACGATCCGGACCGGCAGCCTGTAGTCCGGGTCCGAGCCGCCGTAGGCGTCCTGGACGAAGACGTCCCGCCCTTGCAGGTAGCCCTGCAACCGGGCGAAGAGTTCGTCGAATTTGTCCGGCGCGAAGGGGCGGTTGTACTGTCCCCACCAGATGTGGTCCTCGCTGTCGGGTTCGCGCACGATGAACTTGTCGTTGGCGGCCCGCGCCGTGTGTTTGCCGGTGCTGACGACAACCGGCCCCATGTGCGAGATGGAGGCCTCAGCGCGGAAGATGATCTCCTCGTAGAGCGCCTCGGCCGGCAAGTTCCAGTACACTTTGCGCAGGTTGGTCAGGCCGAGATAGTCCAGCCCGTAGTCCGAGCGGATGGCCTGCGCCTGTCCTTCTGTGGGGGTTTTGATATTGAGAATATTATTCATTCTTTAGTCTCCGAAACTCTGGAGTGCGGAAACTCGCTTCCGCAACCGCAACGGCTTGCCGCCGCTGGCGCAGGAGCAGGCTTCTGCACTCCAAAAAACTATAACCAATCCCTCACCAACTTCCGGTCGCCGATGTAGATCTCGCTCGGCGCGTTGGGGTCGAGCGCCCACTTCATGCGCTCGATGCCCTCCGTCAGGTCCTTGACCGAGCCGGCGTAGCTCAGCCGCAGGTGGCCCTCCATGCCAAACTCCTTGCCCGGCACAGTCACCACCAGCGCCTTCTTGAGCAGGAACTGGGCCAGTTCGGTGGACGAGTTCGCCACGCTGCGGCGGATGTAGGCGCGGAAATCCGGCAGGGCGTAGAAGGTGCCTTGCGGCTTAGCGCAATGCACGTCCGTGAAGGTGCGCAGTTCCTGCATCAGCACATCGCGGTTGTTCTGCATCGTCAGGCGCAGCGTCTCGACCACCGACTGCATCCCCAGCAGCGCCCCCTCCGCCGCCGACTGCATCACCGGCGAGACGCAGGTGGTTGTCTGCGACTGGATATTGGTCATGATTTCCACCATCCGCCGCGGCGCCACCGCCCACCCGATGCGGAAGCCGGTCATGCCGTAGAGTTTTGCCACCCCGTTGACCACGATGACCTTCGAGTTCTCCACATCCTGGGTAGTGTATTTGTAGGCCGGGACGGCGGTCTTGCCATCGAAGACAAGTTTATTGTAGATGTCGTCGCAGATCATGTAGATGCCGCGGCTCTCGCACATCTCCACGATTTGGGCGATGAGTTCCTCCGGGTACACCATGCCGGACGGGTTGTTCGGGCTGTTGACGATGATGGCTTTTGTATAAGACCCGACCACTCGCTCGATCTCGTCGAAGCGCGGGATGAAACTCCCGTCCTCCGGCGTGACGACAACCGGCGTTGCCCCGATCATGCGGATCATCTCCGGGTACGAGACCCAGTAAGGCGCCAGCACGATCACCTCGTCCTGCGGGTTGCAGAGCGTGAACAGAACGTTCCACAGCGACTGCTTGGCCCCGTCTGAGACGATGATGTTGTACGGGGCCACGGCGCGGCTGTAGTTGTCTTCCATGTAGCGGACGATGGCCTTCTTCAGCGAGGGCGTGCCGTCGGTGGGCACGTACTTCACCTCACCGCCGCTCAGTTTAGCCGCCGAACTCAGGATGGCCGTGATGGGGGTCTTGTTCTTCGGCTCGCCAATGCCGAGGTGGATGACCGGCTCGCCCTTTTCGCGCAGCAGACGGGCATCCTCGTTCAGGGCGATCGTCGGCGAAGCGGGGATCGAACTTGCCACTTGGCTCAAACTCATGTTGTTACTCCTGTTTTGGAACAGATATTCGTGAGAAACGTTCGTCTTGCGGGGCCTGCCCGCAAAACCGGTTTCCCCCTCAATTATACTGTAGCGCCGCGTGCCTTTCAGTAAAAGGTATCCTGATTTCCCGCCAAACAAGTCATATTAACGCCTGAATTGCACATCAAACGTATTAAACACCAAAGCCGTGGGAAACACGGCTCTGTGTGGTCTGGGGAAGTTTATGACTTCTTCTTGTCTTTCTTCTTGATCTCGATGACCTCGCGGCCTTGATAGTGACCGCAGTTGGGGCAGACAACGTGGGGGAGGATCATTGTCCCGCAGTTGCTGCAAGCCACCAGGTTGGCGGCTTCGAGGGCATCATGGGCGCGGCGGCGGTCGCGGCGTCCCTGCGAATGTTTACGCTTTGGATGTGGGGGCATTTCAAACTCCTGCAAAATCCTTCGTGGTTTCTAGCGGTTAAGCGGGCTGATTATAGCATGAAGTTCGATAGCGTCAAGCCTCAGGCGCGGCGCGCAGGTAGGCTTCAATGAACCCGTCCAGGTTGCCGTCCAGCACCGACTGGGCATTGCCGGTCTCGAAGTCCGTGCGGTGATCTTTGACCATCTGGTAAGGATGCAGCACGTACGAGCGGATCTGGCTGCCCCACTCGGCCTTGGTATATTCCCCGCGCAGGACGGCGATCTCCTCATCCTTCTGCGCCTTCTTCAACTCCAGCAGGCGCGCCCGCAGGATGCGCATGGCGAACTCCCGGTTCTGCGTCTGCGAACGCTCGTTCTGGCAGGTGATGACGATGCCGGTCGGCAAGTGCGTCAGACGGATGGCGGTGGCATTCTTCTGGACGTTCTGCCCGCCCGCCCCCGAAGATTTGAAAACATCTATCTTGAGTTCCGCCGGATCTATCTGGACCTCGGGGCTGTCGAACGCTACCTGGGGCAGCAGCTCCACCAGGGCAAACGAGGTGTGCCGTCGGTGCGCGGCGTCGAATGGCGACAAACGCACCAGCCGGTGGACGCCCTTCTCGGAGCGCAGGTAGCCGAAGGCGTATTTCCCATCCACGGCAATCGTCACCGACTTGATGCCGGCTTCCTCGCCCTCGGTTATGTCCATCACCTCGGTCTGGTAGCCATGTTGTTCAGCCCAGCGCAGGTACATGCGCATCAACATGGCGGCCCAGTCCTGCGAGTCGGTGCCGCCTGCCCCGGCATGGATGGCGAGCAGGGCATCGTCCGAGTCATACGGCCCGGAGAACATGGCCGTGAAGGAGCGTTTTTCCAGTTCGGCTTCGAGGGCCGCGACTTCAGTTTCCAGGTCCGGGCGGAGTGATTCGTCCCCCAGTCCGGCCAGTTCAGCGGCATCGTGCAGGCGGCGCTCAAGGCCGCGCCAGTCATCTAATTCGGCGCGCAGAGCAGCCGCCGTCTTGCTCACCTGCTGGGCGCGGGAGGGGACATCCCAAAAATCCGGAGCGTTGATCTCTTTTTCGAGTTCGGCAAGTTGGGGTTCTTTGTTATCCAAGTCAAAGACGCACCATTAACTGGCGCAAAATATCCCCTGCGGTTTTCAAACGTTCGAGCAAATCTTGCATCGGAAAATCCTCTACTCTTTCCTGTATTGGAATACATTCGTGCGCGGCCAATGGCGCAGCCCTTCGCAGTAACTCGGCCAGGGCCGGCAACCCATCAATACGCCTCTCCTGGCAGGGAGCGAAATATACCACATCCGGAGCGCTGATCTCCAAAAAAACGTCCGGGGCGCCGTTCCCGGCGGGTCAGGGCAGTCTTCTCCAACCCACTAATCAATTCTCTAACAGCATCCATCATCCCTCCGCCATGATTCCCTTTACGAATGCCTCCGGGTCGAAGGGGGTTAGGTCTTCGGGCTTCTCGCCCAGACCGGCAAACAAAATTGGCAGACCGAGTTCCTTTTGAATGGCAAAGGCCATGCCGCCGCGCGCCGAGGAATCGAGTTTGGCAAGGATGACGCCCGTCACGGCCACAGCCTCCTTGAAAGCCCGCGCCTGGGCTAGGGCATTCTGCCCGGTGGTGGCGTCCAGCACCAGCCAGACAGCGTGCGGCGCGCCAGCCAGCGCCTTGCCGGCCACACGATACACCTTCTTGAGTTCTTCCATTAGGTTGTAGCGCGTATGCAGGCGGCCAGCAGTATCCACCAGCACGAGATCGTATCCCTTCGAGAGCGCCGACTGGAGGCTGTCGTAGACGACCGCGCCGGGGTCGGAGCCCATCCGCCCGGCGATGATTGGCAGCCCTAGCCGTTCCGCCCAGACCTGTAACTGGTCCACCGCTGCGGCGCGGAAGGTATCTGCTCCAACCAGCAGGACGCGTTTCCCCTCGTCGGCAAAGCGGCGGCCTAGTTTGGCAATGGTGGTGGTTTTGCCGGAGCCGTTGACGCCCACCAGCAGGATGACCGCGGGCCGGGCGGTAAATTCCAGCGCGGGGGGCGCGTCGAGGCGGGCGCGCAGTTCCGCCTCCAGCAGGGAGGAAAGTTCGGAGGCGCGCCTCAGGCCTCCGGTCCGGACGCCGCTGCGGAGCGCATCGAGCACCGTTTCGGTTGTTTCGATTCCCAGGTCTGCCTGGATGAGCAGGGCTTCCAGTTCGTCCCAGGTCTCGGCTTTGATCTCGGTCGCGCCAAAGACGGCTGCCAGCCGTCCGAAGGCGGCCTGGCTGCTGCGGGAGAGTCCTTCCTTCCAGCGGGTGAAGAGGTCGGCCATAACGGGCAGATTATACCCGAATGCAACTTCTTTCCGCGACGTGCATTCAATCTTATAGTATTACCGCGCATTTGCATTGAACACGCAAATCTTATCTGGCAATGCCGACCGTAGGTCGGCGGTACGTAAGTGCCACGAAGTGGTATGGCAATGCCGACCGTAGGTCGGCGGTACGTAAGTGCCACGAAGTGGTATGGCAA
>DYKZ01000132.1 GCA_020722345.1 Anaerolinea thermophila | reverse complement strand
GACACGCGCTGGCCGACGCGCACGTTTACCTTCTCCCGCACTCCCACCATGAGCCGGACACCGACGGCTTCGCGCACCAGGACGTTCACACGCACACCCACCTTCACGCGCACGGCCACGCCAACCCGCACGCCTACGCCCTCGAAAACGTATACCAACAGCCTAGGCCCCTCGCCCACGCGAACGCCTTACATCAGCCCAACGAAGCGGCCCACGAATACGCGCTGGCCAACCAGGACGAAGCGGCCCACGAATACGCGCTGGCCAACCAGGACGAAGCGGCCCACGGATACGCGCTGGCCAACGGCCACGCCGCGTCCCTGAAAGAACTGCCCGATAACGGCGGGCCGGCTGGAGTTCCGACATAAAATGACTGGAAGAAATCCAAGAACTGATAGCAGAACTACCGTCCGAAGGCGATCAACGCTTGTATGCCCTCTGGAAACAAGTGAAAACTCCTGGGGGGAGACATACCGGCCAATGCACACCCCTCCACCGGCTGCGTGACCTGCTCATCCGGCCGAGTGAGACCTGGGGAAACTTCTGTACATTCCACATGAATCCGGCAATCGCCTGGAGCAACAATGGCCCAGAACGGGTGATTGGCCGCATGAAAATGCGTGCTCGTCCTGCGCGCAGCTACAAGACCTGGTCAGGGATGCAGACTGGCTTGATGCTCGCCGGAACAAAACTCGATTGAGCCTGGCTTCCGGTTGGGTGGCGCTCTTTCTCACCAATTCCTCAAACTCGCCAACCGTGCATGTTACAGAGTCGAATAATTTGGGTACTTGACAAACCAGCACAAACGTTCTATACTAGTGGCGTATAGAACGTTTGTTCTAATAGCGACTGCTCCTTCCCTGTACGCCGGTGTTCCAAAACAACTCCAAAAGGGCAGTTCTTAAGGCTCAATCTTAGTTCATATTGAAAGGAGACTGTTATGAACACCAATTTCAGTAAGAGCCGTGGGGTTGGGTCTCTGTTCAAGGGTCTGACCATGCGGCGCGGACTGGCCTGGGGCATCATCATCGTGTTTGCCCTGCTGGCCTTCGAAATCTTCAACTACAGCACCACCCAGTTCGCCCTGCTGGATGTGCTGGGGGATCTGAAATTTGCCGGCATCCGCTGGGCTTCGATCCTGGCAGTGGCCTTCTGCGGCATTGACTTTGCCGGCATCGCCCGCCTCTTCACTCCCGAACAGGGCCGCGATGAGCCCGCCGAAGTCTGGTATCTCTTCGGCGCCTGGCTCCTGGCGGCGGCGTTCAACGCCATGCTGACCTGGTGGGGTGTCTCGGTCGCCATCGTCAACCACGACAGCCAGGCAGGCGGCGTGGTCGTTGCCAGCACCACGCTCACCAAGGTTGTGCCGGTCTTTGTGGCCGTCATGGTCTGGCTGATCCGCGTGCTGATCATCGGCACCTTCTCGGTAGCCGGGGAACGTTTGTTCAGCCAGGCAGACACGCGCAATGCATCGCAGCCGCGACCTGCCACCCGTCCCCTGCTCCAGCCCGCCAGCACATTGACCCGCCCGCGCACCACAACCGCCCCCGCCTTCCGCTCGACCACAACGGCGCGGCCGGCGCGCCCGGAGCCAACCTACCACAACGCCTCCATCAGCGCCAAGTCTGCCCGTGAGGCCGAATACGTGGATACTCCCTACTAACCCCTGCGTTTTACCGGAGCCATGCCCCCGCGACGATCTGTCCCTCCTTCCGCAGCAGCCGTCTCCGATGGAGACGGCTGTCTGTCTGGTTTCCTTTTCCCGCCCCTGGTCGTGGTTGTACTTGGACTCCTGATGTTTTGCCTGCTCGGCCCGATGGGCGTCATGGCAGTTGAGGAAGAACCGGTCGCTGCCGGGGTCCCTGCCTCCGAGCCGATGGCACCGCTGCAGGCTCCAGAACCGGCGCATTTCCTCGCGCCGATTTTTACGCCAGAAGTCCAGTACTGGGCCAATGACATTCTGCGCTGGGCGGCCGCAGCGGGGCTGGACCCGAACCTGGCCGCGACCGTGATGCAGATCGAATCCTGCGGCGACCCGCTCGCCCTCTCCCGCGCCGGAGCAATGGGACTGTTCCAGGTGATGCCTTATCACTTCGCCGAAGGGGAAAATCCCTATGACCCCGACACCAACGCCCTGCGCGGCCTGGATTACCTGCGCCGCTCGCAGGAAAAAGCCGGGGGCAACCTGCGCCTGACCTTTGCCGGTTACAACGGCGGGATCGGGGTAATTGGACGTTCCGAGTCCACCTGGGCCGGGGAGACGGTCCGCTACGCCTACTGGGGAAGTGGAATCTACGAAAGCGCCTCGAGCGGCGCGGAGGAAAGCCTGCGCTTGCAGGAATGGCTGCTGGCCGGCGGAGCCGGTCTGTGTCGCCAGGCAGCCGAACAGCTGGGGATAGAACGATAGGCATAAAAAATCCGCAGGCTTCAACTTGCCTGCGGATTTTTGGCAGAAGCGATTACTTTCTGAATTCCTTACTTTACTCACCAGCCAGTCCACCCAGGCGTCTCCGATAGACAACAACTGACCGATGACGAGATGCAGGCCGGTGATCTGCTTTGCCCGGGCAGACTGCGCGTGGCGGATGGCAAGTTCCAAGAGGCTTTCTGTTACCGATGATTCGTGCATAGAAGGGGATTCTATCAGGCTCCGGGGGAACTCTCCACTCCGCTGTCAGAATCAGGTTTTGGGAACTCCGATTTCAGGTTTACGAGCGCCAACTTGCCGGGAGCGATGGAAAACAGCATCAGGACCGTCATCAAGACTGCCGAGGCCAAGCACCAGGCGCAGGTAGCGCCGATGACAAAAGGTTCCAGGAAGGTCAAGTACACCGAATAGAATGTGCCGAATGTGGTCATGACCAGCATCAGCAAGGCGGCAAGGTCAGGCAGTTTGCCCCTGGAAAGCCGCTGGAGCGCCCAGGCGACCAGTGTCATCACATAGCCGGCAATTCCCAACAGGCCAACGGGCAGGATTCCAAACAGGCGGGCATACTTGCTCTGCTGGACCGTGTTGCAGTCGCCGACCGGGCCGCAGAAGGCTTCGGTGTTTGTCATCTCGACGAAGGCCAGATAACCGGCCACACCCAGGCCGATAACGCAGAGAGCAGGCACAATCCAAAGCGCGCTTTTCGACAGCCGGCGGCCCGGCGTGCGCCAGAAATGCCATCCGCCCCCTCCCAGGGAAACAAGCATGCCAACCAGGACGATGATCGTCAGCCCGTTGCCTAACGGGTCCAGCGCCAAACGGTCGGCGAGACTGGCCTGCGCTTCCCCGGTCAGGATGAATGATTCGGCGGTGGGGGCAGGCTGAGGGTCCGGGGCGGGTGTGTTTGGAAGCAGGGAGGGCGTGGCCGGGGGCAGGGTCGGCGTCAGGGGTGTCGGCGAGGACAAAGCATCCTGCGTTGCCAGCACGACGTTCAATAAGTCCATGAGACCGGGGATGGCCGGCCAATCCACGCCGCCCTGGGCAAGGCCCTGCTCAATCAGGGCGGGAAATTGTTCGGGGATGTCCACCGAACCGACCAGGTACGTATCGCCCACCACCAGGAAAGGCACCGCGCCGCGCTCCACTGCGAAGGTCTGCAGGGTGGTGAGGAAGAGCGCCTGTCCATCGGGCTGGGTGACGTCAATACCGATCATTTGGAGTTGGTTGCCATAGTGGTCAAAGAGAGGCGGCAGGACCTCGTTGATCACATAGGCGCAATGCGGACAGGTGGGCGAGTAGAACAGGATAGCGCGCACCACCGCCCCGGCGGTTGGCGTCTGCGCCGCGACAGGGTGCACCCCGCCGAGCAGGAATATGGCGACCAAAAGGAAGGCGATCAAACGGCGATGCGGCATGATGCTGACTCCAAGTAAAGTGTCGGTAACAGGCTGTAATTTTACCCTCTTTTCTCTGCCATCTACTGTGTCTCGCATGGCCCGTATGATCTTTTCCGCATCAGCTGCGCAAAACGGCCACGCAGAACCACATTCTCGCGGCCGTTTTGTCTTTTATTCCCCCGCGCTGATGATCACCCGCTCGCCCAGCCAGGCCCAGGTGTAGAGCCATTTGGCGTCTGCTGGGGCGAGGTTGATGCAGCCGTGCGAGACCGGCAACCCGAAGTCATCGTGCCAGTAGGCGGCGTGGAAGCCCAGGTCGCCGGAATAGGTCATGAAATTCGGCGCCCCTTCGAGATAATAGACGCTGATCGAACCGGCGGGCGGCGTGAGTTGGATGTAGGGAAATTTTTGCAGGATGGCGAACCGCCCCGGGAATGTCCAGCCGGTCTGCCTGCCGGTGGAGACGAGGGTGGCGAAGATTAGTTTGCACTCGTTGTAGACGCGCAAGGTCTGCTCGGCCAGGTCAACGTAAATAAAGCGGCAGGTGTCTGTCCCCGCGTCCTCCGGGACCCGGGAACTGGTCAGCGCGACCGCCTCTTCGGGCAGCCACTCGTCCGGGCCGACGGCCACGTAGCCGGGGTTCTCCGTCAGCGCCGGGACCTCGTGCACGATCTCGTAGCGGCGGTAGGAGCGGACAGGCTCTCCGTCCGCATTGACGCTCTGCACGTCGGCCAGCACCCAGCCAAAGCGAAAGTTCACGTCGCGGGTCAGCAAGATGCCGCGAAAGGTGGACGGCGTGAGCAACTGCACTTCGGCGGCGTCCATCCAGCCGTAGTAGACGGTGTAGAAGGTATGCCCGTCGCGGATCTCTTCGCCGACCACCGAGACGTAGGCCGGGGCATTGGGCAGGTAGCCGAAGTTGCCGGTTCCCTGGACGGCGTCGTTCAGGCTGGCGTAGACGCGCGCCTTCGGGTCGTTCACCAGGCCATAGCGGTATTCCAGCGCCGCGTAGGACTCATCGAGCAGGGTGTACCAGGCCGGTTCGGGCGTCAGGGTGGGGGTGAAAGTTCCCGTTGGGGCGGGGGTAGGGGAGGCAGAGACTGTCGGGGCGGCAGCGTTGGTTGGAACGGGAGCAGGCGTCGGGTCCGCGCCGCAGGAGGCGAGCAGAAAGGGAAAAAGTATAGAAAGCAGAAGCAAGAACACAGAAGACGGAGTTCGCGTCATTCGCTTATTTGCGTTGAAAGAGGTCTTCCCCATGCGGCCAATCCAGCAGCGTGACCTCGGCCAGCAGGCGGGCGTTGACGTTCATCTTCAGCCGCTCGATGGCGTTGTCTGCCGATTCGACCAGCCGGCGTGCCGTCTCCAGTCCCAATTTCCTGGCCAGCGACTCGATCTCGGCGGCGCGGTCCACGTTGACGAGAGGCGCGGAAGCGCCCGAGGCGGCCACCAGCACATCTCGCCAGTAGGAGAGCCAGACGAGCAGCGTTTCCCGGAAGCGCTCGCGGGCCTCGTTGCGGCGGTCGGTCAGTTTCTTGGCGTAGGCGAATTTTTCCACCCGCGAGGCCGAAAGGAGTTTGTGTAACTCGTCCAGCCGCTGGCGGCGGAAGTCGAGCGCCTCCGGGTCGGACTTCAGCCGGAACGCCGCTCCGGGACGCCCGCCGGAGAGATGCGCCAGCAGGCGGGCAGATTGTTCGTCCGCGCCGCGTTCTTTCAGGGCGGCCTCGACCGTTTCGACCGGCAGGGGGCGCAGGCGCAGCACCTGGCAGCGCGAGACGATGGTCGGCAGGAGGACTTCGGTCGTGTCGGCGGTTAGGAGCAGGATGGCGTGCTGGGGGGCTTCCTCCAGCGTCTTGAGCAGGGCGTTGGCCGCGCCGGCGTTGGCTTCTTGGAAGCGCAGGAAGAGCGCCAGGCGGTACTCGCTCTGGTAGGGCTTGAGAGAGAGTAATTGACGCACCTCGCGCACCTGTTCCACTTTCAGTATCCCGCCTTCTTTTTCGGCCTGTACCACCGTCAAGTCGGCGTATTGCATGGCTTCGATCTGTTTGCATGTCCGGCATGTCCCGCAGGGTTCGCCGGGGGAGGCGGGATTCGGGCAGAGCAGTGCTTGGGCGAAGCGCAGCGCCAGCGTGCGGCGTCCAACCCCGGCAGGGCCGGTGAAGAGGTAGGCGTGGCTCAGTGCGCCGCGCCGCAGTTGCCCGCGCAGCATTTCGACTGCCCATTCATGGCCGAGGAGGTTCCAGTTGTTCATGTTCGGAAGTTTTGAATCAACTCAGGAGAGGACAAGTGGCCAATGCACAGGTTTTGCAAAGG
>DYKZ01000398.1 GCA_020722345.1 Anaerolinea thermophila | reverse complement strand
CAAGTACCACGAAGTGGTACAAGTACCACGAAGTGGTATGGCAAAGCCGACCATAGGTCGGCGGTACATTTGGCTGCGGCTGGAGGCCGCGCTATGCACAATGCTCCGTGGCAAGCATCAGGAAACTCTACTGAGTTTATACAACAGGCTGAAGGGAGGGACTATAATTGGGAGAATTTCACCCGCGGCCGAACAGACTCCGCCGGAGGCAAGATGTCCAACGTATATTCCTCGACCCACCCGCTCGTGGCGCACAAACTGACCCGTCTGCGCGACAAGAATACCGACCCCAAGAAATTCCGCGAACTGGTGCGCGAACTCGCCGCCCTGCTGGCCTACGAGGCCACGGCGGACCTGGCGACTGCGCCGCGTCAAATCGAGACGCCGCTCGCCCCGCTCGACGGAGTGGAACTGAGTGAAAAGATCGGTCTTGTCCCCATCCTGCGCGCCGGCCTGGGCATGGTGGAAGGTGTCTGGGAGTTGATCCCCCAGGCAGAGGTGTGGCATATCGGCCTCTACCGCGACGAGCGGACGCTCAAACCCGTCGAATATTACAACAAACTGCCCGTCGAGCCGACCGTTTCGGTCTGTCTCATCCTCGACCCGATGCTGGCCACCGGCGGATCGGCGGTGGCGGCGGTGGACGTTCTCAAACGCTGGGGCGTGAGACGCATCAAGTTCGTCGGTCTCATCGGCGCGCCGGAAGGCATCGCCGCCCTGCAAAAAGCGCATCCCGACGTGCCCATCTATCTGGCGGCGGTGGATGACCACCTGAACGAGCGCGGCTACATCGTCCCTGGGCTGGGGGATGCGGGGGACAGACAGTTTGGGACAGGGTGAATTGTCGCTAGTTGTCAGGCGTTAGGAAGGCAGGAAAGATGCACGTGATCGTTGACTTTACGGTTGTTCCCGTCGGCGTGGGGGTCTCCCTTTCCCACTACATCGCCGCCTGCGAAAAGGTGCTGGCCGAAAGCGGCCTGAACTACGAACTGCACGCCAACGG
>DYKZ01000397.1 GCA_020722345.1 Anaerolinea thermophila | reverse complement strand
CCCACTGTGCCTCGCAGGCGGCGATTTCGGGGTAGAACGTCTCGGCGATGTTGCCCACCGTGATGCAGTACTGCGTCTCGGTGATGAATTTGCGCTTCTCCCAGAGCATCTTCTGGAAACGCTCGATCTGGTCCAGGAAGGCGATGATCTGGCCGCCGACGGCCTTGATGAGCCGCATCATCTGGAACCAGCCTTCGGCGCGCGCCTCGCCGGCGGCTTCCATCTCGTCCAGGTTGAGCACCTCGTTCTTCAGGTAAAAGTCCAGTTCGCGGGAGAGAAAGCCCTTAAGGTCCTTGTGGATGAAAAAGTCGCTGGTGTTGCGGCGGGTGTATTGGCGCAGGTGGTGTTCGAGATACGTGACCGATTGGCCGTCGCCGGTCTTGCGCTTCTCGGCCGTCAGGGCGGTCAGCGCCGGCCCGGCGGTTTTCGGCGAAAGTTGCCGGGGGATCTCCGTCAGCGCTTGGGCGATGATCGCCTCCTGCTGGTTCTTTTGGCCGTAGGTGATCTCTTCTTGCGCCGTCAGGGGGCGGTACTCGAACGGGATGACGACCTGGCGGGCCTGCTCGTTCCAAGCGGTCTCTTTGGCGCGGGGCAGGAAGAAGCGTTTTTCGCCCTTGACGTTGTTCTGTTCCACATCCGCCTGATGCAGCTTGAAATGGACGGTCACACCGCCCGGCGCCTGGTAGGTGTAGTCGGTGAAGTACTCGGCGGTCTTGACGTAGTACTGGTCGTGGTTGGCCCAGTAGAGATAGACTTCCTCGCCATTGTAGGGGATGGCGTAGCGCTCCTGCCTGGAATAGCGGCGCTTGGAGATAAAATCGCCGTCTTGATAGTAGCGGCTGAAAAAGGTGTAGAGGTGGTTATAGATGGCCGTCTCCAGCGCCTCGCGGCCCTTGGCGGAGCGGGCGCGTTCCTGCGCGGCCAGGTATTCTTTACCCGCTTTCGTTGTGCGGTAGGTTTCGGCCAGGTTGCCCTCGGCGTCCAGGGCGTCGTCGCCCAGCGCCT
>DYKZ01000396.1 GCA_020722345.1 Anaerolinea thermophila | reverse complement strand
CGCCTTTATTCCTTGGAAAATTTCCGCCACTAATGGAATTTGTGTTTCAGAACGCATCCAAGAACTTCGTTTCGCTTGTCCAAAAAACAACAGAAAACATTTCTCTTATGAAATCCTACCGTAAAGAACTCTGGTTCAACCTCCCCGCCCGGCGCGGATTTATGAACATCACCCCGCAAGTGGAAGAATGCCTGCGCGAGAGCGGCATTCAGGAGGGGATGGCGAGTTTGACGGACACCGCCGCAAGCGCGTTTTGGTCAAACTGATAGGGGAATAGGCATGGAATACTCTTTTCCGCAATATTTGCTTGCCAAACAAAGCGTGGATGACCGCGCCCTCAACAAAGACGTTTTGCAAGCCCTGCGCCTTCACCTTCCCCCCTCGCCTCTCCGCGTCATCGAACTGGGCGCGGGGATTGGAACCATGCTCGCCCGCCTCGTCCCGAAAATCCAGCACCACGCCCAGGTCGTGCAGCAGAAGCAGCAAGGTGTCCTGCTCTTTTGTATCCTGGATACCCTGGGCAACACATAGCTGGCGGTAAACCTGACGCGAGATGACATTTTCCTGTTGCTTCTTCTTCTCCAGGGCAGCCTTGACCTGCAAATGCGTCTGCGCAAATTGGCTGCGCACGTGCGGCAATGCGGCGGCCGCTTCGTTCAGGGCGGCGCGCACGGTCTCGATGCCGGTATTCTCTTGCGCCGAAGTTTGCAAGAAGGCGGCGATGTTGGGGAACTCGCGCTGCAGACGGTTCTGCGGCAGGTCGAGCACGTGCTGCGCAACATCGGCCTGGTTGCCCACCACAATGACCGGCGCATCGCCGCCGAAGGCGCGAATGGTGCGCAGCCAGTACGCCACGCGGTTCTGCTCGTAGGTCTGGCGCACGTTGAGCACCAGCACGTACACACAGCGCACCGAGAAGAACAGCGGACGAGTGGCGTGCATGAAGTCCTGACCGCCCGCTTCATTCCACCGATATTTCCTGCGGCCGAGCGCGGCGCAGGGCTTCGACG
>DYKZ01000395.1 GCA_020722345.1 Anaerolinea thermophila | reverse complement strand
GACCCGCCGTTTGACCACCTGGGCGTAGTTCAGTTCAGGCAAGGGTTCCCAGCGTGGCTTAGGCCGGGCACCGCAATTGCCACGGCGGGGCACTTCCACCCAGTGGCCAAAGTGGGTCAGCAGCGCCGGGGCGTAATGCGCCAACTGGTCGCTGAGGAAGAGCGGGATCACGCCGGGGGCCAAGGTCAAGACGATGGCGTGAATGAGCAACTGGGCGTACCTCAGGCTGCGCTCTCCCACCACGGTCGCCAGCAGCAGCTTGCTATCAGGGGCTATTCCTGCCCATACCCAACCCCACCCACGGCGCGCGCCAGGCGGTGTCTCGTCTTCCTCACCCCAACTCTGCACCAAGGCCCACAACTCATCTACCTGCACCTGGGTCAAGTGCAGGTCGTGAATCAGGTAGCGGGAGACGGCGTCCACGTGCTCGGCCGCCTTGACCAGACCCGCCTTGACCGTGTTGGGGTCTACCGCGAAGACGCGGGCAGTGGCCTGGAGGTCCAGCCCTTCGGCCAGGGCCGTGATGATCTGGCCCAGCAGGTCTGGTGACAGCCGGCTGCGGTAGAAAATGGTAGCGGTGCTCTCGGCAAAGTATGCGCTGCATACAGTGCAGTGCAACTGCCGCCACCGCCCACCATTCGGATGGCCATTGGCCACGATGTTGCCCAGCCCGACCCAACCGTAGTGGGAGCACGCCCGGTTCGGACAGAAATGCCAATCCGTCGCCACCGTGCGTGGTCGGCCAGCCTTCTTCTTCACCCGCGGGGTAGGCCGGGGAGGTGGCTCGACTACGTGCCCCTCGTTCAGGCAGGCCGGACATTCTGGCTTACACGTCCGGGCGTGATGATGCCCCGCTGGGCCAGGACCAAGAGGTCGGCTGGCCCGTCCCGTTGACCAGCCCCGTACTACCTGGCCGACCAACACGCACACCATAACTATCAACGCCAGTTGTGTGATGACCATGTCCCCACCTCCATCAGAGCTGGGAACATGATGCCACAACTTGCGCTA
>DYKZ01000131.1 GCA_020722345.1 Anaerolinea thermophila | reverse complement strand
AATACAGGTGCAGCAGGACTGCGGTGCCCGTGCCTTGCGCATGGCCGGGGTGGAGGATGCGCTGGTCTTGGATGTTTTGCACAGCGGGCGAGGCAGCCGGGAGAAGGACGCTGCGGTCGTTTCTCGCCCGCATTTGCGCGAGAGCATCGGCCAGTAGGTCAACTAAATCAGCCCGTCCGACAAGGGCAGCGTCAAGCATGCGTTGGCAGTAGACGTCATGTTGACGCCTAAGCATTGCGGCATGGCGCGCTGGTGTATCAGTCTGCTTTGTTGGGTCACTAAGACCGCCGTGTATGCGATAGTCCAACAGTGGTTCTGAAATATGGTGATACCCATCGCGTAAAAACGCGCGGAATCCCAGGATTAAATCCTCAAAAACGTTGGAATACGCAATGCCATTGAAATCATCCCACAGGCTTTTTGTGAACATGGCCGTGGCACCAATGTGCAATGACTGAGACAAAGCCACAAACCGCGGTTCCATGTTGGCCTGTATCACTGGAGGAATCCATATTGGTGTGCCCGGTTCGTCAATGACTCGCGCATTGGTGTGCACGAGGAAATCCCGGGGACACCCGAGTGAAATATAAAGATCCATACATTTGCGCAAGCGCTCGGAATGCGAAATATCGTCGCCGGCATGTCCCATAAATAAATGGTTTCTGGTTAACATCAATACCTGATCGATATGGCCTATCAGACCCAGGTTGCGGCTGTTGCGGCGCAGGACAATCTGGCCAACACTCGTGGTAGATAGATCGACGCGGGCAAAATACTCGTTGATTTTTTGCCAGGTATTGTCGGTAGAACAATCGTCGCTGATGATTAGTTGGTCGATCGGATATGTCTGCCGCAGTAACCCTTCTAGGGCCTGGGTTACGGTTTCGGTCTGGTTATATGCGAACAACGCAGCGGTTACTGGCGGCTGTTTCGTTTTAATCTCAGCGAGAGTTGAAGTCTTCATGTTTGATAACTCTTTTCTCTTTTATTTAATCAGGAACAGGCGGAAGGAGTAATGGATTCCAATGCCCGAAGTATTTCGGTAATCACATAGTCAACGTGATCGAGTGTTAAATGCGGCCCCATCGGCAGACTCAACTCACGTTTCGCTATCTTTTCGGCGATTGGAAATGTTCCGGGAGGATGCTTTAAGCTGGCATAGGCCGGCTGCAAATGCGGAGGCGTTGGATAGTGGATCAGGGTCTGAATATGCGCCGCATTCAAGGCTGTTTGCAGTTTATCGCGGCACTCATGGAGAACCGCATAAATGTGCCATACGGGGTCGGAATAGTCAGGCGTCCAAGGCAGAACAAGTCCTGTTCCCCGCAAGCCTACATCGTAGCGTTGGGCGATAATTTTACGTCTATGGTTCCATTCCTCGAGGTGCTTCAACTTAACTCTGAGTACTGCTGCTTGTAGAGGATCTAACCGACTGTTGAAGCCGCGCACCTCGTTGACGTATTTGCTGCGGGAGCCATAGTTGCGCAACACGCGGACATGGTCTGCGATTTCAGGATCGTTGGTTGTCACAGCACCTGCATCACCGAGTGCACCAATATTCTTGCTTGGGTAAAAGCTCCATGCCACTGCATCACCATGGCCGCCGATGCGATTGCCTTTGTAGCGTGCGCCATGCGCCTGGGCAGCGTCTTCCAGTACCTTTAGCCCGTGAGTTCTGGCTACGGTTAGGATTGGATCGAGATCGACCGGCTGGCCGTAAAGATGTACGGGAAGGATCACCTTGGTTTTTGGGGTGATCGCCGCCTCGATAAGGCCTGGGTCAATGGTGTATGAGGCTTCGTCCGGCTCCACCGGTACGGGTGTTGCGCCGCAGTGGCTGACCGCGAGCCACGTCGCGATGTAGGTGTTGGACGGGACAATGACCTCATCACCTGCGCCCACACCTAGTGCCAGCAAGGCCAGATGCAAGGCATCGAGACCGTTGCCCGTGCCAACACAATAGGCTGTGTTGCAGTAGGCGGCGAAGTCGTTCTCAAAGGCCTCGACTTCAGGGCCAAGGATGTACCAGCCGCTTCTCATCGTTGCCAGCGCAGCGGATTCAAGTTCGCTTTGCAGTTCCTTGTATGCGGCGCCGAGATCGAGGAAGGGAATATTCATGCCTTCCACCTCGCCCTCATAAACTTTGCGTAATCACGAAAGTAGTCGGCCTCATCATACTCGTGCGACGCAAGCACCATACAGACCGAGCCGGATGAAAAGTTATCGAGTTCGCGCCAAATCATTGGGCAGACATACAGGCCGTAATAGGAACGGTTTAGATGCACGCGTTTCTTGTCCTTGCCGTCATCGAGCAGCACATCGAAACTGCCCGACATGGCGATGATGAACTGATGCAATTCCTTGTGGGCATGCCCACCTCGCTTCGCTCCGCCAGGAACGTCATAGAGATAGTAAACACGCTTAATATCGAATGGAATATGGCGATTTGCCTCGATAAAGGTGAGATTTCCTCGTGGATCATTGATTTTTGGAAGCTCAATGATCTTGCAGTGTTCGATATTCATACTATGTCCGATCTTGAGGTGCGAGAGGCCACGATGTAGATTTCTCCAGCGATGTCGGGGTAACGCTCACCCAGGATCATGAAGGCCTTGAGCATTTCTGGTGTCCAGTGATCTTCGATCTGCTTGTTGGACAGGGGCTTGAGCCAATAGCCGCCAAATACCTGGATCTCCAACCCTGCTGATAGAAAGTCGCGCCTGAAGGTTTCCGGCGTGTAGATACGGCGGTGTCCATGGTGGCGGTCGGCATCGTTAAATTGCTCCTCGAACGAGAGCAGGCCCATTATGACGGCCGCCTGGCGGTGTAGGGAGCGTGCGTTGGGCACGGCTGCGAGGATGATGCCGTCGTCGGACAGCCATTCACGCACTTGCGACAGTATCGCTACCGGATCGGCTACATGCTCAAGCACGTGACCGAGAATAATGTTGTCGAATTTTTTCTTCGGTTTGAAGTCTTCAAACAGGCTGTGTGTTACTTCAATATTCGGGTGCCGTTTGGCGAGGTCGGCTGCGAAGGATTCAGCGCCTTCGACAACAGACATTTCCATGTCGAGTTTAGCGAGCAGATCGGTCATTACGCCTTCTGCAGGCCCCATTTCCAGCAGCGTCTTGCCTCGTATATATCGTTTGAAAATATTGAAGCTATGGATGATCATATCGATATTGACCCCTGCGCAGTACAGTGATTGTCGCGCTATGTTTTCGAGTTTATGAATTTCATTCATAATTTTGTGTCCAGTTGAAACGTCAGGACTGCAAGACCGGCGCTAGGCCATTTCGATTAACTCGATGATCAGTGAATTGGGCAAGATGAGGAATGTTACATGCCTTCCATTGAAGGCAATGGCCGGTTTGGGTGGGGAAACAACCTTTGCGCGCATGTTTCTCAATGTCTCCATGTCTGCTTTTAGGTCGTGCGTTTCGTATGCCTGATGGTACATTTTTATGCCGGCCTTTAGAAACGGTGACAGGGTTTCTGCGCCGGACAGCGGTTCCAGAAGTTCCATACGTGGTCCCGGGCCGGACATGAACAGTCCGCTGATCCCCTGCAGCGGATCAGAGAACGGTTCGCCCTCTTGTCGGTAACCCAGGATTTCCCATCCACGCCGCTCGAAGGCAATGGAGCGGCAGGCAACGCCGATGTGATGGAAGCGCAGAGTGCCGGGCAATTTGGTCATGAGGCTGTCGGATTTGAGCTGCGTATGCGAAGCATGAGCTGTGCCACACGCTCGACCTGGGGGTTAAGGCGGTCGCGGGTATCCGGCCACTGCTGTGCTGACAAGTGGTGCTCGATGGCGTCAACGGGACCGTCTCTGAGATGAAAGGCCTTGGGAAGCAGCCCCCGTCGGCTTAAACCGCAACGATCATGGAAGGAGAGTACTGGTTCGTTCTGGGCTACGGTGCGGCAATACACTTCTTTTAGGTCCAAGGTCTCGAAGGCGACGCAATAAACCAGCAGCGCTGATTCCGGTGCAGCCAGGGATCCCGGTCGCAGGACCCATCGACCCCATTCTCCCACGCCATCGGCAACGTTGTATATAGCTACTGTGCCCTCGAAATGGCCGCCAGTCCTGCTTTCTACGATGAAATAATAATCTCCCTCATGGGAGAAATACTGTTCCATCCAGGTAAGCTGGTCTTCAACCCGAGACGAAATGGCATGAACGAAGCGCGTTCGCGCCGGATTGGAGCGCAACTGCACGATGGCAGCGGCGTCCGCCTCTGTCACCGGCCGGAGGCGGAAGGCCGTACCCTCTATGTTTATGTTATGGCGCATGTCGTGACTCCAAGAGCCTTGTGATGTCCTCTACGCTGCTGAGCAGCGCAAACTCCTCTTCGGCAAACTGCACGCCGAACTCGTCTTCGAGCATGAAGATGACTTCCACGTGTTTCAGGGAATCCCATGCCGGGTTGTCGCTTCTGGCGAAGGCGCCGGCGGCAGGCACCTCGATGCCGAGGGCGAGGGAAAGCGTTGTGCGGACGCGGCGGTCTATGTCTTCAGATTGCATCCGGTGTACCTTCTTTTATATGAATGGGTAGCTTGCGCACTGTGGCGGCACGTTCTTCCTTGTTCCAGGGAAGGATTGCGAACCCGCGTTCGCCGAGTCTCTGCCCGGAGAATTTCTGCAGCCAGGAGCGGGCGGGTTCGTTGCGCGGCCCGCTGTCGTAGGCAAAGCCGATTTCCAGGATACGGGTGTTTGTCGCCTGTTCGACGATGCCGATCGCTGCATTCAAGGCGGCAATGATCATGGCGTCTTCGATGCCGCGACCCAATGCGCGGCAACTTACGCAAAGCTCTTCGACGCGCAAACGGTTGTCTTCGTCAAGGCGGACAAACAATGCCCCGATCAGTCCGGAGTCGGAAAAACGGTCGTTTAGCCAAATGCCCACAGCGGCCTGGCGCGGGTCGTTGAGCGCTTCATCCACGTAGATCTCGGACAGGCGGCGCAAGGCCAGATTGAACTGGTTGGTTTTCTGCGATAGCTGTTGCAGCCGTGTGCGGTGCTTATGGGGATTGGCCGCGATGTGCAGGTCCAGTTTCAGGCTTTCAAGGTAGTCACGATCGGAGCCTGCCTCTGCGCGGAGTGCGTCACGTGCGTCATTGGCGGCGAGGTCGTTGGCACGCAATGCATCAGTGCTGTCGCTGCCCCATGTGAAAAGCCCCGGATAAAAGTCCAGCGCCCGGGTGGTCTCGGCAGGATCCGGGCTGGCAAAGAGCAGGTGGATGCCCGGGCAGGCTGCCGCTATCGCAGCCAGTTCGCCGGGGTTGTCGTCCACGTACAGGATGGCGTCATAGCCAATGCGCAAGGTATCGGCAATTCGTTTCATGCCTTCTGCCTTGCTGTTCCAGCTAATCGAACGTGTCGAAATTTTCCCGGCCAGATCTCCCACCCTGCCCGTGGCAAACACGGCATCGACATCGGTCGGCTCGTTGCGAGACAACAGCCCGATAAAGAGGCCGCTGTCTGCCAGGCTTGCAGCCTTCGCGTGCAAGGCCTTGAATTTCTCGTCGATGATGATGCCCTCGATGCCGTCTTCGCCAAGCACGCCTTTCCATAAGGTATTGTCCAGGTCGAAGACCACTGCCTTGAGGCGTGGTGCCAGCACGGCTGGCAGCCAGCAGAGCCCCATGTGGCGGGCGATTTCGATGTTGGCACGTTCCGACAGGCGGGTGGCGCCAACCTGGGTCATGCGTGCATCGTGATAGTCGTCACCCAGGCTCGCGGCAATTTCGTCTAACGGCAGCACGCGAACGCTAGTCATGTTCGTGCTGCGCATGCGCAGCTGGCGGTTGAAGTCGCTGGCGGCCGTGTCCTGTTTGGAGGAGGCAGCGACAAGTATGGGCGCCCGGGACTTGGCGCGTAGCGCCGCAATGCGCCCCAACAGCCAGTTCAGCAACTCGTTCGTATCAAGTTTGTAGCGGTCGAAGTCGAGCCAGATCAACTCTATATCTGCATCGCCGTCGATCGCCAAAGTCAGGGAATCGTCGTAGTCGCCAAGTACGCATTCCACGCGGCGGCCCGAATAGGATAGGAATGGCGGCAGGGCCGAGGCAATGAATTCGAACGGGTGGTTGCGATGTACGCGGAGCCGGAAAGCCTTGGCATTAACGGACATGGCGGCGGCGATGCGAAGCAGATCGGCGCGGCGTGGCCGCTCCGAAAAAATGGTGCGCTGGAATTCGGCCTTGGCCAGGGCCTCATCCACTATGGCGTTGAGCATTCAATACCTCGTTTAGCAATTA
>DYKZ01000394.1 GCA_020722345.1 Anaerolinea thermophila | reverse complement strand
GCTTTTGCCCGTTCTACGGCCTGCCGTGCAGATTCCGCTTCGGCTTCCATCCGCTCCATCTCTGCCCGGGCCTGCGCCCGCGCGGCTTTGGCCACCGCATAGGCGATAACTTTTGCGGCCTGGCGGGGGGCTTTCTCCGGCCCGGCATGTTCCAGCACTCGGCCCCGCTTCGGCTGCGGGGGATGGTCGAGACGGGCCGCTCTCTCCCGCGCTTTTCGGTACCCGGCCCAATCCCCGCGTTCCCGCGCCTGCTCCGCCTCTTGCTCCGCTGCTTCCCTCTGGGCGTCAAGGCTGCGGTGATCAATGCGGACCGATGCATAACCGGCATGCGCCAGTTCCTGATTGGCCAGCTCTGCCCATAAGGGCCGGACGACTTCCCCGAGCCATTCCTTGGATATCCTCGCCTGCGTTTTTTTCGCGCCGCCAGCGGCCGGGTCCACCGGCTTTTTATCCTTTCCTTCTTTGCTTGGCGTGCGTGATGCCGCCGCCCGCTTGAACCACAAGGTCGCATCCCGATCAATGCCGTCATTCACCTTGTCCGATAGCATCAAATGACAGTGCAGCAAGGAGGGGTCTTTCTCGCTGTGATGGATGGCCAAGGTATAGGGTGTGACGCCCTCTGGCACCGTAGCTAACCGCCGCGCAAAGTCCTGCGCCAATAAAATGTTCGCGGCGTCCGGCAATTCTTTCGGTAGGGCAAATTCAATCTCACGATAGACCGTCCCATTCGCCCGCTCGTATTGATCGGCAGCGTCCCAGTAGTCTGCGGGGTCCTGCGCCCAGGCGGGCAGGTTGCCGGATTCGGAATACAGGACTTCATCCGCACGAGAGACGCGCGTGTCGCTCATAGCGGAGCCGTCTGTCTGCTCTACTTTCTTTTCCGCATAGGGACCCTGCCGCAGAATATAACGCACATGACCGCCAGCACCTTTGCCAGCACCGCGACTGTGCGTCTTTGCGTGTAGATGATATTCCGCCATCGTCCAACTCCGTTACCATACCGCTTGCCGGG
>DYKZ01000130.1 GCA_020722345.1 Anaerolinea thermophila | reverse complement strand
TGATGCAGCCGCGGCGGGTGAACCTATTTCCTTTCAGGCGTCAACGCCCCGATCTCGCCTGCCTCGCTGCTCAACTTCAGATACATCTCCCTCACCTCGGATTCCAGCCTCCCTTTCAAGCGCTGGCGCTCGACCCCTGGCGGGCTGAGCGGGTTGAAAAGCACCCCTTTGCCCACCTGCACAAAATTCTTTGGGTGGACCGCCACAGGGTAGAACGGCAGCCGTTCCTTCGTCTCGGCATAATATAGTTCGCCCAGCCGGGCAAACGTGCGCTGGAAGGGTTTCATCCCGGTGCGTTCATCGGCCGGGAGGGAAGGCTCTTCGGGAAAAATGAGCAGGAATTTGCCTTGCCGCAGAACGTCCATGCTCAGGCGCAGGGTCTCTTTCATCCGCTCGTAGTCCCCTTTATAGACCGGGATACAGCCCAGCGACCAGAACATCGGCACGGTAACGCGGCTCAACAGGCGCGAGAACCACAGGCTGAGAGGCGGCTTGAAATGCAGTTGCCTCTCGGTGAAATCCATATTCAGGTAGGCCGCGGCCGTCTGCCGGTCCATCATGTCGCTGATTACCCAGGGATACAGCCGCATCGGCAGGGAGCAGCAGCAGGCTATCGGTCCTGTTGCATCGAGATGGTTGGCAACAAAAACCGCCGGGCCGCGCGCCGGCAGATTCTCCTCCCCAATCAGTTCCCCGCCCCATAGGAACAAGTCCAGCGCCCCCACCAGGAAGTGGTAAAGTGCGTCGTGCATTTGACCTCAAATCATGTTCAACTTGGGGCGGTACTGCAAGGCCTCGGCCAGGTGCGGCGGCTGGATGGACTCGCTTCCCGCCAGGTCGGCCACCGTGCGCGCCAGTTTCAGCACGCGGTGATAAGCGCGCGCCGACAGTTGCAATTGGCTCATTGCCGCCTGCATGAGCGACTGGCCGGTTTCGTCCAACGCGCAGAACTTGCGCACCTCCGCCGGACGCATCCCGGCATTGCACGTCAAACCGTCCGCCCCAAACCGGACCCGCTGCCTGTCGCGCGCTGCCTCAACTCGTTCGCGCACCGAGGCGCTGGGTTCGCCCGCCCGCGCCTCGGACAGTTTCTCGTACTCGAGGCGCGGCACCTCGATCTGGATGTCTATCCGGTCGAGCAGCGGGCCCGAAATCCGCTTCTGGTACTTGGTCACCATCGTATTCGAGCAGGTACAGGGCTTCACCGGGTCGCCGTAGTAGCCGCAGGGGCATGGGTTCATGGCCGCCACCAGTTGAAAATCGGCCGGGAAGGTCAGCGAGCCTTGCGCCCGGCTGATGGTGACCAGTTTGTCCTCTAGCGGCTGGCGCAGCACTTCGAGCACGCGCGTGCCAAACTCGGGCAGTTCGTCGAGAAACAGCACGCCGCGGTGGGCGAGGGAGATCTCGCCGGGGTGCGGCCAATTCCCACCACCAACGAGACCGGCGTGGCTGATGGTGTGATGCGGGGAACGGAACGGACGGTGGCGGATGAGCGGCGTATCGGGCGGCAACTGGTCGGCCACCGAGTAGATGCGGGTCACGTCCAGCGCCTCCTCGATGGACATCTTCGGCAGGATGCCCGGCAGGGCGCGCGCTAGCAGGGTCTTGCCCGCGCCCGGCGGCCCGATCATCAGCACGTTGTGACCGCCGGCGGCGGCCACTTCGAGGGCGCGTTTGACGTGCTCCTGGCCTTTGATCTCGCTGAAGTCGGTCGGCAGCATGAGCGGCGCGTCGGCCACCTCCCCGCGCTGGTAGGGCGGGATCACCTCGCGCCCGGTGAGATGATTGTAGAGTTGCGCCAGCGACGAAACGGGAATCACTTCCAGGTCCGGGATGAGGGCGGCTTCGGCGGCGTCCACCGCCGGAACGACGATGCGCTTGAATCCATGCTGGCGGGCGGTGGCGGCCATGGGCAGCACGCCGCGGCTGTGGCGGACAGTTCCATCGAGGGAGAGTTCGCCCACTACCATCATCCCTTCAGCAACCTGCGGCAGCAGCATACCGGTGTAGATGAGCACGCCCAGGGCAATGGGCAGGTCGTAGGCCGGGCCTTCCTTGCGCACCGCGGCCGGGGCCAGGTTGACCACCAGCCGCCGGCGCGGGTAGGGCACGCCGGCGTTGCGCACCGCCGCTTGGACGCGCTCGCGACTCTCCTGCACGGCGGCGTCCGGCAGGCCGACCACGGTCATGCCAGGCACGCCCTGGGTGTAATCCACTTCCACCTCGACGACCACGCCGTCGAGGCCGATGATGGCACAGGAATAAACGCGGGCAAGCATAAATGTAGTTTATGCCAAATTGATTGAGAAGTCAAAGGACAAATGACTCTACCGCAAAAAGGCTGTTGCACTGCGCAGCACGCGAAGACCGTCAGGAAAATGCAAAATCACAAATCATTATTCAAGATAATTTGCGTCGTGGTTCAACATTTTCAAAGCGTCCTTGAATTTCCTTCGTTGCCTTTGTGTCCTTCGTGTTTAAAAAGGTTTTTGCAGTGGACTCACAAATAAAAATGTCAAATCGTTGACGTTCGTTCCGGTTGGGCCGGGCTTCAGCAAATCACCCAGCGCCTCGAAAAATGAATACGAATCATTCCGCGCCAGGTACTCCGCCGGCTCCAATCCCAGCGACCGGGCGCGGCGGTAGGTCTCGCCTGTCACCACCGCGCCGGCCGCATCGGTGGGACCGTCCTCGCCGTCCGTCGCCAGCGTGACCAGCATCACGCCGGGGTAGTCCGCCAGTTCTGTCACCGCCGCCAGAGCCAGTTCGGTGTTGCGCCCGCCGCGGCCGTCCCCTTTGATAGTTACAGTCGTCTCGCCGCCGGCGACGATGCACGCCGGGCGCGGCACCGGCTGCCCGGTCTGCGAGGCCTGGCGCAGGAAGGTGGCCAGTTCAAAGGCCGCGTCACGCGCCTCGCCCTGCAAATCCACGCGCAGGAGATAGGGGCGGAAGCCTTCCTCTTCAGCCTGCTTCAACGCGGCCTGCGCGGCGGTCAGGCTGCTGCCCACAATCACATTCTGCACATTCTTGAAGAGCGGGTCGCCGGGCTTGGGGGGTTCGGGGGAAGAGCGCAGAGCGTGGTCAATGGTCAATGGAATCTGGTGTTCCAATCTGTATTTTTTGATAATGGACAGGGCATCGGCGCGCGCGGACGGGTCGGGCGCGGTCGGACCGGAGGCGATGGCTTCGAGCGGGTTGCCGACCACGTCCGAGAGAATCAGGCTGACGATTGCCGCGCCATTTGCCAGCCGCGCCAGCCCGCCGCCTTTGACGCGGTCCAGGCGGCGGCGCAGGGTGTTGACCTCGTCCACGCGCGCCCCGCAGGCGAGCAGGGCGGAAGTCAGCGCCTGCATGTCGGCTAGCGAGAGGCCGTTCACAGGCGCGGTGACCAGCGCCGACCCGCCGCCGGAGATGAGACAGAGCAGCAGGTCATCCGGTCCGAGCGCCGAGACGAATTCAACGACTTTCTCCCCGGCCTGTAAACTGCGTTTGCCCGGCAGGGGGTGGTCGCCCTCGAGGATGGAGAATGGGGAATGGTTAGCGGTGTCTGGAGGAATGTGCTTGGCAATGACCAATCCGGCGGCGAGGGCGTCGCCGAGGAGTTCGGCCAGTGCGGCGGACATGCCTGGCGACGCCTTGCCAAGTCCCAGCAGGCAGACGCGGCGGAAAGCGGAAAGGTCATACGTCCGGCCGGAGACAGTGAGGGACTGCCCCTCGCGGCGCACGGCGCGTCTCACCGCCGCGCCCGGCTCCACGGCGGCGAGGGCGGCGGCCAGAATGCGGGTGATGGACTCGCCTTCCGGCGCGGCGCGCAGGCTCAGGGTCCGGAAAGACTCGGCAGGAATCATGTTCGTATGATAGCATTAATTTGGAGTCTGGAAGCTTGCTGCTGGCAATACGGACGGCAAGCCGTCCGACTCAATACGGACGGCAAGCCGTCCGACTCCAAAGGAGTCCCATGACCAAACCCAAAGTTTTTGTCACCCGCCGCCTGCTCGAACCCGGTCTGAGCCTGGTGCAGGAATTCTGCGACGCCGAAATCTGGCCCGACCCGCTCCCGCCCTCCCGCGAGGAACTCCTGCGGCGCGTCCCCGGCCTGGACGGGCTGCTCACCCTGCTGACCGACCGCGTGGACGCCGCTCTGCTGGAGGCTGCCGGGCCGGGGCTGAAAGTCGTCAGCAACTGCGCCGTCGGCGTGGATAACGTGGACGTGGCCGCCGCCACCGCCCGCGGCCTCCCGGTGGGCAACACGCCCGGCGTGCTGACCGAGGCCACCGCCGACATGGCCTTTGCCCTGCTGATGGCCGCCGCCCGCCGCCTGCCGGAGGGCGAACGGGAGGTGCGCACCGGCGGCTGGAAGACCTGGTCGCTGGACTATCTGCTTGGCGCGGACTTCGCCGGGGCGACGCTGGGCATCGTTGGTTTTGGACGCATCGGGCGCGCTGTGGCGCGGCGGGCAATGGGCTTCGGCTTGCGCATCCTCTTCACGGACCCCGCGCCTGCCTCTCCCGAACCGGGCGTGGAGGCCACCCCGGTGGATTTCGACACCTTGCTGCGCCAGTCGGATTTCGTCTCGCTCCACTGCCCGCTGACGGAGACGACGCGCGGCCTGATGAACGCCGCCGCTTTTGCCAGGATGAAAACGACTGCCATTCTGGTCAACACTTCACGCGGTCCTGTAGTGGATCAGGCCGCGCTGTACGAAGCCCTCAAGTCACACCGCATCTTTGCCGCCGCGCTGGACGTGACCGTCCCCGAGCCGCTGCCCACAGACAGTCCCCTGCTGACGCTGGAGAACTGTCTCATCGTCCCGCACATTGCCAGCGCCAGCCGCCGGACGCGCTCGGAAATGAGCCGCATGGCGGCCGAGAATCTCATTGCCGGGCTGAAAGGGGAGATGTTGCCGAATTGTGTGAATCCGGAAGTTTACAAAGAGTAGGTCATGCTTCATCGGTCATAACTTAAGGCCCGCATACCTGCACATACCAGCCCTCAATCGGGTATGCTTGGGGAATGGCTCAACAAACGAAACCACGCAACCCTGACCATGTGCGGCGCGCCGTTGGTTTGGGCGACGCCGTTGCTGAAGAACTCATGCTGCCCTTTGACCGCATTTCGCTCGAAATGGTCTTTCGCGGCCTCTACCACTTTACCCAAGTGCATCACCGCGGCGAAGCCGCCGACCTGCGGTCGGCATTGCCATACCACTTCGTGGCACTTACGTACCGCCGACCTACGGTCGGCATTGCCAGATAAGATTTGCGCGTTCAATGCAAATGTTGCCTGGTAATGCTATAGAATGCCTGCATTGGGGCAGGGGCAATTTCCTGCACGTCCAATTTGCAAGAGAGCGGCTTATAGGGCCGCTCTCTGGTTGATTTTAGAGGAAGAATGTCCTTACGAGATAAATGATCCCCACGCTGAAGCCGATGATGACCACAATCAAGCGGAGCCTATTTGGCTTGATCCGGCTGGCGAGCCTCCCGCCGATGGCTCCCCCCAACAGTGCGCCAACTGCCATGATGAGCGCCACCGGCCAGTTGACCTGCCCCGAGAAGACAAAGAACAGGGCAGCGGTGACATTCGTGACGAAGGCAATCCCCTGTTTGAGGGCATTCAGCCGGGTCAAGTTGTCGTTCAAGATCAGTCCCAGAACGGCCAGGATGATGACGCTCAAGCCGGCGCCAAAATATCCGCCGTAGATGGCTGCCAGGAAGACAGGCAGGAAGGTCCATGCTTCAGAAGCGGATTTGGCTCTGCCTTGTTCCTGGCGGCGAGTTAGCCACTCGCGCACCGGGTTCTGAATCGCTAGCAGGGTGGAGGCAATCAGGATCAGGAATGGGACCAGGTTCGTGAACAGTTTCTCGCCCGTTTGCAGGAGCAGGATGCCGCCTACCAGTCCTCCAAGGATGCCGGCCGGGAGGACGATCTGGAGGCGTTTTTTCTGGTCCTTCAGATCCTGGGTTTGAGCCAGTGTCCCGCCGAGGTAGCCGGGGCAAAGCGCTACGGTGTTCGTCACGTTGGCCGAGACGGAAGGCAGGCCAATTGCCATGAGCACGGGGAACGTGATGAGCGTCCCGCCGCCTGCCAGGGCGTTGATGAGTCCGGCGGCGATGGCAGCAAGAGCAGCGAAGAGGTAGTTGATGATAGGCATGGTTTCCTTATAGGTGTGACAAGTGTACAAGTCTCACAGGTTTGCAAGTTTTATAAGTCGTTTGGTCAAACGAGTCGAACACTTAATCATAGCGCGGCTTTCAGCCGCAGCCAATACCACTTCGTGGCACTTACGTAGCGCC
>DYKZ01000393.1 GCA_020722345.1 Anaerolinea thermophila | reverse complement strand
AGACTATCAGACAAGGAGATTATCTATGATTACTGACCTACACGGCCGCGACCTGATCGGCGACCTCGACTTCTCGAAAGAGGAGGTGGAAACCGTTCTGGACGTGGCCTTCGACTTGAAGCGCAAGCGCGCTCTCAACGAGCCGCACGCCTATCTGCGCGACAAGGTGCTGGCCATGCTGTTCTTCTTCTCGTCCACCCGCACGCGCGGTTCGTTCGAAGCCGGCATCGCCCAACTAGGCGGACACGGCGCCTTTATCGAAAGCCGCACCACCCAGATTGCGCATGGCGATACCCCCAAGGAAATCGGCGAAATCTTTGGCCGCTACTTCGATGGCATTGCCATTCGACACGTGGATTGGGGCGTAGGCAACAAGTACATCAACGATGTCGCCAAGTACTCGCGCGTCCCAGTGCTGAACATGCAGTGCGACATCTACCATCCGTTCCAGATTTTGGCTGATCTGATGACCATCGTCGAGAAGAAAGGCCGCGACCTGCGCCGCAAGAAGATGGTTGTCTCATGGGCGTATGCCGCCTCCTACCAGAAGCCAATGTCGGTGCCGCAATCGCTCATCCTGCAAATGCCCCGCTTTGGGTTGGATGTCACCCTCGTCCATCCGCCGGAATTCCGCCTGATGCCGGAAATCATGGACCAGGCGGAGGCAGAGGCCAAGAAAGCCGGCGCCGGCTTCGAGGTCATCTCCGACCCGAACGGGATGGAGAAAGCCTTCAAGGACGCCGACATCATCTACGCCAAGTCGTGGGGCGCCATGGTCCACACCCCAGACCCGGAAGAGGGCGCCAAGATCATCAAGAAGTATGCTCACTGGATCACCGACGAGCGCAAGATGTCCCTTGCCAAGTCAGACGCCATTTACATGCACCCGTTGCCTGCCGACCGTAACATCGAGGTCACCGACGGCGTGATTGATGGCTCCAACTCGGTCGTTTACGATGAGGCCGAAAACCGCCTGCACGCCCAGAAAGCGGTCATGGCGTTGACGATGAAGTAGT
>DYKZ01000392.1 GCA_020722345.1 Anaerolinea thermophila | reverse complement strand
GGATTTTTACGGCAGTCCTCGCGCCAATATTCCCGAGGCCTGCGGGTCGTATGCCCGGGCCAAAGGCGCATACCGTTTCTTTCAAAACGAGAAGGTGACCATGGAAGTTGTGCTTACTGCTCATACTGAAGCCACTATCGACCGTATTCGACAACATCGGGTGGTGCTTGCCCCCCAGGATACGACTACGCTCAATTACAGCACCCATCCGATGACCGATGGGTTGGGGCCGATTAATACCATTGCCGATAAAGCGATCGGTCTGCTCCTGCACGACACCCTGGCCTTTACCGAAGATGGCACGCCCCTGGGGGTACTCGATGGTCAGTGTTGGGCCCGTGACCCGGAAGACAAGGGCAAAAAATCCCGTCGCCATGCGTTGCCCATCGAGCAGAAAGAGAGTTGCAAATGGCTGCGCAGCTTCAATAAAGTCTCGAAAATCCAGAAGTTGTGTCCTGAAACGACGCTGGTCAGTATCGGCGATCGGGAGGCGGATATCTATGAATTGTTCGCCCTGGCCACTGCCCCCGATGCCCCCAAACTGCTGGTCAGGATGGAGAAGACCAGAAACCGGCAGGTGGAAGAACAGCACCTGTGGGCATTCATGGCCAACCAGAAGATCGCAGGCGAACTCATGGTTCACATCCCCCGCCGCGGTGCTAATAAGGCTCGGGATGCCTGGACGGATATCCGCTATGCCGAGGTTCAGTTGACGCCGCCCAAACGACTTGCCGGCAGTCACGAGCCGATCCGGGCATGGGCCGTCTATCTTCTGGAGCAGGGAGAAGGGCTGACCGACGGGGTTGAGTGGATGCTGTTGACCACGGCCGAGGTTCGCAATTTCACCGATGCTGCCAAGCGAGTGGAGTGGTATGCCGGACGTTGGGGCATCGAGCTGTACCATCGGGCGCTGAAGAGCGGCTGCCGTATCAAGGATCGGCAACTGGGCAACGCGGACCGGCTGGAGGCGTGCCTCGGAATCGACATGGTGGTGGCGTGGCGAATTTATCATTTGAC
>DYKZ01000391.1 GCA_020722345.1 Anaerolinea thermophila | reverse complement strand
AGCCACACGGCTACACATTGTCAATCTCCGCGACGGCGTTGAAAGACGCCCAACGTGGCCTTCACCGGCGGCGGTTAGCCGTCCGGTGCAAGGCTTGGTTGGGTCTTCTTCCAGACGGTTTCGTTGCCTGCTGGCATCTGTCTTACCCAATGCACAAACCGTCGCTGCAGGTCGCTGGGAATAGGCTTCACTGGTGAGGGATTCACGAACAGTGAGAAACAATCCTCCGGCTGCAGCGGGGCATTCCACAGGTCAACGGGTGAGTAGAGGACGCCGGACACAATCGAGAAAGTTGGATTCTCGAACAGAGCACTGTCAACGTCGCTGCCAGAGTCGCGCTTCAGAGCGCTTCTGCGGCTTGAGTACGGCGGTCGTTGTCCTCCGATCGTGACCACGAGCGGTCCTGCTCCGGCCAATACCGCGAAAGGGGCTGGGTACACGCCCTCCAGCAATGTTCCAAATTGGCTCAGGTCGGATGCACTGAGCGCAATGATAGTGCAGGGTTCGTGCGGGATTAACTGTGTATCCATGTAGGCGCGGAGCCGACCGCACTTCTCTGTGAGTGCTTGGGTCAGCCGAAGCGAGCACTCACGTTCAGGAAAATCAGCGACGGCGTTCTGTACTGGGTCTGGTACGCGATCCGATGCCTGGCCGACCGAAGGTGCAGTTGCTTCGATGAACACCTGCTGACCTCCAATGTCAAGGGTGACATCCGGTCCGGTGTCTGTCCTGGATCCCTTCGGGGTAAGACCGAGGTGCAGAAGGCCAACAAAAAGGTACATCTCCCACCAACGCTGGTGAAACTCAATCTGGAGTTTCTTTCGAAATCCCTTGGGTGCGAAGACAGCGTACTCATGCCACCATGCATTGAAGAACTCACGACGTTCTGCTGAGTGCGGGTCAGACCCATCGCGGAGGCGTTCATATAGCCTGTGTTCTTTGTCACGCTTTGGCTGGAGTAGCTCTTTCATAGTTCTTTGGTGACCCAACATAATATTATCCAACAAATTTATCCTCT
>DYKZ01000390.1 GCA_020722345.1 Anaerolinea thermophila | reverse complement strand
CACGACAACAAGCTCACCCGGATCGCCGATCTGAAAACAGCAGAAGAATTATGCGAGCGATTCGCACGGCGCAAGTGGCCGCGCGTCCTCAACGCCTTCGCGCGCCGGGTCAACCCGCATCTCGCGACCATCCGCCGTGCCGGCTTCAAGGGCTACTACTGGGTGGCGGATCAGGGGGAGTATGCGACCGATGTGCTGTTCCAGGACCGCCCCAGCCTGGAAGCCCTGTTTCCCTCGCTCGTCGAGCGCGCGATGACCGCGTTCAGCGCCGAGGATGTGCTCCGTTTCCTGGGACGCAAACGGCATGGCAATTTCCAGGGTGACGTGACGACCGATCTCAAACGCCGTCCCGAAGGCTATCGCGTCAAACATACGCTGGCGCGCAACTCTTTGAAAATGTATGACGACCTCCTGGCGCAGGTGCTGCGAGTGGAAACCACGATCAACAATCCGCGCGAGTTTCGCGTCCTGCGGGTGATCGAGACCCCGCAGGGGCGACAGCGGCGGTGGCGGCCGATGGGCAAAGGCGTGGCGAACCTCTGGCGGTATGCGCAAGTAGGTCGGCAGTCCAATTACCGTTACTTGAATGCTCTCGCCCAGGCGCAACCGAAAGGCAAAGCGATGGCGGAACTGGATCGCTTGTGTCATCCCCATACGGAAAACGGTCAGCGCTATGCCCGGTTCAATCCAGTAACGGCGGAGGACAGTGCGCTCTTTGCCGCGGTGCTCGCGGGCGAACATGCGCTCAACGGCTTTCGGAACAAGCACCTGCAAGCGCGTCTGTATCCCAAGTCCGCTGGCTCAGAGCCAGAACGTCGCCAACGGAGTGCGCGCGTGACACGTCTGCTCGCCAAACTGCATGGGCATGGCTTGATTGCCAAAGTCAAAGGCAGTCGGCTCTACCGCGTCACGCCCAAGGGCACGCGCTTGATGTCCGCGGCTCTCTATTGTCGAACGAAAGAGTTTCCGGCGTTCGTTTTTCAGACCGCAGAATCTTCGCGGTCGTGATAGTTTCTGT
>DYKZ01000129.1:1232-6313 GCA_020722345.1 Anaerolinea thermophila | reverse complement strand
ACTCCCCTCGAGCCGCGCGATTCGTCGCGTCTGCTCGTCCTGACACGTGACACGGGGGCGCTCAAACACCGCATCTTCCGCGAACTGGGGGACTATCTCCGCCCAAACGACCTGCTCGTCCTCAACCAGACGCGCGTCATCCCGGCGCGCCTCTTTGCCCGCAAACCCACCGGCGGACGCGTCGAACTGCTCCTCCTGCGCCGCGCAGATTTGCTGACCTGGGAATGCCTGGTGGGCGGGAAAGGCCTGGGGATAGGCAAATGTCTCCAGGTGGAGGACGGGCCCGAGGTCCAGATCGTGGACGTGCTGGATAGGTCGCGACGCCGCGTACGTTTCGAGGAGCCCATCGAGCCATATTTCCCCAAAGTGGGCCATGTCCCGTTGCCGCCGTACATCCACGAGAAACTGTCCGACCCCGAGCGCTATCAAACCGTCTACGCGCGCGAGCCGGGTTCCGCCGCCGCGCCGACTGCGGGACTCCACTTCACGCCCCGTCTTCTGGACGAGTTGCAGGGAATGGGAGTGAAGACTGCCTACGTCACATTGCACGTCGGTCTTGACACCTTCGCCCCCGTGACCGAAGACAATCCGAAACAACACAAGATCCACACCGAATGGTGCGAACTTCCCCAGGCGACCGCCGACGCCATCAACCAAACCCGCGCCGCAGGCGGACGAATTATCGCCGTCGGCACAACTTCGGTGCGAGCGCTTGAAACGGCTGCCACGCAATCTGCGCTGAACGCCGATCGCCAATCACTGACAGCGTCCCCTTTGGAGATCGCTGCATTCTCAGGCTCCACCTCCCTCTTCATCCTCCCCGGCTACCGGTTCAAACTCGTGGACGCCATGATTACCAACTTCCACCTGCCCAAGTCCACGCTCATCATGCTGGTCAGCGCCTTCGCCGGGCGCGAGAAGATTCTAGAAACCTACGAAACCGCCATCAAAGAGGGCTATCGCTTCTACTCGTTTGGGGATGCGATGCTCATTTTGTAGTCAGGTACATACGGAAACGCGTACACACGGAACATGCAACACGAATCTAAACTGATCACCGATGACTGACAACTCTTCTCTCGAATCCCTCAACCAACAAATCACCTCCTGCCGCCTCTGCCCCCGCCTCGTGGAATGGCGTGAACGTGTGGCGCGCGAAAAGCGCAAAGCCTATCGCGACCACGAATATTGGGGCAAACCTGTCCCCGGATTCGGCGACCCAAATGCCCGCCTCCTGGTGGTGGGACTTGCCCCCGGCGCGCACGGCTCCAACCGGACCGGACGCATGTTCACCGGCGACGCCTCGGGTGATTTCCTCTACCCGGCCCTCCACCGCGCCGGCTTTGCCAGCCAGGCCGTTTCGACCTCGGCGGAGGACGGCTTGACCCTGCGCGGACTCTATATCACCGCCGTCTGCCGCTGCGCTCCGCCCGGCAACAAACCCACGCCGGAGGAGATGCGCGCCTGCCGCCCCTACCTCCAGCGTGAGATCGAACTCCTCGAGCCGAAAGTCTTCGTTGCCCTCGGGCGCATTGCCTTCGAGACGCTCAAGTCCATCCTCGGCGCACCCGCTTCCTGGGCCTTCTCTCACGGCGCTCTCTATCGTTTACCGGCCGTTGATCAATGGCTGCTGGCCTCCTACCACCCCAGCCGTCAGAACACCCAAACCGGCCGCCTGACCGCTGCCATGTTCGATGACATCTGGTCTCAGGCCGGGCAATTGCTGCTTGAGGGCGCTTAAACTTGGTTATCTTGATTCCATCTGTGTCATCTGTGTAATCTGTGGCCGATTCTTATGCACACTACCTTTGGCAGGCGCAGGATACGCCGCAGGGTCAAAAAAATTGTCAGACAACCGTGAAATGATTTACAATAGGGGGCAAGGAGATGCCATGCGCGCAATTGACATCATTGTTGCCAAGCGGGATGGGAGAGAACTGACCCGCGAGGAGATCGAGTTTTTCATTCGAGGCTTTACGCTGGGCGAAATCCCCGATTATCAGGCCGCCGCCTGGGCAATGGCCGTCCTGCTCAACGGCATGACGCCGCGCGAAACCACCGACCTGACCCTGGCGATGGCCCACTCAGGGGCGGTGCTCGACCTCTCGGATGTGGTGGACATTGCCGTGGACAAACACTCCTCCGGCGGCGTGGGCGACAAAACAACCCTGGTCGTCCTGCCGCTGGTGGCTGCCTGCGGGCTTCCGGTCGGGAAGATGTCGGGGCGCGGGCTGGGTTTCAGCGGCGGGACGCTCGACAAGATGGAATCCATCCCCGGCTACCGTTGCGACTTGACCACCGACGAATTCAAGCGCCAACTAAAAAAGGTTGGCATCGTTCTGACCGGTCAGAGCCTCGACCTGGCGCCTGCCGACGGCAAACTCTATGCCCTGCGGGATGTCACCGGAACCGTGCAATCCGTCCCGTTGATCGCCTCTTCGATCATGTCCAAGAAGATTGCGGGCGGGGCGCATGCCATCGTCCTGGATGTCAAAGTAGGCTTGGGGGCTTTCATGCAAACACTCGACGAGGCCCGCACCCTGGCAGGCCTGATGGTGGACATCGGCAACCTGGCAGGCCGCAAGGTGGTCGCCCTGCTTTCGGACATGAACCAGCCCCTCGGCCATGCGGTGGGCAATGCCCTGGAAGTGCGCGAGGCGATAGACACCCTGCACGGCGGCGGCCCGGCTGATTTTCGCGAACACTGTTTGCAGGTGGCTGCTCACATGCTTGTACAGGGCCGCTGCTGCCCGGACCTCGAGTCTGCCCGCTACGCGGCAGAGGCGACCATCGCCTCCGGCGCGGCGTTCGAGAAGTTCCGCGCCCTCGTCCGCGCCCAGGGCGGAGACGTCTCCTATGTGGACGATCCTGACCGTCTGCCGCGGGCCAGCATCATTGAGGTAATCCCCGCCCTTCGTAGCGGGTGGCTGGCCGAGGTAAATGCCAGAACCATAGGGGAGGCGGCAGTTTCCCTCGGCGCGGGGCGTGCCAAAAAGGGCGATCCCATTGACCACGCCGTTGGCTTCGTCATCCACAAAAAGGTCGGCGAGCGCGTTGAACAGGGGGAGCCGCTCCTCACCATCCACGCCAACGACCGCGGGAAGCAGGCTGAGATCCGTCGGATGGCGCAGTCGGCGGTCGAGTTCAGCGAGTCGCCCGTCCGCCCATTGCCGCTATTCTATGAATAACGCCGCGGACGGTGTGGCAAGTTTGTGGAAACTATGGCAATAGATTGCATAATCCGGTAGAATGGGGCATAATTGATGCAGGAGTATGCCATGGCCAAAATATCCCTGCGTGCTTACAACCGCGAAATTGAAGGCATGATTGAAGGGGGACAATTGGATGAGGCCGTCGCCCATTGCCAGCACATTCTCAAGACCTTTTCGATGCACATTGAGACCTACCGGCTGCTCGGCAAGGCGTTCCTGGAGGCCCGTCGGTATGCCGATTCTGCTGACATTTTCCAGCGAGTCTTGAATGCGGCTCCTGATGATTTTGTAGCCCATGTGGGGATGAGCATCATCCAGGACGATGAAGGTAAACTCGATGACGCCATCTGGCACATGGAGCGCGCCTTCCAGATGCAGCCGTCCAACGCGGCCATCCAGACCGAACTGCGCCGCCTCTACAGCCGGCGGGACGGCGTAGAGCCGCCCAAGATCCGCCTGAGCCGGGAGGCGCTGGCGAATATGTACGCTCAGGGGGAACTCTTCAATCAGGCGATTGCGGAGATCCGCGCTGTTCTGTCTGATGACCCCAACCGCCCCGATTTGCAAGTGATGCTGGCACGCGCTTACTTGCGTGCCGGGCACAAGGTAGAGGCGGCGGAAATCGCAGCCCAATTGTTGAAGAAATATCCCCATTGCCTGGACGCCCTGCGCGTCCTGGTGGAGGTGCTGCCCGGCACGGCGCGTGCCGAGGATACACAGGTTTACCGTCAGCGGCTGCGCTCGTTGGACCCCTATTCGTCGTTCGTGGTCGGGTCGGTCTTCGAATCTGACAAAGTAGCCGACGCGGCAGTCAGCCTCGAGCGGCTGGAGTACAAACCGGGGCAATCTCTGCTGCCCGGCTCCTCTCAGCCCTCGTGGGCCGCCTCGCTGGGCGTCAAACTCGAAGAGGAGGAGCCGGAATCCGCCCCTCCGGCCTGGCTGGAGCAGGGGAGCGCCGAGCCGGCCGCAGCGCCGCTGGAGCCCGTTGCGGACCAGCAGACTGCCCCGCCCGAGGAGAACATCCCCGACTTCATGCGCGAAGCCGGCTGGACGCCCCTGTCTGGGAGCGCCTCCGACGAGGAAGGGGGAGCGGGCGAGGAACCCGCCTCGGAGGAGATCGCCAAAGGGGAAATGCCCGACTGGCTCAAGGCCATGGCCCCTCCTGAAGTTGCTGCCGGAGAGCAGGAGCAAGAAGAAGCCGCCGCGGACGATGCCGGGGATTTCAAACAGATATTTTCGAATATCGATTCTGTGCAGGGCGCGGACACATTCTTCGACGAACCTGCCGCCAAGGCCGAAGAGCGGGAGGAGGAAATGCCCGGCTGGCTGAAAGACCTTGGCGAGGGCGGGCAGGCTTCCGCTGAGGAGGAATTACCCACCCCGGAAGCGGCGGCGCAAGAGACGCCCATCGAACCTGCCGCGCCGCGCGAACCGGCGCCGATCGAAACGCAGGCATTGCCTGGCCTGTCCTCCGAAACCGCCCAGGAAGGCGCGGCGGTTTCGTCCGAGCCATCCCCCGAAGCGGGCGCGGCCAAGCCGCTCGATATCGGCGACGATACCATGGCCTGGCTGGAGAGCCTGGCGGCCAAACAGGGCGCCAAGGCAGAGGAACTGCTGACCAAGCCCGAAGACCGTTCCGATGCGCTTCCTGACTGGCTGAAAGATACCGTCGGCGAAGAAGCGCCCCCCGCTGCCGAATCGGCTGCGGAGGAGGCGGTTGCGCTTCCGGCGCAAGCGCAGCAATTCCCGGACCTGGAGCCTGAATCCCCGTCATTGGCTGAACCTGCCGCCGCAGTTCCTCCCGTCGAAGGTGAGGCCAAGCCGCTCGATATCGGCGACGATACCATGGCCTGGCTGGAGAGCCTGGCG
>DYKZ01000129.1:0-1132 GCA_020722345.1 Anaerolinea thermophila | reverse complement strand
GCCAAACAGGGCGCCCGTCCCGATGAACTGCTCACCCAGCCTGCGGAACGCTCGGAGGAAATGCCCGATTGGCTTCAGCAGCAGGCACAGGCGGCTGAACCCGCCGCAGCGGCACCGCAGGAACCTGCGGCGGTGAAGGAGGAAGCCCCTGCCGGTGAGATCGAGCCTGCTGCACCCCTGGCCGAAGAAACCCCAACCATCGAGGAATCTGTTGCTCAGGCAGGAATCGGAGAAGAAGACGATATTTCAGCCTGGCTCAAAAAATTGGATGAAACGCCTGCCCCGCAGGAACCTGCTACTTTCCTCCCTGAAGAGGCTCCGTCCGCGGCAGCCGAGGAAGAAGCCTCCCTCTCCTGGTTGAAAGATTTGGAAGGGGAAAAGACCGAACCGGTCCCGGCCGACAGCGACCTGCCGGCCTGGTTGCGCGAGGCCTCTGCTGCTGAAGCGGAACAGCAGCCCGGTCCGGATGCCGGGGAAACCGCGTTCCCCGCCTGGGAAAGTGAGGAGGCCGCAGGGGTCGAGAAACCCGCTCCCGTGACGCCCTCCGAGTGGCTCCCGGTCGAAGGCAGGGAAGAGAAAGTGTCCCAACCGGAGAAACCCGCCTCGGTTGAGGGAGTTTTTGCTGGGATGACGCCGTCTGCCGAACCGCGCCTCCCCAAGCCAACCGGCGCGTTGGCGCCGCTGCCATTCCAGGACAAGGGCGCTTCCTTCCTTTCCAGCGGACAGCAGTCGCTAGAGGCTGGAAAACTGAACGATGCCATGAAAGAATACGGCAAACTCATCAAGAAGGGCCGCCTGCTCGACGAGGTCATCCACGACTTGCGGGAGGCCATCTATCGCTTCCCGGTGGACATCATCATCTGGCAGACTCTCGGCGACGCCTACATGCGGGCTGGTCGCCTGCAAGATGCCCTAGATGCGTACACAAAAGCCGAAGAATTACTCCGTTAGTCAACAAAACCCCCGGCGCCAGAGACGCCGGGGGGGGATGAAAATCATCTTTAAGGCTACTGCAAAAAGGCTGTTGCACCGCCCAGCACGCGAGGACCGCCAGGAAAATGCAAAATCACAAATCATTATTGACTCTACCGCAAAAAGGCTATTGCACCGCGCAGCACGCGAAGACCGTCAG
>DYKZ01000389.1 GCA_020722345.1 Anaerolinea thermophila | reverse complement strand
AACCAAAGGAGGATGCGAGGCTGGCCGCCTGAAGGCGGGTGCTATCCCTCCCCGGCCTGAACACCGGGTGTCTCTCGCGCAAACTGATAATGATCCCTTTTCATGACATCGACAAACCTCACACCTATGCCTATGTCGCTGGTTGTCGCAACGTGTCCTGGCTGGTTGGCCGGGTCCAGAGCATCGACAGCACTAACCGAACCCTGATGATCACACGGGCCGGGGAAGACAGCATCATTCCAATCGAGCTGGAGCGCGGCGACCGCATCCCGGACGATCTGCGTGAAGGGGATGCGGTCAAACTGATCTGTCACATCTACTCCGGCCTCAAGGAAGGCAATGAGGAAGATGTAAAAGCAGGACGCCATTGCCGCCTTGTGGCTAAGCACATCGGACGCCCTACCCTCCTGGACATGCGTCCGAAAGACGATTTCTCGGGAGGTGTTGCAGAGGACACTGTCTTCGATAGCTTCGATCTGCCAGAGGCATTTACCCCTGTCAGCAACAGCCTTGAGCTTGCTGGATTTGTGGATGGGACGCCGGTGCTTGTGCGTGACAAGGAGCATGATAAGGACCGCATGGTGTTCATGATTCGCCAAGCCAACAATCCGCAGAGCCTGATCCCGGTCGAGATCACCGGTAAGCACGCCGCGCTCTACCGCAAGGTGGTTACGGTCGGCATGGCTGTGTTCGTCAACGGAATCGTGCTGCCAGCCAAGCGTAGCGACACCGGAGAAGCGGTTTCCATCGTGCGCAGCAACCATGTTCGGAAAGCTGATCCCAGCAAGGACTTCAAGTTTGAATCCGTACCGGACTGGGCTATCGAGATTCGCCGTCGGTATGCCGCTCATGTGCAACAGGAAAAAGCGCGTCTGGCTGCACAGGCTGCTGCCCGTCAGGCTGAGGCGCTGGCCTTGGGTTAAGCCTTGAGCTCAAAGGCCTTCGGGCCTTTTTTATGGTATCCGGGTTCGCTTAGGCGATTGCGCGGGCAAAATGCTGCAGCCCAAGCTTGGTTTCAAC
>DYKZ01000388.1 GCA_020722345.1 Anaerolinea thermophila | reverse complement strand
GCGGCCCGCACGCCCGAGGAAGAGGGCAAACTGATCATCCAGGTCGAAGACACCTTGATCAGCAAACAGCGCCGCATCCCGGTCGACATGGTCGTTCTCTCGGCCGGCCTGCAGGCGCGCGCCGACTCCAAAGAAGTCGCCAAGAAATTTGGTATCTCGTGCAGCGCCGATCAATGGTTCATCGAGAAGCATCCCAAGTTGGACCCGGTTGCCACCATGACCGACGGCGTATTCATCGCCGGGGCCTGCCAGGGGCCGAAGGACATCCCGGCCAGCGTAGCGCAGGGATCGGCCGCGGCGGCGCGTGTCCTGTCCATCATCGGGCAGGGAGAAATCCAGATCGAGGCGGCCACCGCCATTGTGGACGAGGCGACCTGCACCGGCTGTAAGGAGTGCATCGCTTCCTGTCCCTACCAGGCGATTACATACCTGGAAGACAAAGGCAAGGCTTACGTCAACGAAGCCCTGTGTAAAGGCTGCGGCACTTGCGTCGGAACCTGCCTGCCCAAGAGCATCAGCCTGAAGCACTTCACGGACGAACAATTGGTCGCCGAAATGATCGGCGCCATGCAAACCATGAAACTCTTCGAAACAGCGGAGGCAGTATGACATACGAACCGAAAATCATCGGCTTTCTGTGCAATTGGTGTTCGTATCGCGGCGCGGATGGGGCCGGTATGGCGCGTTTGAAATACCCGCCCAACGTCAAAATCATTCGTGTGCCATGCAGCGGGCGCATCTCACCGGAACTCGTCCTGCGCACCTTCCGCGAAGGGGCAGATGGCGTGATGGTGCTGGGTTGTCACATTGGCGACTGCCACTATACCAGCGGCAATCACCGCACCGCCAAACGGATGGCCGTGCTCAAGAAATTACTGGAATACAGCGGCATCGCGCCGGAGCGGCTACACGTCAACTGGGCTTCGGCGGCAGAAGGCGAAAGATTTGCCAACATTGTGCGCGAATTTACCGAGCAAATCCGCGCCCTGCCGCCCTTCGCAGAAACCATGCAGAGAATTCC
>DYKZ01000387.1 GCA_020722345.1 Anaerolinea thermophila | reverse complement strand
CGTAGCGCCAGGCTCTGCCTGGCAATGCCGACCATAGGTCGGCGCTACGTTTGGCTGCGGCTGAAAGCCGCGCTATGAGAAAGCATGATTAAACTATCTTCTACCTCCGTCGCCCTCGAATCGACCGTCATCACACACGGACTGCCGCGCCCGCAAAACCTGACCCTCGCCCGCGACATGGAGCGCGTTGTGCGCGAGAACGGCGCGACGCCCGCCACCATCGCCATCCTCGACGGGCAAATCCGCGTTGGGCTGACCGACGCCGAACTGGAACGCCTCGCCAACGAGACGAACGTCCGCAAAATCAGCCGCCGGGACTTTGCCACTGCCATCGTCAAAAAGGAATGCGGCGGGACGACCGTCGCCGGGACGATGTTCGCTGCCCACCGCGCCGGGATACGCGTCTTTGCCACGGGCGGCATCGGCGGCGTCCACGAGGTCGAGACGCTCGACATCTCCACCGACCTGCAGGCGCTGGCCGATACGCCCATGATCGTCGTCTGCGCCGGGGCCAAGGCCATCCTGAATCTGCCCGCCACACTCGAATACCTGGAAACGATGGCCGTCCCGGTCATCGGCTACAGGACGGACGAATTCCCCGCCTTCTACTCGCGCCAGAGCGGACTGCCCGTCAGCGCCCGGCTGGACTCGCCCGAGGAGGTCGTCCGGTTTGCAAAGGCGCACTGGGAACTTGGGATGAAATCCGCAGTGCTGGTCTGCCAACCGCTCCCGCCCGAAGACGAGATCCCCGCCGAAAAGATCAACGGCTTCATCGAGCAAGCCCGCCGCGAAGCGAGCGAAGGAGGCATCCACGGCCAGCCGCTGACGCCCTTCCTGCTCGCCCGTCTCGCCGAACTGACCGGCGGCGAGTCCCTGCGCGCCAACCTGGCACTATTGCTCAACAACGCCAAACTGGCGGCGCAAATCGCCTGCGCCTTGAGTCTCCTGGAAAAACAAAAAGCAATTTAATCCAAACACAAAGGCACGAAGTATACAAAGGGGGTTTAAAGTTTTCCTTCGTAATCT
>DYKZ01000386.1 GCA_020722345.1 Anaerolinea thermophila | reverse complement strand
CGATTTTCACGGCGGTTAATGCTGACTCGATGGAGGTCTACGCCGAGCTGGTGCCGTTTGATGCGGCGCTGGCGCAGAAGATGTCCGACCGGGCCGTGCGGGTGATTCAGGCGACCGAGGCCGGGGAGCTCTTGCCGCGCGCCTTCGCCGAGGCCAGCCACTTTGAGTGCAAATTCTGCAGCTACGCGCAGCGCTGCTGGGGAGGTGTGTGATGAGCACAGCTTCCAAGCGCAACAGCGCACGCAAGACCTACCGCACCGAGTGGGTGGATCGCTGGTCGCCCCCCAAACCCCTGGTCGGGCTGCAGGCCATCGAGAAGGTGTTGAACCGTCACACCTTCCTCGTGTGCCCGGAGTCCAGACTGGTGGTGGCGGTGCTCGCCCGCGCGATCCACGACAGCCTCAGTCTTTCCAACCGTCGGATGCGGCGCGAGGCCAGGCGTTTTCTGCTCGGCGACGACCTCACGCTCTGGTGTGACCTGGTCGGCTTGCATCCGGACTTTGTGCGCTTCGTGGCACGCAAGGCTGGCTATCTCGCGGACGAGAAGGCGCATTGGCAGAAGGTGCCGATCAAGGTGCCGGTACCTGCCGAGCCGGTGGTCAGCGCCAGCAGCGCGCCCGTGCATTCCATCACCTGCCACGCCCACAACCATCCGCCACAGGGAGGACTGATCCATGCTTGATTTCAATTCGGTGCCGCCGGTGGCCAATGCTGCCGGTGGTGATCTCAACGCACAACGCGACGCCATCCGTGCTGATCTGCTGGCGCGGCTGGAATCGGCGCTGATGACGCTGCTGCCAGCCGGCAAGAAGCGCGGCCAGAAGTACCTCGTCGGCGATGTGCTGGGCAGCCCTGGCGATAGCCTGGAGGTGTCGCTCAAGGGCGAAACGGCTGGCCTGTGGCACGACCACGCCACGGGTGAAGGCGGTGACATCTTCGATCTCATCGCCGCCCACCACGGGCTCGACACCCAGGCGGACTTCGCCCGGGTGCTGGAGATCGCTGGGCAACTGGTCGGTCGGGCCA
>DYKZ01000128.1 GCA_020722345.1 Anaerolinea thermophila | reverse complement strand
ATCCACTGCAAAAACCTTTTTAAACACGAAGGACACAAAGGCAACGAAGGAAATTCAAGGACGCTTTGAAAATGTTGAACCACGACGCAGATTATCTTGAATAATGATTTGTGATTTTGCATTTTCCTGACGGTCTTCGCATGCTGCGCGGTGCAATAGCCTTTTTGCGGTAGAGTCTTTATCGTTTTACAAGGAGCATGTATGAACTCACAGCCCAGAATTCTTACCTTCCTGATCGTTCTTTCTTCGCTTCTCTTTGTTGTTTCGCTCGGCCTGATCTTTCTCTATGCCCCTCTGGAATCGGTGATGAATTATGTCCAGAAGATCTTCTATTTCCACATCGCCAATGCCTGGGTGGGGATGCTCGGTTTCATTGTGGCCGCTGTCGCCGGGATTGCTTACCTGGTCAAGAAAGACTTGAAATGGGACATTGTGGAAGTGGCTGCCGTGGAAATCAGCTTGGTCTTCTTTCTCATCGCCATCGTCAGCGGCTCCATCTGGGCGCGGCCCACCTGGGGCACCTGGTGGACGTGGGATGCCCGTCTCACCACGGCAGCCATCCTCGAAATGATCTACGTTGCCTACCTTATGCTCCGCCAGGGGATCGAAGACCCCGAGCGGCGCGCCCGCTTCGGCGCCGTCTACACGTTGATTGGCGGGCTGAGCGTACCGGTCACTTTCCTCTCGATCCGTCTCTGGCAGACCATCCACCCGGCCATCATCGGCGCCCAGAGCGCCGAAGCCCAGGGTGGCTTTGGCATGACCCCTGCCATGCTCACCACCATGTTCTTCAGCCTGATTGCTTTCTCGGTCATCTTCGTCACCCTGCTGTGGGCGCGTATCCGCCTAGGCCGGTTGGCCGCGCAGGTGGAAGAGTTGAAACTTAAAGTCAGCGAATAGAGGCTCCCATGCTCCCTTATGACGTTTCCATCAAGTACATGATTGCAGGTTACGCTGTCATTATCGTAATTCTGGCAATTTATGTTGCCAGCCTGGTGATGCGCTGGCGAAACCTGAAACGCGACCTGAAGACATTGCAAGATATTGACAGTAAATAGCCAAATCCCCCGGAGTCCGCTATAATCGAGGCGGACTTCCTTTTGGGCAGGGCTATGCACCTTTCCCGCTGGGTCAGCCTGACGACCATCACCCTCCTCCTTTCAGCAGATTTTGTTCCGGGCCGGGATGTTTCGGCTGCCGAAACACAGCCTCCGGGTCCGGACCGGTATGCGGTTGTTGACGAGGAATACATCCGCTACGTCTGGTGGCTGGTTCCCTGGTCCAGCAGCGATGCGGCCTGCCAGATTGAGGTCGAACACGATGGATTACCGGATGCGGGGGAAGTGTACGCCGCCTGCGGCCAGGCCTTGTACGATAAATGGATCGCCACCCAGCCTTGCGCCGCCTCGTCCACGGACCCGGAATCCTGCTCCGGTTACTATCTGCATTTCGTTACTGCCGAGACGGCCTCCCGTCCGGTTGCAGTGTTGCTCTCTCCGCCGATGGTGTGGGTCACCCTGGATGGCTGCGTCCCCTATGCTTCTTCCCACCGCTGCGACAGTCTGCCGGCGCTGGTGCTGACCGGCGAAGAACCGTTGGCGGGATATTCGCTCATCCGCCTTGAGGGGTTGATTGACGATCAGCCCTTCGTCTGCGACCCCATCTGCCAGGTGGACCTGGCTCCCACAGACGCAGACGGCCTGCTCATCAAGTTCTGGGCCTATTCGAGTTACGGCGACAGCAGCCAGGTGTTCGAGGCCCGTGTGCGCGTGACCGGCAACGACGACCCGGCGGACACTTCCTGGTACGTGGATGTCCTCAGCAGCCAGTGGCGCGGCGCTCCGGTCGCCTCCTGCGCTCTGACCTGGGACCAGTTCCCGCCCGTTGGCGGCCTAACCGGCTGGCTGTCCAGCCCCGATACGCCCGCCGAACTGGCCTCCAACATCCCCTACGAATACCTGGCCGGGAATCTGATCAAAAGCGGCGCGGTGGACGCCAGCGCCTGCCCGGATGGCGGCCTGCTGGAGAACGGCTATGCCAGCGCCTGCGGCTCCGAAATTGCCCGCTCCGCTGTGGAGGCGTGGCAGAACCGCTTCGATACCTTGATCTTTGCTGCCGCCCAGGATGTGGGCGTTCCGGTGCAGTTGCTCAAGAATATCTTCAGCCGGGAGAGCCAGTTCTGGCCGGGGATCACGCCCCAGCGTCCCGAAGCCGGCTTGGGACAATTGACCGACAACGGCGCCGACACCGTCCTGCTCTGGAACCGTCCCTTTTTCGAGCAATTCTGCACATCTGTGCTCGATAATTCGGTCTGTCAGCAGGGGTATCCCCACCTGGAGGATGAACAGCGCGCTGCCCTGCGCGCCGCCCTTGTCCAGCGCGTGGATGCCTTCTGCGCCGATTGTCCGCTCGGCATTGACCTGGGCGAGGCGGAGGCCAGTGTGGCGATCTTTGCCGAAACCCTGCTGGCCAATTGCTCCCAGACGAGCATGGTGCTCGATCTCAATTACCCCAATCCCAATCCGTTCCCTTCCTACGAAGACTTATGGCGCTTCACATTGGTAAACTACAACGCGGGTCCGGGCTGCCTCGGTCTGGCGGTTAATGCCACGTCCAGATACGGGGAACCGCTGGACTGGGCGCATGTTTCGACCCACTTTACCCCTGTTTGCAGCAGCGCCATTGATTACGTCAACGACATAACTACACCGCCCCCATAACCTGGTAAAATTTTTGAAACAATCCAGCGTTTATGAGAGACAGAAACCGGCGAAAGGAGATACTCATGTTTCGTAAAACGCATTTGTTCGCTTGCCTTGCCATCCTACTCGTTCTGACGGCGTGCGGCCCGGCCGGGGTCACGCTGACCGCCAGCGACAGCGGCGGGCAGATCGAAGTCCAGACCGGTGACCTGATTGTCATCCAATTGGAAGGCAACCCCTCTACCGGGTACACCTGGGGTCCCCGCGACTTGGATACCAGCATGTTCGAAATGGTCGGCGAACCGGAGTTCAAGTCCGATAACCCGGACCTGGTTGGTTCGGGCGGCACCCTGACCTTGACATTCAAGACGCTCAAGGCAGGCACCGCCACGCTGAACCTGGTCTATCACCGCCCCTGGGAGACGGATGTCGAACCGCTCGATACTTTTTCGATTACGATAACGGTCGAGTAGGGGAGGCTGTATTTACCCATCATGGCAGGCCCGGGTGGCGCCGCGCTTAAACGTGGTCTGTATTTTTAGCCACAGATTTTCACGGATTTTGAATTCCAATCTGTGAGTCCACTGCAAAAACCTTTTTAAACACGAAGGACACAAAGACAACAAAGGAAATTCAAGGACGCTTTGAAAATGTTGAACCACGACGCAGATTATCTTGAGTAATGATTTGTGATTTTGCATTTTCCTGACGGTCTTCGCCTGCTGCGCGATGCAATAGCCTTTTTGCGGTAGAGTCAATCTGTGCTAATCCCATTGCTTACAACTTAAGCCTTTTTGACAGATGTCAAGGAGCAAATTTGAACCGCCAGAAGTCACAAACTTCAAAATCTTGGCAATTTTCGGTTACAAAGCCGCGCTTTCTGGCAAGGTTTGACCAGACAACCGGCCCTTGCTCATGCAGTTGGGCGTTTCCGACCAGCAAATCTGCTCAAAACTGCCCTTGACACGCCCTTAAAACCCTTAAGTTGTAACTGATGTGCTAATCCGTGAAATCTGTGGTTGATTCTGATATGAAAATAAACTCCAAGTGTAAACCACTGAGACACGGAGACACTGAGAAAAAACTCCGTGCCTTCGTGGTTCGATTTTCATGCTTTGGGGTGCCCCCCGTTCATGGATACTTCGTGGTGAATAATTTGTTGCCTCTGATTCAACTATGACCAACTTCGACGATCGCGCCAAAGACTGGGACTCCGATCCCATGAAAGTACAACGCGCCCGGGCGGTAGCAAACGCCATCCGCGCGGCGATAGACATCCAACCAGGTATGTCCGCGCTGGAGATCGGCTGCGGCACCGGCTTGCTCAGTTTTGCCTTGCGGGAGGATTTCGCTTCCATCACGCTGGCAGACACCTCGCAGGGGATGTTGGATGTCCTGTCAGACAAGATCAAGGCTGTGAAGGCGGCGAACATGCACACGGTCCGGCTCGACCTGTCTGTAGATCCGCTCCCGGCGCAGCGATTCCACGTCGCCTATTCGCTGATGGTTCTGCACCACATCCCCGATACGGACGGCATCCTGCGCAGGTTCTACGATGTGCTGGAACCCGGCGGCTGGCTGGCGGTGGCCGACCTCGACAAAGAGGACGGTTCTTACCACACAGATGGTTCGGCAGATGTTCATCACGGCTTCGAGCGGGAAACTCTGCAAAAGCAAGTTGAGGCTGCCGGGTTTGGACAGGTGCGCTTCTCGACTGCCTATGTCATCAAAAAGAAAATCGGCAATGAGCAGCGCACCTTCCCGGTTTTCCTGATGACGGCGCGCAAAGGATAGTTGTTATAATTCGCTACCTCTTATAAACTCTAACGGAGATCAACATGACCGAACCCTATGATGTCATCGTCATCGGCGCTGGCCCCGGCGGCTACGTGGCCGCCATCCGCGCGGCGCAACTGGGGCAGAAGACCGCCATCGTGGACAAGCAATGGCTGGGCGGCGTGTGCCTGAACGTGGGCTGCATCCCGTCTAAGGCGCTGCTCAAGAACGCCGAAATCGCCCACACCCTGCGCGAGCGCGGCAAGGAGTTCGGCTTTTCCTTCGACAACCTGACCCTGGACTTCAGCGCCGCCGTCAAGCGCAGCCGGCAGGTCTCGAACCGACTGGTGAAGGGCGTCGGTTTCTTGATGAAGAAAAACGGGATCGACGTCTACATGGGAACTGCGCATCTGGACGCCCCCGGGACTGTTTCCGTTACCGACGCCGAAGGCAAATCCCAGGCCTTATCTGCCAGGAACGTCATCGTAGCCACCGGCGCGACGGCGGCCGTCCCCGGCGCATGGAAGGTGGACGGCGAGAAAGTTGTCACTTACCTGGAAGCCATTACACAGGAAAAATTACCCAGGAGTGCAATCATTATCGGGGCAGGGGCAATTGGTATGGAGTTCGCCACTGTCTGGAACGCCTACGGTGTGGACGTCACCATTGTAGAGATGTTGCCGCACGTGTTGCCGTTGGAGGATGAGGAAGCCGCCGCGGAAGTGGCGAAGGCGTACACCAAGCGCGGTATCAAGATTTTGGCCGGGCACAAGGTCGAGGCCGTCGAGACGACTGACACTGGTGCGAAGGTTACGGTTTCAGCCAATGGCGAGTCGAAAGTTCTCGAAGCCGAGCAGGCGCTGGTCGCTATCGGCTTCCGCCCCAATTCAAAGGGGCTTGGATTGGAGGAAGTGGGCGTCAAGATTTCGGAGCGCGGCTTCATCGAAATTGACGAGCGTATGGCGACCAATGTGCCCGGCATCTGGGCTATCGGCGACGTGACCGGCAAACTGATGCTGGCGCACGTTGGCTCGGCGATGGGCATCGTGTGCGCCGAGAACATTGCCGGGGCGGAAACCGTGAGGCTGGATTACGAGATGATGCCGCGCGCCACCTACTGCCAGCCGCAGGTGGCCTCGTTCGGGCTGACCGAAGCGCAGGCAAAGGAACGTGGACACGCGGTAAAGGTGGGGAGGTTCCCGTTCCAGGCGAACGGCAAGGCGCTCGGTCTGGCGGACTATGCTGGCTGGGTCAAGTTGATTGTGGATGAGAAATATGGTGAAATTTTAGGCGCGACGCTAGTCGGCCCCGAAGTGACGGAACTGTTGCCCGAACTGACCCTGGCACAGATGATGGAGTTGACCCCCGCCGAGATTGCCCGCAATGTCCATGCGCACCCAACTCTCTCAGAGGTACTGATGGAAGCGGCGCACGCGGCGGAAGGAAGTGCAATACATATTTGAGTCCAGCGCATTCCGTGACTTATTTGGGCGACGATTTGTATGCCAATCAGCCACTTTGCCAACTCCTGTCCGAAACCTACCGCCAGTTCTTTATTCTATGTTCCCTACCAACTGGCGCTCCCTTTTATCTGCCCTGATACGACTTTATGAGACTCGACGCCGACCCACACCCGAAGAAATCGCCGTCTCGATTCCGGCAGAGATTATCGCCGTGCGGCGCGGCGGCAGGGCGGGGAGGCGTTCTTGACAAAAATCACACAAGCCAATGACGTCTGTCCTTGCCGACAGCGTCTCCCTGCGGTAAATTGGATATAGGAGTTCGCTATGCTCGATCTCGACCGACTTAACGTTTTCATCCAGGTGGCCGCCACCCAGAATTGTTCCGAGGCGGCCAAGCGCCTGCATCTCAGCCAGCCGACGGTCAGCAAACACATCCAGAATCTCGAAGCCGAACTGAACG
>DYKZ01000385.1 GCA_020722345.1 Anaerolinea thermophila | reverse complement strand
CGAACAGCTTGGCGGTCGAACCGGCCCGATTGGCGATGTTCAAAAGATCGGATGCCTTGGCATCCATGTTGTTGGACAGGTGGTTGATGGCATCCCCAAGCTTCACCACCTCGTCTTGCGTCAGCCCGAAGATCGAGCGCAGGCCCGTCATCGCCGCACCTGCCTGTTGACCCGACAGGTCGAAGGCCACGCCCATCTTGGCGGCGTCCTCGGCAAAGCGCAGCAACTCCTCGCGGGCAATACCGGCCTGACCGGCAGCCGCGACGATGGCCCCAATGCCGTCAGCGGCCATCGGGATGCGCGTCGACATCAAGAGCACATCTTTGGACATCTGCCCAAACTGATCGGGCGTGTCGAAGTTCACCACCTTCTTGACATCGGCCATCACCGACTCGAACTGGACAGCCGGCTGCACCAGGCCGTAGAGCGCCCCGCCCAAGGCCACGGCATCCATCATCTGGGCGCGATAGGCGCTGCGGTTCTCCAGATTACGGGCCTGCGCCTGCTGGGCACGGGTCAGCGCTTCGGTGCGGGATCGGAGCGTCTCCAGCTGGCTGCCAAGGCGCGCAGACTCACTGCCCATGGCGCGGGTATTGACGCCCGCACGCTGCAAAGAGGTGCTCAGTTCATCGACGGCCGAACGCTGGCGACGGTAGGCTTCCTCCGCCCGAGCCGCTGCTGCACGGGCACGTTCGAGTTCGCGGGCCTGCTTGGCCGTGGCACCACCATCCTGGCCGGCGATGTTCGCTTCCAGGCCAGAGACCTTCTGCTGGGCGGTGCGCATCGCCAGTGCCGCATCCTTGGCCTGCGACCTCAAGGTCTCCAGCTGCTTGATGCCGGACTGCCTGTTACCCAGCTCGGCCATGGTGGAGCCCAACTGGTTCAACTGCGCCTGGGCACCGCGCACGGCCGAGCCAAGGGAAGCCGCCAGCGTGGCACCGATACTGATCTGAACGGGATGCGCTGTGGCCATGGGCAAACCTCAGGAGGACGGCGTTGCAGACAGCCGCCGCGCCAATGACAAGGCCTCG
>DYKZ01000384.1 GCA_020722345.1 Anaerolinea thermophila | reverse complement strand
GTGTGGATTGGAGCCCATTAAACTCCAAATCCACACGAAACGTCGAGGAGCCGATGCTGCAAATTCGTCTTTCCCCATGAATCCAAATGTTTTGGAATCATGGAAAGATTGTCAATGTCCCGTCCGTACCTCGGAGCGCTGGCGGAAGAGGCAAAGAGGTCTTTCCGCAGCGCTATCTGCGGTCGCGCAGCTTGGCAAGCAGCCTGAGGATTTCGATATACAGCCAGATGAGGGTGACCATCAGGCCGAAGGCCGCGTACCACTCCATGTATTTGGGCGCGCCCTGCGCCGCGCCGTGTTCTATGAAGTCAAAGTCAAGCACCAGGTTGAGCGCGGCGATGACAACGACAAACAGGCTGAACCCGATGCCGACGATGCCGCTGCCGTGAATCAGGGGAATCCGGACGCCGAAAAAACCGAGGATAATGGTGACAAGATAGACCAGCGCGATGGCGCCGGTCGCCGCCACAATGCCGAGCTTGAAGTTCTCGGTTGCTTTGATAAGACCTGACTTGTAAGCCATGAGCAGGCAAAACAGCGTCCCGAAAGTCAGCCCTACCGCCTGTATGACAATGCCGGGAAACTGAGCTTCAAAAATCGAGGAAATACCCCCGAGCATCAACCCCTCCAGCGCGGCGTACAGCGGCGCGGTCACCCCTGCCCATGTCTTTTTAAAAACCGTGACCAGCGCGACGACAAAGCCTGCTAGAGCGCCGGTCAGTATTAAAGGGGTGACCGTAGCCGGATTGCCGGTTTCAAAAAATTTGTTCCACGTCCATACCGCAGCAATCAGCAGAATCGCCAGAAGCCAGCCTGTTTTATTCACCGTGCCCTGAATGGTCATCGCGGCGCTTCTGTCCGCGGTATATTCAAGGCCTTTGAACGTCTGCTCGTTGAGCGCGGGGTTTGCGGTTCGCATCATAACGGATCCTTTCTAAAATAGTCCAGACATCATGCGTTTATCATAGTATAACACGGTGAAATTTTCAAAGACCATTGACACCATGGAGATACTCGCCGGAGAACGGTCC
>DYKZ01000127.1 GCA_020722345.1 Anaerolinea thermophila | reverse complement strand
TTGTTTTTTGTGCAAGAATTTTTAAACACAAAGGGCACGAAGTATACAAAGGGGGTTTAAAGTTTTCCTTCGTAATCTTTGTGTCCTTCGTGTTTGAATCTCTTTCGGCTTGTCCGAGTTAGGAAAATGTAGGACAACTCATACGAGTTGTCCTACAAAATAATTGCCCCATGTCCCGCTCCTGGCTCTTCCTCCTGCTGCTCTTTCTCCTTATCCTGGCTTTTGTCCTTAGCCTGGCGCTTGGTTCCGTTAGCATCCCGCTCGGACAAGTCGTGCGCATCTTGCTGGGCGGCGAAGGGGACAAAGCCTCCTGGACGACCATCCTGTTCGACTTCCGCCTGCCCAAAGCCGTCACCGCCGCCCTGGTCGGCGCGGCGCTGGCTGTGGCCGGTTTGCAAATGCAGACCCTCTTCCGCAACCCGCTGGCTGACCCGTTCATCCTGGGCATCAGTTCCGGCGCCAGCCTGGGTGTGGCGCTGGTGGTGTTGGGAATCGGCGTCGGCGGGGCGCTGACCTTCGTGGCCGGACTGGGTCTCTTCGGCAACCTGACCCTGGCCCTGGCCGCCAGTCTCGGCGCGGGGGCTGTGCTTGGAGCCGTCCTGCTCGTCGCGCCGCGGGTGCAGAACACGCTCACCCTGCTGATCATCGGCCTGATGTTTGGCTATCTTGCCAGCGCGGTTGTCACCCTGCTCATCTACTTCAGCCAGCCGGAGCGCGTCCAGGTTTTCAGCCTGTGGTCTTCGGGCAGTTTCGGCGGCGTGACTTGGGAACAGATGCGCGTCTTTGCCCCGGTTGCTGTGCTGGGGCTGCTGCTGGGCTTTGTAATGATTAAGCCGCTCAACGCTCTCCTGCTGGGCGACGACTACGCCCGCTCGCTCGGCCTCAACGTCCGACGCGCCCGCTTCTGGCTCATCCTGAGTGCCTCCCTGCTGGCAGGCGTCTCCACTGCCTTCTGCGGCCCAATTTGGTTCATTGGCGTCGCCGTGCCGCATGTGGCGCGCTCCCTACTCAACACCGCCGACCATCGCGCCCTGCTGCCTGCCTCGCTCCTGATGGGCGCCTCCTTCGCCCTGATTGCCGACGTGATTGCCCAACTGCCCGGCAGCCAGCACGTCCTGCCGCTCAACGTGGTCATGTCCCTCTTCGGCGTCCCTATCATCCTGTGGATCATCCTCCGCCAGCGCCAACTGCGCCAGTCCTTCGCCGCCTGACCACCGTCCTAACGCCTGACGACTAACATGCTCACCACCTCCTCTCTGACCATCGGCTACTCCCGCCAGCCGCTCGCCTCAAACCTGACCCTGGAACTGCGCCCCGGTGAAATGATCTGCCTCATCGGCCCAAACGGGGTGGGCAAATCTACCCTGTTGCGCACCCTGGCCGGGATGCAGCCGCCGCTGGCGGGCGAGGTGCTGCTGGACGGTCAGAATCTGCACCGCCTGCCGCCTCTCGAACTGGCAAAACGCCTCGCCATTGTTCTAACCACGCGCGTCGAGGCGGGCAACCTCTCCGCCTGGACACTGGTCTCGCTGGGGCGGCATCCCTACACCGACTGGCTGGGCCGCCTGACGTCCCGCGACGAAGCGGTTATCCGTCACGCCATGGAACTGACCGGCTGCCTGCCGCTGGCCGCGCGACCCATCCACGAGTTGAGCGACGGCGAGCGCCAGAAGGTAATGATTGCCCGCGCCCTGGCCCAGGAACCGCAGGTGCTCCTGCTCGACGAACCGACTGCCTTCCTTGACCTGCCGCGCCGGGTTGAAATGTTCCAGTTGCTGCGCCGCCTTGCGCGCGAGACCGGGGTTGCCATCCTTCTGTCCACCCACGACCTCGATCTGGCCCTGCGCCTCGCCGACCGGATGTGGCTGTTTGCCATGAACGGCGACCTGCTGACCGGCCTGCCCGAAGAACTGGCCCTCAACGGCGCTCTGGAACGCGTCTTTGCCACCGAGGGGGTGTACTTCGACCACGCCATCGGCGCCTTCCGCGTCCACCAGCCCGGGCGCGGACCGGTGAGCCTGCACACCGACCACGAGGGCGTCGCCGCCGCCTGGACGTGGCGCGCCCTGGAGCGCCTCGGCTACGAGGTCCAGGACGGCGGCGTCCGCCTGCCGGTTCACGTCGAGGTGCTGGAAGACGGCCGCTGGCAACTTTCCACGCCGCAAGGGGAAAGCGAACATGCCAGCCTGGAAAGTCTCCTCTCGGCGCTTTCGGCCATGTAAGACAGTCTGAAAGACCATCCTACAAACGGGCGATTGGTGAGGCGCTGAAGCCTCGAATACTCAGGCCGGAGAGTCCATCTGGCCTGCTTTTTCGTTATAATGGTGTTATCCTATTTGGAGGTACCCATGACCGAACCCAAACCGTTGAACTGGCAACCAGCCCCTGGCATTGGCTACACTGTTGTCCGCCGCCCGGATGGCGGGATGACGCTTACCTTTACCGACCTCTCGGACGCCACCATCCAGCACTGGCTTGATTTTGCCATGGAACATCTGCTCGGCGCTGACCGCCTGACGCGCAACCTCTACGACCTGCGCCAAGTGAAAGATATCCCCGAAAAGGCCATCCGCACGGCCATGAGCGCCAACAGCGATCCGGCGGCGCGCTACATTCGCCTGGCGGTGGTGGTCGCCAACCAGGCTGTCGCCGATGCCATCCGCAAGATCTATTATTCCGTCACCCCCGAAACTTCGGCCGCCATCAAGATTTTCACCGATACAGACGAGGCCGAGGCGTGGCTGGCGCGTCCCCTCGACCAGATTCCCTGACGCAGCCGCCTGCTCCATGCAAGCGCTTCCCCCGCTGACCATCGGCGCGCATACCTTCACGTGGGGCGTCCGCACCTACGTGATGGGTATCCTCAACGCCACCCCCGATAGTTTTTCGGGGGATGGCCTTATTTCAGGCGAGGCCTGGATCGAACAAGCCCTGACCCAGGCGCGCCGCTTCCTTGCTACAGGCGCGGACATCCTGGACATCGGCGGCGAGTCCACCCGCCCCGGCTCACAGCCGGTAACGGCTGAGGAGGAAATGAACCGCGTCCTGCCGGTCATCCGCGCCATAGCAGCCGAATTTCCTGAGGCAGTGATTTCTATAGATACCTACAAGGCCGAGGTCGCCGAGGCGGCCCTGCAGGCCGGAGCGCGCATCGTCAACGATGTCTGGAGCCTGCGCGCCGACCCGGAACTGGCCTCTGTGGCGGCAAAGCATCATGCCCCGGTCATCCTGATGCACAACCGTTCCAACCCGGCCAGCGTGGAGATGCGCGAGAATTTGGGGAACGCCTACATCGGCGCCGAGTACGAAAACTTAATCGAAGATGTGAAACGCGAATTAATGGAGTCGGTTGCCATCGCCCGCCGCGCCGGCATCCCCGATGAGCGCATCATCCTGGACCCCGGCATCGGTTTCGGCAAAAAAGTGGAGCACAACCTCGAACTCATCCGCCGCCTGGACGAGATCCGCGCCCTGGGATTCCCCGTCCTGCTCGGGCCGTCGCGCAAGTCCTTCATCGGCTACACCCTCGACCTGCCTCCCGACCGGCGCCTGGAAGGGACGGCTGCCGCGGTGGCGGTCGGAATCACGCGCGGGGCAGACATCGTCCGCGTGCATGACGTGGAGGCCATCGTCCGCGTAGCCCAGATGACCGACGCCATCGTGCGCCGCTGAAACAGTATGCTCACCGCCGCAGATTTCATTCGCCTCCCCTACACCCCCGATCTGACCGAAGGCGGCATTGCCTACGCCTGCCGCTCGCTGGCCTACACCTACGACCGCATGGGCGGCTCTCCCATGGACCGGATGCGGCGCATTGTGGCGGGTGTGGCCGTGGAACTGGCCTTCCGCCGTTATCTTGGCGAGCAGTCCGTGCCTTTCGACGTGCTCGGCGCGACCCCCTTCACCGACCCCGATCACTACGACGTTTCCCTCGGCGGCCATCGCTGCGACCTGAAGAGTTACCACCTCTCGCGCCGCCGGCAGATAGCCCTCATCCGCCGCGAGCCTGCGCTCCTGCTCCAGGCCCCGGCGCTCGTCCCGCTCGACCAGTACACCGCCGAAGGCCACCAGCCGGACGATATCTACCTCTTTGCATTTTTACTCGGCGTGGCGGCCGCTTCCCAGGAGGACGCGGCGCGGGCGCAGGCTGCCGGTCAGCCGGTCCACTTCATTGTTCCCTTGCCCGATGCGTGGGCGCGTCCCGGTGGCTGGGAACCGCTGGAACACCTGGCCTTGAAAAGCGAATGCGACCAGCCGATTAGCGTGGAACTAGGCGGGCAGGACGGGGAACGGCGCTTCGTCACGCGGACCCTCGACCTGCCGCCGCGTAAACGCGTCCCCTTCCCCGAAGAGTGGTACACCGTTGCCTACCTCCATGCCCGGCGGCGGCCGGAGGCGCGCATCGGCATCCACAGTCCGCGGCGCGGCGCGGCGCACATCCTCCAGCCCTTCGACTGGGGCAACATCTGGGTCTACGGGATGGACATTATTCTGGCCGGGTGGATCACACGTGACGACTTCCGCCGCAAGGCGCACATGGTCAATGCCGGGATGCCCACATTCCAGTATGCCCGCACGCGCACAAAGAACCTGGCGGTGGCATTGCCGGAGTTGGAACCGATTGGGCCCCTGCTGGAGAAGGTGCGCGAATGGGATAAGAACAAGTCCGTTTGACGCATTTTTGCCCCTGTGGTATCATCCCATCCACAATCCAATAGCCCCAGCGGCACTCTTATCCAGAGAGGCGGAGGGACCGGCCCGATGAAGCCTCGGCAACCCCTGTAAGGGCGACCCATGCGGTCGCCTGCAAAGGAAGGTGCCAAATCCGGCAGCAGGGGCGACCTTTACGGTCGCCCGGAATCTGGAAGATGAGAGGGCAGCCGTGCATCCTGCGCAATTGCCCTTTCGTACCGAAGGGGCAATTTCAATTTCCAAGGAGTCAACCGTATTATGAGCACCACCTTCATGACCTCCCCCAGCCTCATGTTCACCTCCGAGTCGGTAACCGAAGGCCACCCAGACAAGGTCTGCGACCAGATCGCCGACGCCGTCCTGGATGCCTGCTTCGAGCAGGACCCGATGAGCCGCGTGGCTTGCGAGGTTGCTACCAAAACCGGCTTCGTCATGCTGCTAGGCGAGATCACCACCCACGCCTTCGTCAACTTCGACGAACTAGCCCGCAAGGTCATCCTCGACATCGGCTACGATCGCGCCAAGAAAGGCTTCGACGGCAACACTTGCGGCGTACTCTCGGCCATCGCCTCCCAGAGCCCGGATATTGACATGGGGGTCAGCAAATCGCTGGAAGCCAAGGACGGCGACCAGGACGAGATTGACCTGATCGGCGCCGGCGACCAGGGCATGATGTTCGGCTACGCCTGCAATGAGACTCCGCAACTGATGCCGATGCCCATTTATCTGGCCCACAAACTGAGCCGCCGCCTGGCCGAAGTCCGCAAGGCGGAGATACTGCCCTGGCTGCGCCCCGATGGCAAGAGCCAGGTCACGGTCGAGTATGCCTTTGGCAAGCCCCGGCGCGTTGACACGGTGCTGGTCAGCACACAGCATGCCCCCGAAGTCTCGCAGGAAGAAATCCGCGCCGGCGTTATCGAGCATGTCATCCGCCCGGTCATTCCCCCGGAGATGTGGGACGGCGGCCCGAAGATTTACGTCAACCCCACCGGTCGGTTCGTCGTCGGCGGGCCGATGGGCGACGCCGGCGTCACCGGACGCAAGATCATTGTGGATACCTACGGCGGGATGGGACGTCACGGCGGCGGCGCCTTCTCCGGTAAAGACCCGACCAAGGTGGATCGTTCGGCAGCCTACGCGGCACGCTGGGCGGCCAAGAACGTCGTTGCCGCGGGGCTGGCCGAGCGGGTCGAGATTCAGGTGGCGTACGCCATCGGCGTGGCGCACCCGCTCTCGGTCAATGTCGAAACGTTCGGGACCGGGAAGATTGCCGACGAGAAAATCGGCAAACTCATCCTCGAGCATTTCGACCTGCGTCCTGGCGCCATCATCCGCGACCTCGACCTGCGCCGGCCCATTTACCGCAAGACAGCCACCTACGGTCACTTTGGCCGCGACGATGTCGAATTCCCTTGGGAGCGAACCGACAAAGCCGAGGCGCTGCGCAAGGCAGCCGGCTTGTAGAGAAAAGTAATTCGGGCGACAGTAGCGCTGTCGCCCGAACCTTTTTGTGTGCCCCGGGCGGGAATTGAACCCACATCAGAGCCTTAGGAGTGCCCTGTTCTGTCCGTTGAACTACCGGGGCGCGCAGGAAATTATACCAAGATTCTTGCATTCCCCTTAAGAGGGGGCTAAAATAACCTCAATTTGGGATCAGAACTCTGGCAAACTCCTGTGCAAGGAAAGCATAGTTGACTCTACCGCAAAAAGGCTATTGCACCGCGCAGCACGCGAAGACCGTCAGGA
>DYKZ01000383.1 GCA_020722345.1 Anaerolinea thermophila | reverse complement strand
CACAGGCTGTCCAGGGGGCTCACCACGCCGCTGCCGCCGCGACCCAGCACATGAGTGTAAATCATGGTGGTGGAAACATCGGCATGGCCCAGTAATTCCTGGATAGTCCGAATATCATAGCCGCTCTCCAGTAAGTGGGTGGCAAAGCTGTGGCGCAGGGCATGGCAATTGACCCGTTTGCTGATTGCCGCCGCCACCGCCGCCTTTTTGACGCTCTTCTGCAAGCCGTTTTCATGGATATGATGCCGCCGGGTCTCGCCGCTGCGCGGGTCCTGGGATAAACGCCCGCTGGGAAAGACATACTGCCACAGCCACTCCCGGGCAGCATTTGGGTATTTGCGGGCCAGGGCATCGGGCAGGAAGACCTCACCCAGGCCCTGCGCCAAATCCTCCTGATGCAGCCTCCGCACATCGTCAAGATGGCGGGCCAGTAGTTCCCGCAGGCTTTGGGGCAAGGGAACCACCCGATCCTTTTGCCCTTTGCCGTCGCGAATCACGATCAAATTCTGATCAAAATCAACATCCTGAACCCGCAGCCGCACACATTCCATCAACCGCATCCCCGTTCCATACAACAAGGCCGCCATCAGATAATGAAGAGCGCTTATCTTTTCCAGTTCCGCCAGCAAACGCATGGCCTCTGCCCGACTCAGGACAACCGGCAGCCGCCGGGGTCTTTTGGCGCGGACAAAGTCCCCAAGGTTGCCGATCTCCCGTTTCAGCACCTGGGTAAAATAGAAGATCAAACCATTCAATGCCTGATTTTGGGTACTGGCCGCCACCTGGCCGCGCACCGCCAGATCCTGCAAAAAGGCGACAATATCGGCCTCACCCATGGCCGCGACATCTTTGTCCCCGGCAAACAGCAGAAAACGGCACACCCAGCTCAGATAGGCCTGCTCGGTACGGATGGAATAGTTCCTCTGCCGGATAACAACCACCAGTTCATCAAGAGAACTGCCATGCCGGGCGCGCACCCTATCCAGGAGTGGCATACGGCCAGGAAGTTCGGCTGTGGGCAAAATCCTGCCTGTCCGGGCA
>DYKZ01000126.1 GCA_020722345.1 Anaerolinea thermophila | reverse complement strand
AGGATGATAGACTCGTCACTTTGCCAGGATCTATTCCGGCGAGCCCGAGTAGCTCGCCGATGTGATTCCATATCCATGTCGCGCCGTCCGCTATGACCATTACCTTCTCCGCCCCGGACGCCCCGTGCATGACGAAATGGTTCTCAGGCGCTTCACGCTTATCATCGCGCCGTCCCGCCGGAGGGCTTCCCCGGCCTCCTCGAAGGTGTTGCTCAAAACGCCGAGCACCGCCCTTTCACATAGCGCGGGGCTGGCCCGTTTTTCGCAGGAAAAACGGGCTTTAGCCCAAATTTCTTCGTTTTCCAAGTTGCAAGTCGTTGATAATAAACAATCTTATTTTTTAGGGCGCGAAATTTGGGCTAATGGGAATTACGCCCCCAGGAAGTTCTTTATCTGGGCATAGAGAGGCAGCAGCGACGATTCGTCCGCCACAAACAAAACCTTGTCCTTCGCCGATCCACTCATGCCCAGACTCCATCCCTTTATTAACCTTTATTGTTCAACCGGCCCCTGCGGTGTCAAGGCTGGGACGAGATTTTTTTTTGAAAAAAGCGGATATTTTGCATTTTCTTGGATTTCCGATTGAAAAATGGCGTGGGCGGAATAGATTAACCCCCTTTTGAGAAAAACAGGATGAAGAAACACTCTTAAAGCGGCCTTCTACAGATGCTTAGGTGGGGAGAGAAAATCAGCATATTTTCCGGGAACGCCAACCGGAAGCTTTCCGAGGCGATTGCCCAGGAGATGGGCATACAGCTCGGGGACATTGACATCAGCCATTTCCCGGATGGGGAGATATTTGTCAAGTTCCGCTCGAACATAAGGGGTGCCGATGTCTTCCTTATCCAGCCGACCTCCTCGCCGCCCAACGAGACGTTGATGGAGCTTCTGATCATGCTTGACGCCGCGAGGAGGGCCTCCGCCGCGAGGGTGACCGCAGTCATACCCTTTTTCGGATACGCCCGCCAGGACAGAAAGGATCAGCCAAGGGTCCCGATCACCGCCAAGCTTGTCGCCAATCTCATAACGGCGGCCGGAGCGGCGAGAATTCTCACCATGGATCTTCACTCCCAGCAGATACAGGGGTTCTTCGACATACCCGTGGATCATTTGTACGCGATGCCCGTGCTGGTGCCATACTTTAGACAGGTCCTTGGCCCTGGCGCGGTGGTCGTCGCCCCGGATTCAGGCAGCGTCAAACTCGCACAGTCCTATTCCGACATGCTCAACGCCGGCCTGGCCATCGTCGCGAAGAGAAGAATTGACGCAACGTCAGTCGAATCATCCCATCTCGTTGGAGATGTCAAGAACAGGGCCTGCCTCATCACGGACGACCTCACTACCACCGCAGGAACCCTCACGTCCGCCGCCGCCCTCCTGAAGAGAGAGGGCGCCGCGAAGATATATGCGGCCGTCTCCCACTGCCTCCTCACGGACATGGGCCGCAGGAGAATATGCGAAAGCCAGATAGACCAGCTCGTCACGACCGATGCAGTCCCCACCGGGGATTTCTGCGGGGGGAAGATAAAGGTCATAAGCATCGCGAAGCTGCTTGGCGAGGCGATGATAAGAATTCACGAGGGCGCGTCAGTGTCCTCGCTGTTCCAAGTCCAGAACAACAACAACAGAGATTAAAATAAGGAATGCTAAAATGGCCAGGAAAACGACAGTCATAGCAATCCAGGACAGGGCCGGCACCGGCAAGGCCAAGTCCAGGAGGGCGAGAAGACAGGGGAAAATACCATGCGTCATCTACGGCGCGGGAAAGGAAAACAGGAACTTCTCCGTCGAGGAAAGCATCTGGAGCGAAATTCCGGTCGCCGATATCCACCTCGTCGAACTCGACTCCCCTGCCGGCAAGATAAACGCGTTGATAAAGGACATCCAGTTCGACTATCTCAAGGGAAAGACGGTCCATATAGACTTCCAGGAAGTGCGCATGGACGAATTCATCGAGGCGGAAGTTCCAATCCATGGCCTCGGGACCCCGGTCGGGCTGTCGCAGGGTGGATTCCTCGAGCAGGTCCTCCACTCCGTACGCATACAGTCGCTCCCGGCGAACATACCCTCCTTCATCGAAGTGGACATCAGCGGCCTCGAGATCGAGAAGGCCATACACGTCTCGGAATTGAAAATGCCAGAGGGTGTCAAGCCCATAACCCCGGCGAACCAGACTGTCTTCCATGTCCTCCTCCCGAAGGCGGAAGAGGAGGTCGCTCCAGCCGAAGGCGCAGTCGAAGGAGAAGCCGCCGCTGTCGAGCCCGAACTGGTCGGTGGCAAGGGCAAGGAGGAGGAGGGCGAGGCCGCGGATGGCGCTGCCGCCGATCCCAAGGGGAAGGGCAAGGACAAGGAGAAAGGAAAGGAAAAAGGAAAGGAGAAGGAGAAAAAATAGGCCTTCCGGATGCCGAGGAGCGCAATACATTTCGATCTTGTCGTTGCTCTCGGAAATCCGGGCGTGGAATACGAAGGCACGAGGCACAACGCAGGCTTCGCCGTCGCGGATGCCTTCGCCCGGACATGCGAAGGGATTTCGTCCGAGTTCAAGATCGCCGGGGCGGCAGCGAGGCGTTTCGTCCTCTCGGGATGCGAAGTCCATCTGCTCAAACCGAACAGATACATGAACTTGAGCGGAGAGCCTGTGGCAGCCTTCATCGCGAAAAAGGGACTGGCTGTCGAAAGGATGATGCTCGTCCACGACGACATGGACATCCCGCTCGGCAGGATGAAGCTGTGCCTCGGCGCAGGAGCGGCTGGGCACAACGGGGTCCAGTCGGTGATAGATTGCGTCGGCTCTGCGAATTTCGCAAGGCTAAGGATTGGGATAGGCAGGGGCGGCGGGGAGGGAGCCGACTATGTGCTCTCCAAGTTCACCGGGGACGAGGAGGAAATATTCAGGGACTCGGTTGAACTTTGCGTTTCGGCAATAAGATTTTCGCTTGCCAGCGGGATCTCGGCCGCCATGAATAAGTTCAACAGGCGTCCGGCGGGAAACTCGTCCGGGAAAGATGCCGATGAAGATGAAACAGATAAAAGTGAAAAAAAAGCATAAACGCGGAGGTATGATTTGAAAAAGTTCGAGACAGTCGTGATCCTCGACGAGAGGGCGGCGGAAAACCAGGCTGCCGACTTCCCGAAGGAGTTCGAGGAACTGGTCACTTCCAACGGCGGAAAAATGATAGAAACGCTGCCAATGGGCAAGAAGCAGCTCGCATATCCGATCAGAAAGAGAAAGGCCGGAACCTATTTCGACTTCAAGTACGAACTCACCCCCGACAAGGCATCGGCCCCGAGAGACAAATACAGGCTCGACGAGAGGATACTCAGACTCAGAACATACGTGATGGACTAAGAACTGTTTCATCAACATACGGGAGGATGAAATGCCAGACATGAACAAAGTTTACCTTATGGGAAACCTGACCCGCGCCCCGGAGCTCAGATACACCCCCAACGGAGTCGCCATCTGCGAATTCGGAATGGCCATAAACAGAAGATACCTCTCCAATGGCATCAGAAAGGATGAAACCACATTCATAGATGTAAACGTCTGGCAGAGACAGGCCGAAATCTGCAAGAACAGACTGCAAAAAGGCTCCCTCGTGTTGATTGAAGGCAGGCTCAAGACCGACCAGTGGGAGGACAGGGACACCGGCAAGAGGAGATCCAAAATACTCGCCGTCGCCGAAAGAGTGCATTTCGTCGCGACACCACCCAGAGATGACAACGCCCCGGACGGCTACGAACAGGAGCCCGGAGGACAACAGGGGCAGCAACGCCAGTATGGCTCCCAGAGACAGCAGTATCCACAGCGCCAGCCGGCCGCCGACAGGCAGGGCGGCGGTCAGCCGCAACCGCAGCCGCCAGTGCCAGCACCAGCGCCAGCGCAACATGAGGAACAGCCTCCGCCGGAGCCAGAATACAACGGGCCGGCAGGCGACGACGATACGGAGAACGTCCCCTTCTAAACGACAGCAAATGAAACTGACAATAATGGAGAAATAAATGAAAAGGGAAAGCAAGGGGGGGGCCAAGGGCCCCAGAAAGCCGAGAAGGCCGAAATTCATCAAGAGAAACTGCCGTTTCTGCGACAATCCGCAGGAGGTCATTGACTTCAAGGACACCGAACTGCTCAAAAAGTTCCAGACCGAGAAGGGCAAAATACTCCCCAGAAGATTGACCGGCAACTGCATGATACACCAGAAGGCCATCGCAGATGCCGTCAAAAAGGCCAGAGAACTGGCTCTCGTCCTCTGAGAAAACGCACACAAGACATAAACGGAGAACTCGTCATGCCAAAACTGATACTGCTGCAAGACATGGAAGACATCGGCAACGCCGGCGACATCGTCAACGTCGCCGATGGCTACGCCAGAAACTACCTGATCCCGAAGGGATACGCCATAAAGGAGTCCAAGGCCGCTCTAAGGCAGCTCGCCGCGAGAAAAGAGAAGATCGAGGCGCAGAGAAAGTCCGACACGGACAAGGCCGCACAGATATCCGAGAAGATAGCCGCCCTCGAACTCGTCATTGACATGCAGGCGAGCGACGACAAGCAGCTCTTCGGCTCGGTGTCCTCTTCAACCATATCCTCCGAGCTAGCAAAGCACGGAATCGAGATGGAGGCGCGCAGAATACTGCTCGAGCATCCCATCAAGGAAACTGGCGAATACACTGTCAAAATCAAAGTCCACAAGGATTTTGTTCCAGAGCTGAAGCTCAAAATCCAAAAGGCCTGAAATGCGCCCCAGAAAAAAGCTCTACGGCGACAAGGACGGAAAAATCGCCGGAGTCCTCCACGGGGACGCGCCGCTTCCAAGCGACGAGAATTCCGAGCGGGCAGTCCTCGGCGCAGTCCTCGAGGACCCCAACGCCGCGGCAATTGCCCTGGAGATATTCGGCTCCGAATCCGTCTTCCATTCCCCAAAGAACCAGAAGATATTCGATGCCGTGGCCGACCTGGTCAAGAAGGAAACCCCGGTAGACCCGGTCAACCTCTCAAAGATACTCCGCGACAAGGGCGTCTTCGAGGAGGTCGGAGGACTCGAATACATAGTCCAGCTCCAGAACTCCATCGCCACCACCGCCAACATCGAAAGCTGGTGCCACAACGTCAGGGACAAGGCCGTCCAGCGCAAAGTCATAAAAGCGCTCTCCATAGGCCTCGAGAGAAGCTACGACCCGGAGCAGCAGCCCGCCGCCATCATCGGAACGGTCGAGGAGGAAATGCTCAAGGCACAGCTCTTCGGCGCAAAAGACCCCGTCATGAAGATGGAGGACATCATCAAGAACGAGGCATTCCCATACATCGAGAAGATTCTGGCGAAGGAGAGGCCCGACGATGTGGTCGAGACCGAATTCTCGGATCTCGACGGACTTCTCGGCGGAGGGCTCAAGCCCGGCGAAATGTACGTGGTCGCAGCAAGACCGGGCGTCGGCAAGACATCCTTTGCGCTCAATGTCCTGACCAACATCGCGCTGTCCGCGAAAAAACACCCTGTCGCCATATTCAGCATGGAGATGACCTCGGCCGAAGTCGCAAAGAGAATGCTCTATTCCGAGGCCAGAATATCGAGGAAGGACATACTCGACCCCAGCCTCAGCGACGACACCAGGAAGAGATACCAAAGCAAGATAACCGGCGCCGCGAGCAGATTCAGGAACATCGGTTTCTTCGTGGACCCCACCCCTGCGCTCAAGGTCATGGATCTCAGAGTCAGGGCGAAAAATCTCGTCCGCAAGCACGGCGTGAGGCTGATCGCCATAGACTATCTCCAGCTCATGCATTCCGACGAGGAAAGCTCGGCCGACACCAGACAGATCGAGGTGTCGCTAATCTCAGGAGGGATCAAGTCCATCGCCAAGGACCTCAACATACCAGTCCTCGTCCTCGCGCAGCTCAACCGCCAGACCGAACAGCAGAAGGAGGGAAAGCCAAGGCTCAGCAACCTCCGCGAGTCGGGCGCCATCGAGCAGGATGCCGACGTGGTCATGTTCCTCCACCGCGACACGCAGAAGCAGCAGCAGGCGACCTACGAGGAGAACGAGAACGGACTCGACGCCGAACTGACCATCGCGAAGAACAGAAATGGCGAACTCGGCAAGGTGGAGATGCTCTTCTTCCCAAGAATCACCCTCTTCACACAGAAGTCCAGAATCTCACGCGAAGACCAGCCGCAGAAATAATCCTAGCCCGTTTTTCCCGCGAAAAACGGGCTAGAAAAAGCAGTTGAAAATCGCAAAAAATTGTCAACCCAAAAGGTTGACGGATCAAAAAATATAACGTTAAGCTCAGGTGCCGGCGACAGCCGGTTACCTGAAGCGATTTGTTAAAATTCTTTTTTTTTACACAGAGGCAAGGAAGGTAAGAAAGTTTTGCTCACTTCTTTCTTTCCTCCGTTTCCTCTTTGTGAATCTATCCCGTTTTGCGAAGTTCGCAAATTCCTGTATTTTATTTTTCGCACAAAGCCACGAAGCCGCAAAGAAATGGCTAGTATCTTCCCGATTTTATTTTTGTTC
>DYKZ01000382.1 GCA_020722345.1 Anaerolinea thermophila | reverse complement strand
CTGCCTCCACTTCCCGAAGCAGTTTCTCCAACCCCCCTGCAATGTCGCGCTCAATGGCGAGCGTCTCCCGAATAAGTTGCGCAGGGTCGTCATCCGGCGCCTTTTCGGCGATCTGCGGCTTGTAGCGGCCGGCGGCAAGGTTGTAATCGTTTTCGGCAACGCTCTTGATGGTCGCCCACCAGCAGCGCGGCTCTTCGCTTCCGGGTTGCAAGAGGGTTCCGGCTTCCACACCCGGCGGCTTGGTAAATTTTGATTCTTTATAAACCTTCCACTGATTAAGAAGGTCAGGAATATCATTGCGTTCGGGGGTTTCAGGTCTGCCGCCACCGGAAATCTTGTCAGGGTCGAACCCGTCCGCCCGCACCTCGTAGAACCAGACCTTTTCTTTGTGCTTGGTCTTTTTGTCCTTCTTCGCGCCTGAAGCCGGCCTCCGGAAGACCAGTACCCCGGTCTTGACTCCGGCGTAAGGTTTGAATACTCCAGCGGGCAGGGATACCACGGCTAACAAGTCGAAATCCTCGATCAGCTTGCGGCGTAGCTCCACATGTGCCGAGGTCGAACCGAAAAGCAGTCCCTCGGGCACAACCACGGCGCACTGGCCGCCCGGGGCCAGGGCCTCCATCATCACGCCCAGGAAAAGCAGCTCGCTCTTTTTGGAATTGGTGGGAAGGTCCTTGCGGATCGATTCCTTGGGAAGGACACCGGCAAAAGGCGGATTGGAAAGGATCACCTTGTAGCGACGGTTCAGATCGTCCTCGGTGAGGCCGCCCATATCGGAAAGCGTATTGGCGCGCTTGACGTTGGCCTGGCGGATGCCGTGCAGCACCAGGTTCATCATGGCGATCCGCATCATCTGGCGTGACACGTCGATGCCGTAGATGGACCGCTCCAAAAGCTCCCAGTTGGGAACCTTTTCGCCTGGACCCTTTCGGTAGGTCTGCAACGTCGGAATGTCCTTCTTGGCCTCCTCGATGGACTGGTTGCGCTTTTCCAGCCACTCCTCGCCATAGATGGGTATTTCCTGAAGCTCGGTCGAGTATCTGGCCAG
>DYKZ01000125.1 GCA_020722345.1 Anaerolinea thermophila | reverse complement strand
TCCCACCCTCGCCGAGTTGCTCGAGGATGTGGTAGCGTCCGAGGGATTGACCGAGCAGTGTATTCATTTCTAATAACGCTGAGGATTAAGGAGTAGTTAATTACACATCCCTGCCATCAATGATGGTATTTGTACGCATATGAACGATCTGCCAATTCTCATTCAAAATTATGCGCTCAAACTTGTCGTTATTTGAAACACGGATTCCAAGATTCCAACGGAGGATGGCTTCGACAGCACTTGGATCATCTGGAACTAGAATAATGACTAAATGGTTGAGGCGGATAAGACGGTAGCACTACAGTAAACCGTGGAGTCTCTTTTTCCACAAAGAATCAGCCACAGATTTCACGGATTAGCACAGATTGGAATTCAAAATCCGTGAAAATCTGTGTAATCTGTGGCTAAAAATACAGACCACGTTTAAGCGCGGCGCCACCGGATGGGGTTCATCCCGCTTTTTTATGATTTTATTCCCGGAACTGCCAAACAGTTTGCACTTGACTATCCCGGCAAGTCGTTTGATACTTGGGGGCATATCCAAGAACGGAGTTAACTATGAAACATTTCCTTGATATTTCTGACCATTCCTCGGAAGAACTGCAAGATTTACTTGACCTTGCCATCCGGCTTAAGAAGGAATACTTTGCAGGAGGCAATCCGCCGCTTTTCAAAGGCAAGGTGCTGGGGATGATCTTCCAGAAACCCAGCCTGCGGACGCGCGTCTCGTTCGATATGGCGATGCGCCATATGGGCGGCGATGCCCTCTATCTCTCGCCGAATGAGATCGGCCTCGGCAAACGCGAATCCATTGCGGATGTGTCGCGCGTCCTGTCCGGTTACGTGCATGCGGTGATGGCGCGTGTCTTCGAGCACGCCCACCTGCTGGAACTGGCCAAGTGGTCCTCAATACCGGTCATCAACGGCCTGAGTGACTTCAGCCATCCCTGCCAGGCGATGGCCGATGCGCAAACGATTCAGGAGAAGTTTGGCAAAGCCAAGGGCTTGAATGTGGTCTTTGTCGGCGACGGCAACAACGTGGCCGTGTCGCTGATGCAGATCTGCGTCAAACTTGGCTGGAACTTCACCATTGCCAACCCGGAAGGCTACGATATGCCCGCCGGGAGCGTGGAACAGACCAAACAGGTCGCGGCAGGCAGCGGGTCCAGGCTGAAATTCCTGCGCGACCCGCACGAGGCGGTAAAGGGCGCACAAGTCATCTACACCGACACCTGGACCAGCATGGGCCAGGAAGAGGAAGCGGCAAAGCGGGAGGCTGTCTTCCCGCCGTATCAGGTCAACGCTAAACTGGTTAGCGAAGCCGACAAGGATGTCATCGTGATGCACTGCCTGCCGGCGCACCGTAACCACGAATTGACTGACGAGGTTGCCGACGGTTCGCACTCGGCCATCTTTCCCCAGGCGCACAACCGCCTGCATGCCCAGAAAGCGATTCTGGCGCGGCTCTTTGGGGTTGCATAGACAAAAAAAGCCTCTCGACTGCGTGGCGCTCGGGGCTGAACACTTAATTTTGGAAAAGGTGAAACCATGAACACGCAGGAATTCATCCAAATCGAAGAGGAGTATGGCGCTCACAACTACCACCCGCTGGACGTAGTCATCACCCGCGGGGAGGGGGTGTGGGTCTACGACGTGGATGGCAGGAAGTACCTGGACTGCCTGTCGGCTTATTCTGCCCTCAACCAGGGGCATGTCCACCCGGAAATTTTGGCAGCCCTGGTGGAGCAGGCCGGCAAGGTGACCCTCACCAGCCGTGCCTTCCGCAACGACCAATTGCCTCTGCTCTACAAGGAACTCTCCGAACTGACCGGCTACGGCATGTCCCTGCCGATGAACTCCGGGGCGGAGGCGGTCGAGACGGCGCTCAAGATCGCCCGCAAGTGGGCCTACCAGGTCAAGAAGGTGCCGCGCCACCAGGCCGAGATCATCACCGCGGCGGGCAACTTCCATGGGCGCACCATCTCTACCATCTCCTTCTCCACCGAGCCGCTCTACCGCGACGATTTCGGCCCCTTCACGCCCGGCTTCGTCACCGTCCCTTACGGCGACGCGGAGGCGGTTGCCAAAGCCATCACGCCCAACACGGCGGCGGTGCTGCTCGAACCCATCCAGGGCGAGGGCGGCGTCATCATCCCGCCGGCCGGGTATCTCAAAAAAGTGGCCGAACTCTGCAAGCAGAACAACGTTCTCTTTATCGCGGACGAAATCCAAACCGGTCTGGGCCGGACCGGGAAACTGTTCGCCGCACAGCACGAGGACGTGCGCCCCGACGTGACCGTAATCGGCAAGGCCCTTGCCGGGGGCTTCTACCCGGTCTCGGCCGTGCTGGCAGACAAGGAGATCCTGGGACTGTTCACGCCGGGCGAGCACGGCTCCACGTTTGGCGGCAACCCATTGGCCGCCGCGGTGGCGCGCGCCGCCCTGCGGGTAATCGTCGAGGAGAATCTCGTGCAGCGGGCGGCGGAACTGGGAGAGTACTTCGCCGAGCAGTTGGCGGAGATTGGCAGCCCGCTGGTCAAGGAAGTGCGCGGACGCGGCCTGTTGATCGGCGTGGAGATGAAGAAAGAAGCGGGAGGGGCGCGGCGTTTCTGTGAGGCTTTGCAGAAGCGCGGCATCCTGGCCAAGGAAACCCACGAGCACGTTATCCGCTTTGCGCCGCCGTTGGTAATTGACAAAGCCACCATTGATTGGGCACTACCTTCTATTCGTGCAGTCCTGAACGATCGTGGTGCATAATATCCAACCCCCCCTTCCTGCCCCGGTCCTTATGCCAGCCTGTTGGCCGGACTGGTTAGGGAGGATGTTCGCTCATGATACTGGAGGCATGGTATGAACATTTGCATTCCAAAAGAACGCCGACCCTTCGAGTACCGCGTGGGATTGTCGCCAGCCGGAGTTGAGATTCTCGTCAAGGCCGGCCATAATGTCTATGTCGAGCACGACGCCGGCGCTGGCGCGAGATTCTTTGATGATGAGTACGAAGAGGTGGGGGCCAAACTCGTTTATTCCCCGGAAGAAATCTATGGCCGGGCCGACCTGCTACTCAAGGTAGCCCGCCCCACCGACGATGAAATTGACCAGATTGTCCCCGGCTCAATCATTGCCGGGCTGCTCCATCTGGCCTCGACAAGGCGGAGCAAGATTAACGATTTGTTACAGAAAAAGATTACCGCTATTGCCTACGAGCAGATCGAGGAGGATGACGGCATCCTGCCGGTGCTGCGTCCGCTCAGCCAAATCGGCGGCGCAATGGCAGCGGAGGTCGCCTCACGCTTCCTGCAGAGCCATTACGGCGGGCGAGGCGTCTTGCTGGGCGGCATCCCCGGCGTCCCGCCAGCGGAAGTTGCCATCCTCGGCAGCGGGACGCTCGGCACGTACGCGGCCCGCGCTTTCCTTGGGCTGGGCGCCCACGTCACGGCCCTCGACCGAAGTGTGGATGCCCTCCAGCGCATTAACCAGCTCATGCCCACGGTCGTCACGATGCTTTCGACAGCCAGGAATATTGAGCGGGTGTGCAAATATTGCGAGGTCCTGGTGGGGGCTGTGATGATCCCCGGCGAACGCGCTCCAATCCTGGTTACGCGCGAGATGGTCAAGTCCATGCGCCCGCTTTCTGTAATCATTGACACCAGCATTGACGAAGGGGGCTGTGTGGAAACCTCGCGCCCGACCACACACGATAAGCCCATTTACATCGAGGAGGGCGTTATTCATTACTGCGTTCCCAACATGCCTGGTGTTGTGGCGCGCACTGCAACACACGCCTTCGTGAACCCGGCGATCCCATACATCCTTGATATCGCCAATCTGGGCGTGGATGAAGCGATGAAACAGAACCCGGCCATCGAAAGAGCCGTCAACACACATAAGGGCGAACTGCATCATCTCTTCCTCGCCTGACCTTTAGGAGTCGAATATGGATTGGAACAAATTATACGAATCGCGGCGCACCACCGCCGAAGAAGCGGTTAAGGTAATCAAATCGGGCAACCGCATCTTCATGACCGGGAACGTTTCGGTGCCGCAAAAACTCCTGGCTGCGCTGGTGGAGTATGCCCCAAACCTGAAAGATGTCGAAATTTGCCAGGCACTCTCTATCGGACCGGCAGATTACGTCAAGCCGGGCATGGAAGAACATGTCCGCGTCAATACCTTGTTCATCAGCGCCAATGTCCGCAAGGCTGTCTGGGAAGGGCGGGCAGATTTCACCCCCGTGCTGCTCTCCGAGTTCCCCCTGCTCTTCAAGAGAGGTATCCTGCCGGTGGACGTGGCCCTGATTCATGTCTCCCCGCCGGATGAGCACGGCTTCTGTTCCCTGGGCGTGGAAGTCGGCCTGACCAAGACGCCTGCCGAAGCGGCCAAGATCATCATTGCCGAGGTCAATGAACAAATGCCGCGCACGCTAGGCGATTCCTTCATCCACGTCAGCCGCCTGACGCACATTGTCCCGGTCAATTACCCGATTGTTGAAATGCCGATGGGCGAAGAAGGCGATACCATTGCCCGACGTATTGCGGAACATATCGCCGCTCTCATCCCCGATGGCGCTACCATGCAGATGGGCATCGGCTCTATCCCTGATGCCGTGCTGAACTTCCTCTACAGCAAGAAGGACCTGGGCATTCATTCCGAAATGATCTCCGATGGCGTGATCGGCCTGGTGGAAGCCGGCGTGCTTACCAATGCCTGCAAGACTCTCCACCCCGGCAAGATCGTGGTCGGCTTCATCCTGGGCACCCAGCGCCTGTATTCCTGGGTGCACGATAATCCGCTGCTCGAATTCCACCGCACCGAATACGTCAACGACCCCTTCGTCATTGCTCAGAACGAGCGCATGGTGGCTATCAACTCGGCCATCGAAGTGGACCTCACTGGCCAGGTGTGCGCCGACAGCATCGGTCCCAAATTCTTCAGCGGCATCGGCGGGCAACTGGACTTCATCTACGGCTCTTCACGTTCTAATGGTGGTGTGCCTATCATTGCCATGCCAAGTACCAACACCATGAAGGATGGCACCCAGGTTAGCAAGATCGTTCCCATGCTCAAGCAGGGCGCGGGCGTTGTCACTGGCCGCAACCATGTTCATTACGTTGTCACCGAATACGGCGTGGCCGACCTGTACGGCAAGACCATCCGCCAGCGCGTCAAAGCGCTGATCGGCATTGCCCACCCCGATTTTCGCGCCGACCTCGAAAAGCAAGCCAAAGAACTGAGCTGGATCTAGCTGGGACCTGCTCAAGCGGTGGTGGCAACCGCGCACCTGATGGCACGCGTGGTGTATCGGATGATGAAATACCAAGTGGAATACCAAGCCTTGAGCGTGGAAGGAATACGAACAGCGCTACCGCGACCAACAGATCAAACACCTGGAGCGGAAAGCCGCCAAACTGGGCTTCCAACTCGCCCCAGCCTGAAATCAATCTGTTTCCCCAGGACGCTTTGTTAGCCTGCGTCCTTTTGCAATACTTCCTTTTTCTTTACGGATTTGTCGAAAACACGACATTGATAAAGTAATCACGATGTCCGTTAAATCCGTCTATGTCTATTTGTTGCCCAACTTCAACTTCGGAAGATTGGAAACCATATTGCCCAACACTAAAACCATCAACTGACTCGTTGTCAATATTCAGCGGTATTGCGCCGTTAGGATTATCTTGCCAGTGAGCAAAAATATCACCTTTTCGAACAGCCAACGGAGATGGTAGGTTTACTACAGTAGTTCCTGTTTGGGCAGGAGGAGTGTCATCAGATAAATTAATGCGGTAAATTACTTGCCAGCCGTCATCATTAGGTCGCAATATCAACAAGTCAAATGTTTCAACTGCTTTGTCGCTGTCATTCAAGTAAATTATGCCATTAATAAATCCGTTTGCCAGCATAGAATATTCATGAAGGAATAAGTGACGCCTAGCGGAAGTATCGCCTTTTGGAGACGATGGAACTTGCCCTGAAAAGTCAAAGCCAATTTTCTGGGTGTAGGTAACAGATTCGGACGTGGGCGAGTTACTATCTATTGATATGGTAACACTGCGACACGCAAGCGATAAAACTATCGAGGAAGCAAAAAGGATAATAGGGGAATACGCTTTTCTTGCTTGGTGATTCATGAATTAGACCTTTCATCAACAGCAGGCTAACGGTTTGCGTTATTAGAATGTCCTTGTCTGGGCGCGAGGAAGGCGTATCCTTAGGCGTGATACCGTCGGGACGCCTTCGGGGGCGGAGCGTCTGGGCGGGCCGACCGCCGCTATGGGATACCCTTGCAGGTAAGCCCGTTGTGTTAATTGGCCGCCCGGCGGACACACTAATCTGGGACGGCGGCTAACTGCCAGAGCCCGAATCGGTAGTTGCAAGCCACAGCCCACAAACCCGCGCCCCAAACTCTATCTCGGAGTATAACATGAAACAGATTTCAGAATCAAAGAGGAGTATCAACCGTTGAGCGTAGAACAGTACGAACAGAAATACCGCGACCAGCAGATCAAACACCTGGAGCGGAAAGCCGCCAAACTGGGCTTCCAACTCGCCCCAG
>DYKZ01000381.1 GCA_020722345.1 Anaerolinea thermophila | reverse complement strand
GGCAGGCAAAACGCAAGGGGACGACGTATCAGCCCAAAGTCCCGAAGGAGATGCGTTGGGGCGTCTGGAAGCAGATGAAAGCCGAGGAGATGTTGAAGCATCTCAAGACGGTCGTCTTCCCCAGGATGGCGAGTCTTTCCAATGGCGAGTCGTCGTTTGGCGAGTACATGAAGGGGGCGGAGTGCAAGATCAACAAGCCGAGCCTGCTGGTGGAGGCGGTGAACCTGATTGATGAGATGAAAATCTCCGAGCAGAATCAGGATACGCAGGGCGATTTGTACGAGTATATGCTCAGCCATTTGAGCATCGCCGGGCGCAATGGACAGTTCCGCACGCCGCGCCACATCATCCGCATGATGGTGGAGATGATTGACCCCAAGCCGCGCGAGCGCATTGGCGACCTGGCGGGCGGGACGGCGGGGTTTCTCGTCAACGCGCACCAGTATATTTTGGAGAAGCACACGTCGGCGGGGATTTTGGAGTATGACCCCGAGGGGCAGGCGCACCACTTAATCGGCGACCAGTTATCGGGTCCAGAAAGAGCGTTCATGAAGTCGCCGAAATATCTGCGCGGCTTCGATAACGACTCGGGCATGACCATCCTGCGCATCGGTTCGATGAATCTGATGCTGCACGGAATCGAGTCGCCGCAGTTCTATTACATGGATACGCTCTCCAAGTCGTTCGACGATGAGCGCGAGTATGACGTGATTTTGATGAATCCGCCGTTCAAGGGCGCGGTGGATAAGAACAGCATTCATCCCACGCTGCCGGGCGATACGACCAAGAGTGAGCTGCTCTTCCTGCATTTGATTTTGCGCGCGCTGGAGATGGGCGGACGGGCGGCGGTGATTGTGCCAGACGGCGTGCTGTTCGGGTCGAGCCGCGCGCATGTGGAGGTGCGTCGCAGGATCATCGAGGAGAATCGGCTGGACGGCGTGGTCTCCATGCCTTCGGGCGTGTTCAAGCCCTACGCGGGGGTAAGCACGGCGATTTTACTCTTTACCAAAGGCGCGCGGACGGAGAAAATCTGGTTTTACGATATGGCGCACG
>DYKZ01000009.1 GCA_020722345.1 Anaerolinea thermophila | reverse complement strand
GGCGGTCTTCGCGTGCTGCGCGGTGCAATAGCCTTTTTGCAGTAGAGTCAAGAATACAAAGAGGGCCGAGAGCGCGGCTGCCATGAGAAAGCCCTGTGGAGGAATAAAAAAGGCGGATGGGGGGCGCCCATCCGCCAAGTCTTGCGGCTTGCGGAGGAAAGAACAGGAAGACCACGTTCGTCGTGGAGACGTTTGGCGCAGGCGGGAGGACCTGGCGCCTGTTGCAGGCTTACCCGGTCTTTCCTCCCTGAGGTATTGCAATCATCTGCTTGACTGAAGCCTCCTTTCCAGACCAACTGCGGTCTGATTTGATGATACGACGACTTTCTGGGAATTGCATTAAAACCAGGTGCCAATTTCGTAAAGGCTTGTAGAGACAGGGTGGACAAGCCGCGTCAACCCAACGCGCGGTTGGCCGCCCTGGCGCTTACCGGGACGCTCAAAGCATTCGATAGGCGCTTCGGCGAGACGTTTGACGTGGAGGAGTGGGGGTAAGATAAAGCCAATTCCATGAGTCCACTGCAAAAACCTTTTTAAACACGAAGGACACAAAGGCAACGAAGGAAATTTAAGGACGCTTTGAAAATGTTGAACCACGACGCAGATTATCTTGAATAATGAGTTGTGATTTTGCATTTTCCTGGCGGTCTTCGCGTGCTGCGCGGTGCAATAGCCTTTTTTGCAGGAGAGTCATTCCATAGATTTCGCGATATAATTCAGTTGTCAGACAACTTTCCCCTTATCCTCCCAGGAGTTTTTCCCCAAATGGCCACAATTGACCTCACACTCCACAAGGACCGCCGCGCCCGCGCCATTCAGCGCGCCCGCGAGCGCAACATCATCATCCCCACTTTCGCCCAGATGAAAGACCCGGCCAAGATCCCGGCCAAAATCAAGGAAGAATTGAAGGGCATCGGTTTGTGGGATGTGCATCCGCGCAACCTGTTCCGCATCACTTGGAAGAACGAGCCAAAGGCCGGCGGCGGTGGGTTCGGCGGCGTCAACTGGCTGGAACTGCCCTCCTCGCTGACAGGCGTCCCAGCACGCATCATTGTCCTGGTCGGCAAGTGGTTCCCGACCGGGGCGCACAAGGTGGGGGCGGCCTTCGGCTGCCTTGTCCCACGGCTGGTGACCGGTCAGTTCGACCCAACGACACAGAAGGCCGTCTGGCCCTCGACGGGCAACTACTGCCGCGGCGGCGCCTACGACTCGTCCCTGCTGGCCTGCGACTCCATCGCCATTCTGCCGGAAGAAATGAGCAAAGAGCGCTTCGAATGGCTGGCGAATATCGCCGGGGAGACGATCAAGACGCCCGGCTCCGAATCCAACGTCAAGGAAATTTTCGACAAGTGCTGGGAACTGCGCAACTCCGGCCAGGACCTGATGATCTTCAACCAGTTCGACGAGTTTGGCAACTACCTGTGGCACTACGAGGTCACCGGTCACGCCATGGAAGAGGTGGTGAAGCAGGCTGCCGGTCCGCGCGGCGTCTATCGGGGCATGGTCTCTGCCACCGGCTCTGCCGGCACAATCGCCAGCGGCGATTACATGAAACAGGTCTTCCCGGGCAGCGTCATCGTTGCCAGCGAGGCCTTGCAATGCCCCACCCTGCTGGAGAACGGTTTCGGCGCGCACCGCATCGAAGGAATCGGCGACAAGCACGTGCCGTGGATCCACAACACAAAGAACACCGACATGGTGGTTGCCATTGACGACAATGCAGTGGTCAATCTTGCCAGGCTTTTCAATGAACCTGCCGGACGGAAATATCTTACGTCAAAGGGTGTTCCCGAAGGAATCGTCTCGCAACTAGACCTGCTGGGCTTTTCCGGCATTTCCAATGTTCTCTCTGCCATCAAAGCCGCCAAATATTACGAGATGGGCGAGGACGACATCATGGTCACGGTGCTGACCGACTCGATGGAACTCTACCAGAGCCGCTTGAAAGAAATGCACGCCGAGTACGGCGAGTACAGCGAGAAGGACGCCGCCGCCGACTTCGCCCGCTACCTGCACGGGCAATCCACCGACCACCTGCTCGAACTGCGCTACGCTGACCGCCGCCGGATCCACAACCTGAAGTACTTCACCTGGGTCGAGCAGCAGGGTAAGACCTACGCCGAGATCCTGGAGATGTGGAACAACCGCGATTACTTCACCGGCGTCCAGAAGCAGGCGGATGAGATTGACGAATTGATCGTGGAGTTCAACAGGGAAGTCGGTTTGCAATAGGCACGTTTGCAGCGTGACGTTTCCTGAATTCGCCCGAGGCTGGATACTTTCCGGCCTCGTTTTTGTTTTTGGCTCTCTGGTATTTGGTGGGGTCGTCCCTTTTTCACCACTGAGATCACGGAGTCCACAGAGAAAAACCTTTACTGCTTCCTGCAAAAATACCTGAACTGGAACAGCCCAGAAGCAGGCAGGAATGCAGATTTGGGTTCGTTTATTTACGCAGTACTCTGTAAAATCTCCGTGCTCTCTGTGTACTCTGTGGTGAAACGGGTTTCCACCCCACTCAATCCTGAAGAGTTTTTTTCAGCAGACACAGAAACGTTTATGGTAAGATTGCCGCATGAAACTGACCCTCGCCCTGGCCCAGATCAACACGAAACTGGGAGACGTGGACGCCAACCTGGAAAAACACCTCGCCCTGGCGCGGGACGCCCGGCAGGGCGGCGCGGGCCTGATCCTGTTCCCCGAACTCTCCCTGACCGGCTACGTGCTCCAGGACCTCGCGCCGGCAGTCGCCTCCCTGAGCGAGGCCGACAACCCGGTCTTCCGCCGCCTGCTCGAAGCCAGCCGCGACCTGGACATGGTAATCGGCTTCGTGGACGAAGACCCGCGCCGCCGTTTCTACATCGCCTCGGCCTACCTGTCGCGCGGCGAGATCGTCCATGTGCATCACAAAGTCTATTTGCCCACCTACGGGCTATTCGACGAGGGCCGCTTCTTTGCCCCCGGCGACTCGGTGCGCGCCTTTGACACCCGTTTCGGGCGCGCCGGGATGCTCATCTGCGAAGATTTCTGGCACGCCTCCCTGCCCTACCTTCTGTGGCAGGACGGCGCCGAACTGCTCCTGTTCGCCTCCGCCTCGCCGGGGCGCGGCCTGAACGCTGACCCCAAACTGGCCTCCTCAGCCTGGGTGGAACACATCAACCGCGCCTATGCCAGCCTGTTCACCATCTTCGCCGCCCACGCCAACCGCGTCGGCTTCGAGGATGGGCTGAACTTCTGGGGCGGCTCGACCGTCTTCGACCCGGACGGGAATCTGCTCGCTCAGGCTCCGTATTTCGAGGAAACGCTCACCCTGCGCGAACTCGACCTGAACCAGTTGCACCGTACCCGCGCCCGCCTGCCGTTGCTGAGAGATGAGAGACCGGACTTGCTGCAACGGGAACTGGAGAGGATTTTACAGAGACAGAAAGTGAATGCCGCAAGGTATAATTCTGAGAAAGATAAAGAATGACCACCCTGCCTGCCGCATCCACAAAAGTTCCCCCCATCACGCGACGGAAGCGTATCCCGCAACAAGCGATTGATTACGTGGTTCAGCAGATCATCGAGATTTTCCAGCCACAAAAGATCATCCTGTTCGGTTCGTATGCCTATGGTTCGCCCCGCGCAGAAAGCGATGCGGAAAAATATCTCAAGGCATTCCTTTTCAAGAACGGTGTGGATTTTCCCAAAACTCACAACTCGCGCGAACTGCTGGAATTATGCCTGACTCTGGATGCTTCGCTCGATTTGCAACGTGATCTCCTAATTCACCTGGACAGGTATGCGGTGCACTACCGTTATCCCGGCGTTTCGGCAGAAAAGGAAGAAGCACGAAAAGCCGTGCATATCGCCAGGCAGTTCCGGGTAGTTTTGCGCCAGAAATTGGGGCTACATGATTGAAATTGACCTTACCCTCGACCCAAACTTCGTCCGCCAAATCCTGACCAAATTCATCCGCTCGGAAATCACCCGCGCCGGTTTCAGCCGCGCGGTGGTCAACCTCTCCGGCGGGCTGGATTCGGCCGTCTCGTGCTTCCTCGCCGCCGAGGCGCTCGGCCCGCAGAACGTGCTTGCCCTGCGCCTGCCCTACAAGACTTCTTCCTTTGACTCGCTTGAACACGCCCAGATGGTCATTGACCAGACCGGCGTCCAGGCGCGCACTATTTCCATTACCGATATGGCTGATCCACTCATTGACCTCGAGCCGGCAATGTCTGCCGTCCGCAAGGGCAACATCATGGCCCGCCTGCGGATGATCGTTGCCTACGACCAATCGGAAGCCTTCAAGGGGCTGGTAGTTGGCACGGGCAACAAGACCGAAATCCTGCTCGGCTACACCACCCTCTACGGCGACTCGGCCTGCGCGCTGAATCCCATCGGCGACCTCTACAAGACCCAGGTCCGGCAACTGGCGCGTGAGATTGGCGTCCCGGAAGCAATCATCACCAAGCCGCCGTCCGCGGACCTGTGGACCGGTCAGACCGACGAGGGCGAACTCGGCTTCACCTACGACGAAGTGGACAAACTGCTCTACCTGCTGGTGGACCAGCGCTACCGCCCCGAAGAGTGCGTGGAGGCCGGTTTCGAGGAGAAATTCGTCCGCGCCGTGCTGGAGCGCGTGCGCCGAAACCAGTTCAAGCGCGTCCTGCCGCCGATTGCCAAACTCTCCAACCGCACGGTCGGCTACGACTTTCTCTACCTGCGCGACTGGGGGACATAACCCGCTGCCATTCATCGCCGTTTCAACATGCAAATTCCTCCTGCTCTTCGCCACAAACGCTACCTGTATCTCTGGCTTGGACTGCTCATCTCCCTCTCTGGCTCGCAGATGCAATGGACCGCCATCCACTGGCACATCCGCACGCTGACGGGCGAACCAGACCCACTTGCGCTGGGCGGAATCGGCTTGGCGCGCATCCTGCCGGTGATCGTTTTCTCCTCCCTCGGCGGACCGGTGGCCGATACCTTCAACCGCCGCCGCATCCTTTTCATCACCCAGACGGCCATGGCGCTGACCGCCCTGGCGCTCGCCGCCCTGACCCTGACCGGGCGCATCACCATCTGGTACATCTACCTGCTGACGGCCACCCAGGCCGCGGCCCAAGCCTTCGACGGCCCGGCCCGGCAAGCCATGATCCCCAGCATCGTTCCGGTCAGAGACCTGCCGAACGCCTTCAGCATGTCCTCCATTGCAGCGAACACCGGTTCCATTGTCGGCCCGGCACTGGCAGGGGTGATCATCGCCACCCTGGGGCAGGAATACACCTACCTGTTCAATGCGCTCTCCTTTATGGCAGTCATCCTGGCGCTCGTCCTGATGGGCGCAGTTTCACAGGACACGCACAACGCGCCGGGCGTCCACTTCTCCGCCGCGCTCGACGGCTTCCGGTTCATCTTCTCGAAGAAGATCATCCTGTCCACGATGGTGATGGACTTCGTGGCCACCTTCTTTGCTTCGGCCAAGACAATGCTGCCCATCGTGGCAAAGGACATCCTGAAGGTCAATGAGATTGGCTACGGCTGGCTTGCCTCGGCGGAATCCATCGGGTCGGTCACGGCCGGCGTAGTCATTTCTCAAATCAAGACCATCCAAAAACAGGGACGCACTTTCCTGGCGGCGGTTGCCATCTTTGGGCTGGCAACCGTCCTGTTTGGCTTTGCCTACCAGATCGGACCCGGCGTGCTGCTTTTCTCCCTGCCGGGTTTCCCCATCACCCTGGCCTTCGTGGTGGCTTTCCTGGCTATGGCGCTCGCCGGCGCGGCGGATACCGTCAGCACCATCATCCGCAACACCATCCGCCAGTTGAACACGCCCGACCACATCCGCGGGCGGATGGTTTCCGTCAACCAGATATTTTTCCAGGGCGGACCGCAACTGGGCGAAGTGGAATCGGGCATCGTCGCCAGCCTGTTTGGGGTGCCGGCCACGATCATCAGCGGCGGGATCGGCTGCCTCATCGGGGCAGCGCTCATCGCCTGGAAATGGCCCATCCTGTGGCATTACCGCGGGGATGAGTACCTGTCGGGAAACGCGCCGCAGGCTGACGGTCCCGCGACGCCCGCCTGACGGTTTCCCTACAGTTTCAGGAAAAGAATTGACTTTCGTTTTATTTTCCACTATACTGGAAGCAGGTATCTGCCTATGCGAGTGTTAATTTTCAACGCCAGGGTTTTTCGGTAAGCACGTTGTGGTGTCGCGTGCTTTTTTATTTTCCAAAAGGAGAAGCCTATGGATTCAGGAATGATCGGAAAAATTCAGAAAGCCAAGCGTTATGCCCAGGAACCAGACCGCTTTCACTTCGAGATGCTTAAAGTGAGGGTCGAGGGCGAAAACAACTCCCATGTGGTGGAATTTTCCAACGGTCAATGGCAGTGTGACTGCGATTTCTTCCAGAATCGAAAAGTGTGTACGCACACGATGGCGCTCGAAGAACTCTTTAAGGAAAAGAAGTTGCGGCTGGTCATGGAATAAGACGGCTGCTTTCCCCGGCCTCCGGCGTATGCCGGAGGTCTTTGTTTAAGCGGCGCCGGGCAAAGATTTGGTAAAATTCAGGCCTATGAAATCCATTTCGCGCCGTGATTTTCTCAAACTGGGCGGCCTGGCGCTTTCGAGCCTGGCCCTCAATGCCTTCCTGCCGGAAGCCGCCCCCTTCGATGATATCGAACTGGTGCGCGTGGCCACCCACTCGGTCAGCGTTTACAAGGAACCCGACGATCAGAGCGTCATCGTCGCCACCTGGCCGCGCGACGCCCTAGTTAATGTGTACGAGACAGTTAATTCCGGCACGCCGGATTACAACCCCATCTGGTACCGGGTCTTTGGCGGCTACATGCACCGCGCCCGCCTCCAGCGGGTGCGCTTCCACTACAATGTGCCGGTCGAAACCATCCCCGAAACCAAATTGCTCGGCGAGGTGACCGTGCCGTTCGTCCAGCCCTACCGCTACAATTCCGGCGACGGCTGGACGCCCATCGCCTTCCGCCTCTACTTCAGCACCATCCACTGGGTCACCGCCGTCGAGGCGGGGCCAGACCGGAAAGCCTGGTACCGCCTGCTGGACGAATCCGACGAGAGCATCTACTACGTTCCCGCGGCGCAGATGCGCCTCCTGCCGTCGGAGGAAATTGCCCCCCTCTCGCCCGAAGTGGAAAACAAATGGATTGACGTCAACCTGACCGAGCAGAGCCTCACCTGCTACGAGAACAACAGTCCGGCGCGCAGCGCAAAAGTATCCAGCGGCGTCCAGTATCTCTACGACACCCCCGCCGGGCGCTTCAACATCATGGTCAAACTCCCCTCCCGGCGCATGAGCGCCGCCGACCGCGCCGCCAGCGACGACCAGAACGTGCTGGCGGGCGTCCCATGGTGCAGTTTCTTCACCGACAAAGGCCACGCCTTCCACGGCACCTACTGGCACGAAAATTTCGGCATCACCATGAGCCACGGCTGCGTCAACATGACCAACGAAGACGCCAAATGGCTCTTCCGCTGGAGCCGTCCCACGGCGGGGTTCGACGAAATTGACAAACTAACGCTGGACAAAAAAGGCTACGGGACGGCAGTGGAGATCCACTACTAATGCCCCTGCTCACCTGGCCCGCCAAAGCGCTCCCGGACCCGCGGCCTGCGGCGCTGACCCTCGACTCGGTCATCCACCCGCGCGGCCTCGGCTACCCCGCCGCCCCGGCAGAGAGCGCCCTCTACCTGGGAGATAACCTCGGCATCATGGCCGCCCTCCTGCCGGAGTACGAAGGCCGGCTGGACCTGATCTACGCCGACCCGCCCTTCTTCACCAATAAACACTATCCTGCCCGCATCGGCCGCGGCGAGGACTCGCGCCGCCCCGCCGAATGGCAACTGGCTGAAGGCTACCGCGACCACTGGGACGACCTCGACGCCTACCTCGACTTCCTCTACCCGCGCCTGGCGCTGATGCACCGCCTGCTCGCCCCGCGCGGGACCCTGTACCTGCACCTCGACTGGCACGCCAACGCTTACGCCCGCCTGCTGCTCGACGAGATCTTTGGGCGCGAGAATCTGGTCAACGAAATCATCTGGGCTTATCACGGTCCCTCCCCCATCCGCCGCGCCTTCAACCGCAAGCACGATACGATTCTCGTATATGCCAAAGGTGGGAATTACATCTTCAATACAGACGCCGTGCGCGAAGCCTACAACCCCAGTACGGTCAAGACTTTCGCCTCCTCGCCGAAAGCCGGTTTTGGCAAAATCCCCGACCTGGCGCGCGGCAAAGTCCCCGAAGACTGGTGGTATTTCCCGGTCGTCGCCCGCCTGCACAACGAGCGCACCGGTTATCCCACCCAAAAACCCGAGGCCCTGCTGGAACGTATCCTGCTGGCCTCCTCCAACCCCGGCAGCCTGACAGCAGATTTCTTTTGCGGTTCGGGCACCTTCCCGCTGGTTGCCGCCCGGCATGGACGGCGTTTCTTGGCCTGCGATGCCACCTGGCGCGCCATCCACGTCACGCGCGGACGGCTGATCGAGACCGCGCAGGCGCCTTTTGCCATCCAGTGCGCCGGAGCCCAGCGCTGGCCGTCCTCGCCTGTGCCCCTGCGCTTCGCTTATCGGTCGTCTTCGAAAAAGGTTCGGCTGGAAGCAACGGGTCTCTCCCTCGACTACTGGGAGGTTGATCCTGCCTGGGACGGGAAGACGTTCCGCAGCGCAGCCCAGGCGCGGCGTCCGAACCGCTCGGCTGAGATCCCGCTGGAAATCGAACTGCCCGTCGCGGCGGCCAATCTACGCGTCCGGGCAGTAACAGTCGAAGGACAATTGCTCGAGGGGGAATAATTAGGCGTCCAGGCGATACCCTACCCCTCGAACAGTTTTTACGTACCTCGGCTGGTTGGGGTCATCTTCGAGCGCCTGGCGCAGCCAGGAAATGTGCACGTCCAGCGTGCGCGTATCGTCGGTGTAATCCGTCTCCCAGACCTGTGAAAACAGCGACTTGCGTTCCACCACCTCGCCGCGGCGCTCAATGAGGACCGTCAGCAGGCGCACCAGGCGCGGGGTGAGCCGGGCACGTTTCTCCTGGCAGGTTACCACGCGCTTCTCCACGTCGAGGCGGATCGGCCCGGCGTGCAGGCTGTTGTTGCTTTCCCCGGGCAGGAGGTGATGGATGCGGTTGACCAATTTCTGGGCGGTAAAAGGGAGCGTCAGTACCACATCTGCATCGCCGTTCTCAAACTGGCGGTCGGGGTCGAGGATGAGCAGGATGGGCAGATCTTTGCCCTTCTCGCGCAGAGACTGACAAATGCGCTTGCCGCTCGTCCGCAGGGTAGCCGCGTTGACGATGGCCGCATCCGGGCAGAAGTCACCGGCAAGGCACTTAATGGCCTCACTGCCGCTGGAGACCAGTTCGACAGTGAAACCCTTTTTGCGCAGCGCCGGAGCGAAGCCGGGATAATCGGCGTGCTTTCCCTCTATGATCAAAAGCGTGGCTTTGTTCATGGCATCCTTTAACATTATACCTTAATGTTAAAAATGTCGCCTGCTCCGAAAGTACCACCGGCTTCTTCCTGCCGGTTGCCTTAACGCCGCATTCCTGCACACCGGCGCGCCGGCTCGGCTCGATATAATCGGCCGATGTGCGCCCGGTCGGCTGCGGTGAAACGCAGGTTGAGGGGCATAAACATCCACGTCACCCTCCCGCGAGTTTGAAATCTGCGGGAGGGCAGGCTTCAGAGATTTTGCTCGAAGAACCCCACCACACGCCGGTAATATTCTTCGGGCTGCGCCTCGCTGGCTTCGGTATGATCCACGCCTGGCAGCCTCCAGGCCTGCTTGGGTTCACCCGCCGCAGCGTATAATTCATCGAAGTCGGGCAGGTACTTGTCCAGTTCGCCGTGGATGAGGAGGAGTGGGCGCGGGGCGATCTTGCCCACCCAGCGCACCGGCTCGAAGCGGAAATGGTTCACCCCCAGCCGGGCAGAGGTAAGCGCCACCGTCAGCCAGCCGAGGAAGCGCCCCAGCGGACGCGGCAGGCGCCACTCCACGGCCCGCCCCTCGATGGCCGAGCGCAGGCGGGCGGGGCCGCCGTCGCTGACCAGGGCGTGGATGTCGGGGCAGAGCGGGGCGGCCAGCATGGAGGCCATGCCGCCATAGGAGAAACCCAGCAGGCCAATGCGTTTCATGCCGCGCGACTTGAGAAACTCGACCGCGCCGAGCACGTCCTGCCGCTCCAGATAACCGAAGGTAGCCAGTTTCCCGTCGCTGCGCCCGTGAGCGCGGAAATCGAACAGCAGCACGTTGAAGCCGGCGCGATGAAAGTGCGGGGTGCGCGGGATGTCCGGGTCCAGGCTGCCGCCATGTCCGTGCAGGATGACGATTGCCCGCTGCGAGCCGGAGGCGGGAATCCAGACTCCGCGCAGGGTCAGGCCGTCGGCGGCGGGGAAGGCCACTTCCTCGTACTCCAGGCCATATTCCGCCGGGGTGTGGACCAGTTCCAGCCCAAAACGGCGGGTCAGATAGAACGACATGCCGAGGCCAAGCACAATTACAAAAAGCAAGAGGCCCAGCAAGCCCCACAACAAAACAGTCATTGATGTCTCTGGATCCATTTCACGCTGACCACGCTCAGGGCGAACAGGAGCGTGTAGGCGGCGAAAATGGCGAAGTAGCCCAGCCCGGGCAGGTAGTCGTTGAGCATGTCGGCCATCGGTCCGCCGATGCCCGTCCCCACGATGCCCGCCCCAGCCCCGGCCAGGTTGGAAATGCCCATATAGCGCCCGGCTTCCTCCGGCGGGACCAGGTCGGTGCCCAACGCCCAGTTAGCAGTCATGAACAGGCCGGTTGCCAGCCCGATGATTCCGCCCGCGGCGTAGATGACCACCATGTTGGGCAGCCAGATGGTGCTCATCAGCAGGGCATTCCCAACCGTCGCCAGAATGCCGCTGATGACGATGATGCGGTTACGCCCGATCTTGTCGGCCAGCCAGCCGGAGGGGAAGGCCGAGAGCAAGGTGAAGATACCCACAAACATGACCAGTGTGCCGGTCATCGAGGCGGCTGCGTTGCGGTCAATCTTGAAAGCATACATCAAGAAGTAGGGTGCGTAAGCCTGGACCGAGGTGACTGCCGCCAGGAACAGGAGGCGGTTGACCACCCACCAGACAAAGCCGGGATTCTTGAGAGTATCAGACCTGCCGAGCGTGGTAAGCGTGCCGGACCAGACGCCGGCCACCACCGCAACAACCATCGCCACCCCGCCGCCCACCGCGATCAGCACCACTGCCGGGACAGTGGAAGGGGAGAGGGTCAGCGAGGCCGACGTAGCCCAGACAATAGGTTTGCCCGTTGCCAGCGATGTGATCCATCCCGCCAGCCCGCCGACGAGGCCGCCCCCGGCCAGCCCAGCCAGCGCCCCAAGCAGGATGCCCGCCAGCATACCCAGCACCCGCAACATGGGCGGCCAGAACGGGATATTGGGCTTCTCTTTCAGCGGCTCTTCCTTGACCGTGAACACGGTCACCAGCATAATCACCAGCACGCTGACGGCAGTCACCAACACGGCCAGTTTCAGATTGCCGGCGCCCAGAATGGGGGAAATGGTGAAGCCTACCAGTACCAGCGGCAGGAGCTCGAAAATGGCCTTGAGGGCAGAGGCGCGTCCACGCTGGTCTTCAGGCACGAGGTCCGGGATGAGACCCTGGAGCGCACCGTGCGACACGTTCCCGGCAAACTGGATGAGCAGGATGGCGATCAGGAGCGAAGCGTAGTTCCACGAGAAAGCGATGGCCGCGAAGCAGATCATCTCCAGCAGGACGCCGATGAACAGGAAGGGACGCCGCCGCCCGAAACGCGAGAGCGACCGGTCGCTCAACAATCCCATTGCCGGTTGGACGAGCAGAGCAATGATCAGACCCGCCGTGCGCATGATACCGAAAGCGGTGTTCTTGATCTCCGGGCGGACGAAGGCATCTACCAGGTAAGGCTGGAAGAGCGAACCAACGGCAGTGTTGCGCAGATTGAGCGCCAGCCAGAACAGGTTGATGGTGATGAAGTCGTACCAGCGTAGTTTTTTCATAGGGTCTCCATTACTCTCCAATGATCTTGATCAGCACCCGCTTGCGCCGCCGCCCGTCGAACTCGCCGTAGAAGATCTGCTCCCAGGGGCCGAAATCCAGCCGCCCGTTTGTCACGGCGACCACCACCTCGCGCCCCATCACCTGCCGCTTCAGGTGCGCGTCGGCATTATCCTCGCCGGTGCGGTTGTGCCAATATTTGCCCACCGGCTCGTGCGGGGCCAGCCCCTCCAGCCACTCCTCGTAGTCGTGATGCAGGCCGGACTCATCGTCGTTGATGAAGACCGAGGCGGTGATGTGCATGGCGTTCACCAGGCACAGCCCCTCGCGGATGCCGCTCTCGGCCAGGGCTTTTTCCACCTCCGGCGTGATGTTGGCGAAACCGCGTCGGGAAGGGATGTTGAACCATAGTTCCTTACGATAAGATTTCATTCTTCCGCCTCCAAAACAGAATTTTGACTCTACCGCAAAAAGGCTATTGCACAGCGCAGCACGCGAAGACCGTCAGGAAAATGCAAAATCACAAATCATTATTCAAGATAATCTGCGCCGTGGTTCAACATTTTCAAAGCGTCCTTGAATTTCCTTTGTTGCCTTTGCGTCCTTCGTGTTTAAAAAGGTTTTTGCAGTGGACTCAATTTCTGCGGCAACCAAATTGCCAGGCCCAGCACGAACATCAACAGGCAAGGGAGATTATATTTCAAAGCCGGAGCAAGACTGCCAAACAACAACAGCAGAGAAACCGCCAGCGGTACAAGAGCCGCCTGTGAGGCTGACAAGAGACCATAGCGCACTGTGACCATCACCAACGCCAGGAGCGGGAGGAGCAGAAGCGTCAGATCGTGGTAATGCAGGTGCGGGACGAAGAAAAGCGCCAAGATCACCGCAAGCCCAAAATGGCGCTCCTCCAACTTCCGGCTGCGCGCCCAGAGCAGGCAGAGAGCCAAGATGGAAACAGCATACGCGCCCCAGCCAATCAGGCGGATCGTTTCCGCGCCCAGGTCAGGAAGGAGCCGCCGGAGCAGGCCCACCAGGTTGACCATGGCCACTTCCTGCATCCCGTAGAATTCACCGCCCGCCGCCGTCAGCAGGATTTCGATATACGATTTTATGCCTTCCACGCCCACCGCCAGCAAACTGACCAGCCCAAGCGCGGCCGCCCAGATGCAGAACCAGCCGAAAACATCCCGCTGACGAAAGAGAAAGGGCAGCGCCAGCACCACGGTCACGTGCGGGCGGACGGTGGTCAAAGCCAAGCCCAGCCCGGCCAGCCAGCCGCGCCCGGTCAAAAAGCCCAGCAGCCACAGAAACCCGCCCAGCGCCATCAGCGCCGTATCCTGTGTGTTGAGCAGGCTGACGAACAGCGGGTAGAAGGTTGCCATGCCGGCGAGAGCCACCACTGTCTCGCCGCGCCCCCAGCCCTCCCGGCGCAGGAGACGCCGGCCAACCGCCAACATCCCAGCATAGAACGCCGCCATCACCAGCGCATAGCGCGCCAGCGAAGCCGTGTAATTTCCGTTCATGAGCAGCCGGAGCAGCGGCACGAGATAAGGAGGGTGATTAAACATCAGCACCTGCCCCGCTGCAAGGTTGTAGCCCACCACCTCGGCCTGCACTGCCCGCTGCCGCGCCAGGTCATAGACGTACTCCCCGCCCCACACCTTCGCCACCATCCCGCCCGCGTAGGCCGAGATGAAGTCCGAACCGGTGCGCTCCTCGTAGTCGGTGATCATGCGCGCCCACAGGACTGCGTACACAATGACCAGCGACGCCAGCCCGGCAACCACAAAGATGCGGCGGAAGTCAATGCGTTTCATAACGCCAGGTCAGGAAAGGCAAGAATGCCATGAGAAGATAGGAAACGGTGTATCGCGCCGGGTCCCAGAGTTCGGCAAACAACAGGAGGAGCGAGGCTGCCATCGGCAGGGCCGCGGCGCGCGGGACCCGCAGCCTGCCCGCCGTTACCCCGGCAACTCCTGCGCTGAGGAGGGGAACAAGCAGCAGCGTCAGGTCATGGTAATGCAGATGGGGAACGGCAAACAGAGTCAGGGAGACGGCCAGCGCCGGATGCCGAAGCCGGATTTCCTTCGAGAAGCCCCACCACGCGCACAGACTGAAAAGCGCGGCAGCGTAGAACCCCCACCCGATGGCGCGGACAGTCTGCGGGTCCAGGCCCGGGGCGAGGCGGCGCAGGAGGCCGACAAAGTTGAACATGGCCGCCTCTTCCATCCCGTAGCCTTCGCCGCCCGCTGAAAGCGTCAGAATGTGGAGATAATCCATCGCCCCGTCCCGGCCGACTTGCAGGAAACTGTAAAGCCCCAAAAGGGCAGCCCCCAGCAGGAACCAGCCAAACACCCTGCGCCGCTGAAACAGGAACGGCAACGCCAGCGGCAGGGCAATCTGCGGACGGATGAGGGTCAGCGAGAGGCCGAGGCCGGAGAGACGGTCATCGCCGCGCAGGAAACCGGAGAACCACAGCAGTCCGCCGAGCAGCAGCAGGGCGGAATCCTGACCTTTCAGCGCGCTCATGAAGAACGGCTCAAAGAGCAGGATGCCCGCGGCTGCCACCCAGACCTGCATAGGCGGCCAGCCGCTTTGCTTCAGAGCCCGGCCTAGCGCAGGCAGACTTGCGGCGGCGAGAAGGAAGAGCAAGAGGGCGTAGACCAAATAAGCCCCCCGGTAGGGCAGCCGCGCCAGGAGAGCAAGGAAGGGATAGAGAAACGGGGGGTGATTGGGCGGCAGTACCTCCTGCGTCCCAGGCAGAACGCCTGCCGTCTCAGCCTGGGCAACTGCCGCCAGGTCCAGGTCGTAAACGTGGGATAAACCATGCTCCGCCGCCACGCGCCCGACCGAGTAATAGGTCAGGAAATCTGCCCCTTCCAGTTTGCCGGGCGTCTGCACGTAGGCAACCATCAGCGCGGTGTACCAGGCTGCCTGGAGGGCAACAGCCAGGATGAACAGCAGCCAGCCGAGGCGGATGCGTCGCATAGCGCGTCAGGCTTCTTTTTCCACCACCACCGTCGCTTCGGTGACGAGGGCGGCGATTGCCCCCACCGCCGCCAACGTGGGCGCCAGCACGAGGCCGACCACGCCGAAAGTCAGCGGGAATTCGATCAGCACCTTGCCGTCCTTGTCCTTGATGATGACCCGGCGGATGTTGCCCTCATGGACAAGTTGTTTGATCTTGGCGAGCAGTTCCTCGCCATTGACGCGAAATTCTTCGGTACGGACTTCTGGCATGGGATATTCCTTTCAGAGAAATCGGAACTCACCGCATTGTATGCCGCGATGAGAGGGAAGTCAATCATGACTCTACTGCAAAAAGGTTGTTGCACCGCGCAGCAGGCGAAGACTGCCAGGAAAATGCAAAATCACAAATCATTATTCAAGATAATCTGCGTCGTGGTTCAACATTTTCAAAGCATCCTTGAATTTCCTTCGTTGCCTTTGTGTCCTTCGTGTTTAAAAAGGTTTTTGCAGTGGACTCAATCATGTTGCTTCACCTGCCAATGTCCAAATAGTCGAAAACTGCCGCCAGTTTCGTATCCACAAAATGGATTTGTGTTATATACTTTGCATTGTATTTATCTTCCTCCGGAGGTTTTGTATGGTCACAATCGAAAAGGTGGATACCGGCAACAAAAAGCAGGTCAAGCGTTTCGTCCAATTCTACTACGACCTCTACAAGGACTGCCCACAGTGGGTCCCGCCGCTGTTCATGGACGCCTACCTGCCCCTCAACCGAAAGAAGCATCCCTTCTTCGAGCATTCCGAGGGGGACTTCTTCCTCGCCCTGCGCGATGGCCAGGTGGTGGGGCGCATCTTCGCCGGCGAAAACAAGCCCTTCAACCAATACCACAAAACCAAGAAGGCCCAGTTTTACTTCTTCGACACCGAAAACGACCTCGGCACCGCCCAGGCGCTCTTCGACGCCGTCTTCGACTGGTCACGCCAGCGCGGCCTCGACACGGTCATCGGACCGAAGGGCCTGTCCCCGTTCGACGGCTACGGCATCCAAGTCGAAGGCAGCGAGCATCGCCAGATGATGACCATGATGACCTACAACTACGATTATTACCCAAAACTGGTGGAGGCGCTTGGCTTCGAAAAAGAAGTAGATTTCGTCTCCTGTTACCTGCCCGCCGACGCCTTCAAGATCCCGGAGCGCGTCGAAAAGATTGCCCTGTGGGCCATGAAACGCGGCAACCTATGGGTCAAGCAGTTCAAGAACAAGAAGGAACTCATCTCTTGGGCGCAGCGCATCGGCGAAACCTACAACCGCACCTTCATCCACAACTGGGAGTACTACCCCTTCACCCAGGGCGACATTGATTACGCCGTGCAGAACGTCTTCATGGTTGCCGACCACCGCCTCATAAAACTCATCATGCACGGCGACGACATCGTCGGTTTCCTCTTCGCTTTCCCGGATGTCTCCGCCGCCCTCCAGCGCGCCAAAGGCCGCCTCTTCCCCTTCGGCATCGTGGACATCCTGCTCGAAATGAAGCGCACCAAAACCATCTCCGGCAACGGCATGGGCGTGCTGCCTGAATTCCAGGGCACGGGCGGCAACGCGCTGCTCTACTACGAAATGGGCAAGACCGTCTTCGGCTTCAACCAGTTCGAGCACGTGGAAATGACCCAGGTGGCCGAAACCACCAAACAGATGCGCGCCGACCTGAAGAACCTGAACGGCGTGGAATACAAGAATCACCGCGTGTATCGGAAGGCTATTGGGTAAACAAGAGGCAGGTAGAAAGCAGACAGGTATGATGCGCCACCCTCTCGAATTTCTCCCCCCTTCTGTCCGCAAGCCGCTCTTCTGGGCATTCCTCGCCTGGACCCTTATCCTGCTCGCCCTTTTCCAGCCGCTCAACCGCCCGCTGATGACCTCCGCCGCCCCCTCTGGCATCATCTCCCTGCAACTCGCCTGGACGCCGCAAAACGCGCAGTCCATGCTTGATTCGTGGAATGAAAACGCCCGCCTGTTCGCGGCCTTCGGCCTGGGCTTCGACTACCTCTTCATGCCCGTCTACGGATTGACGCTGGCACTCGGCGCGCTGCTGGCCGCAGGCCGTCATCCCGGATGGTTCGCGAAACTCGGGGCATGGACCGGGTGGGGAGCATTCCTGGCTGCCATCTTGGATGGCTTGGAAAACCTGGGACAGTTCCACCAACTCTTCAACGGGCGCGTCGAATTGGCCGCCATCATCGGCGTTTTCGCAACCATAAAATTCAGTTTGATCCTTACAGGGATTTTGTACGGCCTGACCGGCTGGCTCTGGAAAAAGTAGGACGAATTGACAATTGAGTTCACTGCAAAAACCTTTTTAAACACGAAGGTGTCTGTCGTGTTTAAAAAGAGGTTTGCAGTGGACTCATTAATTTTTCCCTACCCTCGCTTTTGACTCTATGGTATAAAACAAGTGCCCTGCTGTGTACGCGATGCTGCACCTCCGTTCTGAGCCAACACCCATTGAAAAGGGCCCGATCTCGCGACAATGACGCGATAGGCTTCGGCCAAGGCGAAAGTTGCCGGGCAGGACCCTGACCTGCGAAAGCAGGTTCAGAACCCAGCAGCACACGGCACGAGCGGGGTATTGTTATACCAAACCGGCCTGCCGGCATTCCTTGACAGATAGCAGGATTGTTATATAATCCGCCCATTGTTGTCTGGACGAATAACAACCGAATATCTGGAGAAATAGCGGCTGAATCCCGCTCCGGCGGGATAACGAGGTGGAGGTTCCCCCGTGCGAACGGGGCGCTAATCCCGGCTTTCCGGGAAAAAATCGGATAGATCAGCGGATGCCTCTGGAGCCGGTCACAGGCTCCCTTCTCCCTTCCAAAGAAAGCGCAGAGCAACAGGTGTTTAAAAAAACGCTGTTGCCCCCCGCCGAAAACCATACGGTGACGTATGGGACAAGGCGGCGCAGTGACCAGGCGTGCCATCCTGCCTGTCTGTCGTTTGGAAGGGCTGCTTTATTTAATGGCATATTGCTATTACGAGAGGCACGCCCGCGCGTGCTTTTTTGTTTTCCCTCACGGCCAGGCGTCCCAAGCCCGGCCGGCCAATTTCATCCTATCGGAGACATAAAATGAACAACAAAGAATTGCTCAAGCGCGTGGAAGAAGACAACATCAAGTTCGTCTCACTGCAGTTCACCGACGTTACCGGCGCAGTCAAAAGCGTGGATATGCCGGTCAACCGCCTGCCCGAGGCGCTCGAAGACGGCGTCTGGTTCGACGGCTCGTCGGTGGAGGGCTTCGCCCGCATCCAGGAAAGCGACATGATGCTGCGTCTCGACCCATCCACTTACTCTGTTCTGCCCTGGACTGTGGAGGAACGCCGCCGGGCGCGCATCTTCTGCGACATCTACACCCCGGCCGGCGAACCCTTCAAAGGCGATCCGCGCGGGGCCCTGAAACGGCTGCTCGCCAAACTGACCGAACGCGGCTGGACCTTCAACGTGGGACCCGAACCCGAGTTCTTCCTCTTCCGCCGCAACGGCGGCGAGGCCATCCACCCGGTCCCGCACGATGTGGGCGGCTACTTCGACTTCTCCGCCGATGACGAAGCCGTGCGCGTCCGCACCGAACTGATGGACGCCCTCTCCGGCATGGGACTGGAGATCGAAGTCGGCCATCACGAAGTTGCTCTCGGCCAGCACGAGATTGACTTCCGCTTTGCCGACGCCCTGCGCACTGCCGACAACGTCCTGACGCTCAAATACACGGTCAAGGCCATCGCCGCCAAACACAACCTGGTGGCCTCCTTCATGCCCAAACCCATCTTCGGCATCAACGGCTCCGGAATGCACTGCCACCAGTCCATTTTCGACAGCAAGGGCGACAACCTTTTCTACGACAAGAAGGACGAATTCCATCTCTCCTCCCTGGCCTACGGGTTCATCGCCGGGCAGTTGAAACACGCCCGCGCCCTGGCCGCCATTGTGGCCCCCACCGTCAACTCCTACAAGCGCCTTGTCCCCGGCTACGAGGCCCCGGTCTACATCGGCTGGGCGCAGATTAACCGTTCGGCGCTCATCCGCATCCCGCGTTACACCGAAGGCCGCGACAAGGCCATGCGCGCCGAACTGCGCTTCCCCGACCCGTCCTCGAACCCCTACCTGGCCTTCAGCGCCATGCTGGCCGCCGCCCTGGACGGAATAGACAACAAGATGACCCCGCCCAAAGCGCTCAACAACGTCAACCTCTACCACCTCGACGCCGAGGAGCGCCGCAAAATGGGCGTGGGTGAACTCCCCGGCTCACTGGCCGAAGCGCTGGATGAACTCGAAAAGGACAGCCTCCTGCAAGAGGCGCTGGGAGAGACCATCTACGAGGCCTTCGTGCGCGCCAAACGCGCCGAATGGGACGAATTCCGCGTCCACGTCACCGACTGGGAAGTGGAACGCTACCTCGAAGTGGCCTAACAAGCCATTAGCATTCAGCGTTTAGCAATCAGTAGTCAGGCGCCAGCGGCCGGGAAAACCCGCCGCTGGTTGCCACTTACGCCTACGTCAACCCGCTGATAGCCATCCTGCTTGGCAACTGGCTGGCGCATGAACCATTGACCGCCCAAGTGCTCTTCGCGGCGGTCATCATCATCGGTTCAGTTATCCTGATCAACAGCGGCAAGCAAAGGGAAGCGCAAGCCGCCAAGTTGGAGGAGCAAACCGTCAGCGCAGGCGAAACGGATTGAAGTTCGTCTCCCGGTCGTAGTAATCTTCGTTTTCGGCTTTTTTCAGCGCCCGCACCGCCGCGTAGGTGATCGGTGTCATCAGCGCCTCCACCCCAACCTTGAAGAGATAGTTCGTCAAAACGAGGGTCAGGAACAGCGTCCAAGGGAAGATGCCAAAGAGGGAAGCGACGACAACGAAAACAATCGTATCCACCAGTTCGCCGACGACGGTGCTGCCAATCGTGCGCGTCCAAAGCCAGCGGCCGCGGGTTAGTATCTTCATCTTTGCCAGGGTGAAGGAATTGGTGAACTCGCCCGACCAGTAGCCGGCCAGACTGGCAAAGACAATCCCGCCGCTGGACATGCCGCCCAGAATGGCGAGGTAGGCCGCCTCGCCGGCATATTGCTGCCATTGGGCTTCGCCCGGCAGGACACCTACCAGCGCAAAGACGCCCGCCGCGAGCGCCAGGCAGAAGAACCCGGCCCAGATGACGCGCCGGGAATTTTTGTAGCCATAGACCTCGGTCAGGATGTCTCCAAAGATATAACTAACCGGGAACAGAAGTGTCCCGGCGTCGAAGGCCATCGGCACGCCAAACAGGCTAAAGCCCCAGTCCACGATCTTGGCCGAGGAGGCGATGTTGCTGACAATCAGCACCGTAATGAAAACGGCCATAATCAGGTCGAGATAGCGGTATGTTTTCATTTCACAAATCCAAGCGAAGAGAATAGGTGAAAATGAGGATCAATCAAGGGCGCACAAATTCCTGAGCGCCGAACTACTCAGCCGCCAAACTCCCCAACCATCCGGCAATACGAACACAGTCCCGGCGCGGAGGTGGGTTGCCCGCAGTTGGGACAGGGATGCAGCTCGAGCTGCTTCTCCTCCTGGGCGGAAAAAAGACCCTGCTGGCGGGCGTCGAGGAACTTCAGGTAGAAGGCCAGTTTTGCCCCCGGCTGGTCATGCTCCAGTTGGTTGAGCAATTCCTTGTACCGGATGGAGGAAGCGCCCGCCGAGTACGGGCACTCTTCGTAGATGTACTCGATGCCGCGCAGCAGGGCATAGGCCGCCATCTCGCGCTCGTAGAAGCGGCAGAGCGGCTTGACCTTGCGCGCCAGGCCCGGGGTCCCGGGCAGCACCGGAGCCTGCCGCAGCAGGTATTCGCGCGACCAGGAGAGCGTATTCCCAAACAGCACCGCTGCCTCGTCGTCTAAGTTGTGGCCGGTTGCCAGCACATCGTAGCCCAAGTCGCGGGCGATGCGGTTCATCTCGTGGCGTTTGACCAGGCCGCAGACGGCGCACGGCTTCTGTCTGCCGCGCAGGCTGGTTTCGGCCCACTCCGGGATGGTTTTGCCGGTCTGTTCCTGCACATTGACCACGTGCAGGGTCAGGCCGCGCTCGGCAGCGAATTTCTCGGCTAGGCGTTGCGATTCGACAGAGTAGTCCACCCCCTCGTCAATACCCAGAGCAATGTAGAGGCCGTCGGCGCGGTAGCCGAGGCGGTGCAGGATGTCCCACAGCGAGAGCGAGTCTTTGCCGCCGGAGACCGCCACGAGGATTTTTTCCTCGTGGGTGAACATGGCATACTTCTTGATGAAGCGCTCGGTCTGCTCCGGCACCCACTCCAGGAAATGCTCGCGGCACAGCCCCAGGTTGTGCTGGGGCATGTTGACCGAGGCGCGCTGTCCGCACTTCTTGCACTTCATCTCAACCGCCCGAAATCACGGCCACCAGTTTAATCACGTCGCCATCGTGGAGAATCTCATCTTCGGTGATGACTTCGCCGTTGCGGATGGCAATCACCGCTTCGGGCAGAATGTCCACCTTCTTGAGCGCGTCCACCAGCGCCATGCCGGGACGCGCTTCGAACTCCTGTTTGCGCAAAACCAGTTTTACCATCACTTTTTCTCCTGCGTCGGCAGGTACGGCATTGCCGGGGCCTCCACGCCCAGCAATTCGGCCAAGGCGGCGCGCATCGCCGTGCGGTCGTCCCAGGGATATTCGGTCTCGCCGAAGCACATGGACTGTTCGTGCCCCTTGCCGCAGGCGAGGACGATATCGCCCGGCTCGGCCACGCGGACCCCGAACCGGATCGCCGCGCCCCGGTCGGGGACGCGGAAGAAGGTCTGCCCCTCCCGTCCGCCGCGCGACCGGGCGCCGGCAGCCATTTCCTCGAGAATGCCCTCCAGCGACTCGGTGCGCGGATCTTCGGCAGTCAGGATGGAAATGTCGGCCAGTTCGGCGGAGGTCTCGGCCATCATGCGGCGCTTCTCCTTGTCGCGCAGTCCCGCCGAGCCAAAGATGGCGATTATCCGCTTATCGGTCATCTTTCTGGCCGTTTCAAGAGCAACCCGCAGGGCATTCGGCGTGTGGGCGAAGTCCACGATGGCCGTGAAGGGTTGGCCGAGATCAATGCGCTCCATGCGGCCAGGGACGCCCGTCAGAGCAGCGAGGCCGCGCGCGGCTGTTTGCGGGTCCACGCCCAGGCCGCGCACGGCAGCCGTCAGGGCAGCCAGGCAGTTGGAGACGTTGTACTCCCCCACCAGCGGGCTGGTCACCGGGACGCGGAAGTCCGGGCCTGCTGCCTCGAAATGGATTCCCTGCGGGGAATACACAACGTTCTCAGCGCGGATGTCGGCGCTTGCGTCAAGCCCATAGCAGACTGCGGACGATGGAGGCCGGACAATAGACGACAGGTAGTTGTAGGAGGCGTCGTCGCGGTTGAGGACCGCCAGGCGCGGGTTGCCATGCGGTTTGGCGTCGGTCGTTTCGAGCAATTGGAACAGGCGGCCTTTAGCGGCGCGGTAGTTTTCATAGGAGCCGTGCTGGTCGAGGTGCTCATGGGTGATGTTGGTAACGACGGCAATATCGTACTGCGAAGCGTCCACGCGGTGTTGGGCGAGGCCGTGCGAGGTAGTCTCAAGAACGACATGCGTCAGACCGGCGGCGACCATCTTGGCGAGGTAGGACTGCACATCCGGCGCGTCGGGCGTGGTGACGTGGAAGCCGGTATCCAGCACTTCATCGCCGATGACGGCGTTGACGGTGGAGATGAGGCCGGCCTTGATGCCCGCCGCCAGGAGAATCTGGTAGAGCAGATTCGAGGTGGTGGTCTTGCCGTCAGTGCCGGTGACGCCGATGACGGTCAGGCGGCGGCCCGGCCAATCATAGAACGCCGCTGCCAGCCAGGTGACCGCTTCGACCGAGTTGACAACGCGCACATAGGGAACGGCCAGGCCGGTCATCTCCTGCTCCCCGACCACCGCTGCCGCGCCGCGTTCGATGGCAGAGGGGATGAAGGTGTGCCCGTCCAGCGAACCGCCGCGTCGGGCAATGAAAAGGTTCCCCGCCTCCACCCGGCGGTTGTCTATGGCGATGCCGGTGATGGGCGTTTCAGTCAGGTTTGGCGGAGAAAACGAGAATGGAAATTCGGCAAACAGGGCAGCGAGAGATTTCATATCGAGAGTTCCCAAAGGAATTCAAGGCATCAACAGCCGAATAGTTTTACCATAAAAAGAGAGAGTTTGTGGAAATTAAAGAAGACCTGACAAGCGGCAAAGCCAGTCAGGTCTTCAGAATGGATAGGGTAAGTTATTTCAACGACTGGCGCAGGCCTTCGAGTTGGGCAACAACCGAACCATCCAGCACTTTGTCGCCAACTTTGACGATCAGCCCGCCCAGAATGGATGGGTCCACGCGGAAGGCCACCGTGGCCTGTTTGCCCATCTTTGCCAGAACATCCTTCTTGACGATTTCCTGCTCATCCGAGGTCAGCGGCAGGGCCGAGGTCACTTCGGCAGCCGTACCCGCCAAGTCCGCGCTTTCGAGGATAATCACCTTGCCAGACTTGACGCCGGAGAAGAACTCGTTGATTAAAGCGTGCTGGCGCTTCTCGTCCAGCGCTTCTCCAACCAGTTTCTGCGCTGCAGCGATGGCCAGGGCGGCCACCTGACCGCGCAGGTCACCCAACATGCGGTTGCGCTCGCCTTCCGCTTCGGCCAGGGCCGATTCGCGGGTTTTGGCGGCTTCCGCCTCCGCTGCAGCGCGGATGTCCTTAGCAGCGGTTTCGGCGCGCTCGCTCGCTTCGCGGACAACCTGCCCGGCTTTGGCCTGGGCTTCAGCAATGATCTTGGCCGCCTCTTTTTCGGCGGCGGCGCGCGCTTCAGCATTGATGCGGGCGTCTTCCATGCTCTGGCTGATAGCGGCGCGGCGTTTTTCCAGCATGGTGCGCAGCGGCTTGACGATCCAGGCGCGCACAACCACAAAGATGATGAAGAAACAAATAATCTGCACAAGCAGATAGCCTAAGTTGAGACCCAGTTGTTCCAAGGGATACCTCCTGACTCTTGTTCAGCAGCCTGCCGGCCTACCCAACGACAAAGAGGATGAGCAGGGCGACCACCAGACAATAGATAGCCACCGCTTCGGCAAAGGCGATACCAAGAATCATGTTGGTCTGGATCGTGCCGGTGGCGTCTGGGTTGCGACCCATCGCTTGAACCGCGCCGCTGGTTACGATGCCGATGCCTGCTCCTGCGCCGATAGCACCAATCATAGCCAAGCCGGCGCCGATCAATTTTGCAGCCATTACGATGTTACCTTCCATGAGAATGTTACCTCCGTGTTTGTTTTCGGGCGGAAGTTCCGCCGCTAGGATATGGTACGTACCCGGGCTGTTTCCTCGCCCGAAAATTAGTGTGCTTCCTCGTGCTCGCCGTGACCCTGCGTGGCTTGCGCCATGAAGGTCATCGTCAGCAGGCCAAAGACAAGGGCCTGGATCGCGCCAACGAAAAACTCAAGCATGTAGAATATGGACGGCATGATGACAATCGAACCGAGCAGCGAACCCATCACGAACAGCAGGACCGATCCGGCAAAGATATTTCCGAACAACCGGAATGCAAACGAGAGGATCTTCGAGAATTCGGAGACCAGTTCGAGCAGACCCACGCCCCAGTCAATCACGCCGAAGATGGGTTTGCTGAAGAAGGTTTTGACATTCCAGAACTTTGTGAAATAACCGATGCCCTGCGCCTGGACGCCGATCACCTGCACGGCAACGACCGCGATGATCGCCAGCGCCACGGTGAAGTTCAGATCGGTGGAGACCACGCGCACATACGGGATCAGGTGAGAACCATGCTCGGCAACCTCCGGCATAGCAATGGTGGCGATTCCCGCTGTCAACGGCTGGACAGCATAGCCGGTCCCGTGGGCTTCTTCGATCACACCGATGCTATCCACACCGGGGATGAGTTCCATCCAGTTGGCAAGCAGGACCGTCAAGGTGATGGCTGCGAACCACGGGAAGATGGTCCAGGCCCACTTCCCAGCAGTGGCCTGGGTCATGTTGAAGAGGCCTTCCAGCAGGGCTTCGAGCGCGCCGGGGATGCCCTTCAGAGCCAGGTCATTCTTCTTGAAAGCGTTCTGGACGGCGCGGTTGAACCAGAAGGCCAGCCCAATCACCAACACCATGACGATGAACAGGGCAACCAGGGTGTTCGTTAGGTAGAAATCGCCGATACCCAGGAACGAGGTCGAGAACAAGGGATGTTCGCTCCAATGTTCGGCCGGCAACTGCACGAATGGGCGGATTGGCTTGATGTTCAGACCGGCCCCAAAGAAATCGGTCAACAGGAACAGGCCGAGAATGATCAGCCCCAGCACGATCCAGCGGTTCGTGCCCCAGCGCCATCCTTTCTTCTTCGGCGTCACATCAGTTGTCTTCGTCACGATGGGATACCTCCTCAGGATTCTCTTTTTTTGCTGCCGGTTGGATGCGGCCGGTTGCTTTTTTTACGACCCGAAAGGTGAGGTAGATCGTAAGTGGAATACTGGCAACCATCAGTAAGATTGTAAAAAGCGGCTTGCTGTTCAGGAGATTATCGAGCGCAATCCCTGCAAAGAGCGCCAGGAAGATCACGACCAGGGTCAACCCCGCCACCCATACCACCGTCATGGTGACTGCGGTGCGGAATTCGTCTTGTCCCTTTTTGTCTGGTTCGTTCATGGCGGCGGAATTATATCAGAGGCTTTTGGTAGCGTCTAGAACAGGGCTGCCGCGGCGTACGTGGCCAGGCCGAACCAAGGTCCGAACAGCGTGCCGAGCAGCAGGATGCCCGCCACAAGGACAATCAGCGCAACCGCTACGGGCCGGGACACCGGGACGGGGTGCTGATCCTCGTCCTGATTCTCCATCCGATATAGGTACATGTATTTCAGCACGTTCAAGTAGTAGTACAACCCAACGATGGAGTTCAACACGCCGACGATCGCCAGCCAGACCCAGCCAGACTCGACGGCGGCCACGAACACGAAGACCTTGGCGACGAAACCGGCAAAGGGCGGCATGCCCGAAAGCGACAGGAAGGCCACCAGCGCGGCCAGCCCCAGGCCTGCGCTGCGGCGGCTGAGGCCGTAGTAGGCCGGGAACTCGTCCGAGCCGGTGACGCGGCCCACGACAGCGACAATCCCAAAAGCCAGCAGGTTGGTCAGCACGTAGGCGATGAGGTAGAAAACAACGCTCGGCAACCCAAGCCCGTAAAAAGCGACCACGCCAACCAGGGCATAGCCCGCATGAGCAATCGAAGAGTAGGCCAGCAGGCGTTTGATATTCTTCTGCGCCAGGGCGATCAAGTTGCCGACCGTCATCGTCAGCGTAGCCAGGATGGCAAGGATGAGGCTCCAATCATCGCTGACCCACACAAAAACCACGGCGAACAAGCGGGCGAGGACGGCAAAACCGGCCGCCTTCGAAACCGTCGAGAGGAAGCCGGCCACCGGCGTGGGCGCGCCTTCGTACACGTCCGGCGCCCAGAAGTGGAACGGGAACAGCGACACCTTGAAGGCCAGCCCCGCCAGCACCAGGAAAGTGATGCCCATCGCAATCAGGTTGAAGTTGTTGAAGTACACGCCAAGTTCATACAGGCCCGTCTTGCCGGTCAGGCCATAGATGAGGCTGAAACCGTAGAGCAACACGGCGGAGGTCAGCGCGCCGAAGAGCAGGTATTTGAAGCCCGCCTCGGTGGATTTGTCGTCTTGGCGCAGGAAGCCGGCCAAGATGTAGAGCGGGATGGAAGTAGTCTCGATAGCGAGGTAGAGCATCACCAGGTCGGCGGCGGAGGCCATCAGGCACATGCCCAGGGCGGCAGCAACCAGCAGCAGGTAGGCTTCGGCGCGGCGGTTGAGTTTTTCCTCGTCCATGAAGAAGAGCGCCGTCACGGCGGCGGCAAAGAGGAAGAACATCTTGAAGACGAACCCAAGCCAGTCGAAGCGCACCATGCCGCCGAAGGCAAAGGCGGGGTCGTCAGCCGGTCGGGCGAGGAGCAGGCTCACGGTCAACGCGGCGAGCAGACCGACGGCAGTGAACCAGCCCAGGAACGGGCGGCGCGCCTCATCCTTTTTCAGGAACGGGTCGAGGATCAGGATCAAAACGCCGAGCGCCAGCAGAAGGATTTCGGGAAGAATGGGCAGGAGGACAATCATTATGCACCTCCCAGCAGGGCCAGGATGTGTTGGACGCCGCTCTCCACCCAGGGGACCATCAGCGCCGGGAAGAGGCCGATGCCAATCATGAAGGCCATCAGCAGGATGAGGGCCGTCTTATCGAGCCAGTTGATGGGCGGGATGTGGTGTTCGAACTCTTCCGGCATTTTTCCGAAGAAGACCTTGAGTACAACCCGCAACACGTAGGCCGCGGTGACGACAATCGAGATTGCGCCGACAATGGCCATCCACCACAGGTGTGTACTCCAGATGCCGCGGAAGATGGGGAATTCGGCCACGAAGCCGGAGAAGCCGGGCATGCCCATCGAGACCAGGCTGCCGACAATGAGGCCGATACCCGCCAGCGGCAAAGGTTTGATCATGCCGCCCAGTTTGGGAATGTCGCGGGTATGCGCTCGGTCATAGACCATGCCAACGACAGCAAAGAAGAGCGCCGTCATCACGCCGTGCGAGAACATCTGCACCCCTGCGCCGATCATCCCATCGGCGTTGAGGGTGGCAAAGCCCATCGCCACCAGTCCCATGTGCGAGACCGAGGAGAAGCCGATGACGTATTTGAAGTCGGTCTGCACGCTGGCGATGAACGCCCCGTAAACGATGTTGACCAGCGCCAATCCCATGATGAGCGGCGCCCAGAACTTGGCGCCCTCCGGCAGGAGCATGATGCCGACACGCAGGGCCGCGAACGCGCCCAGTTTCATCAGCACGCCCGCATGGAACATCGAGACGGCGGTGGGGGCGGCCACGTGGCCGTCCGGCGACCAGTTATGGAAGGGGAAGATGCCGCCCAGGATGGCAAAGCCCAGGAAGACCGGCAGGAACCAGGTTTTTTGGAACTCCGGCGTGAATTTGGCCGTTTCGAGCGCCAGCATGTTGAAAGTGTGCTGACCGCTCGTGAAATACATGACCAGCGCGCCAATCAGCGAGATGACCGAGCCGACGAACAGGTAGAGAGTCAATTTCATCGCCGCGTACTCGCGGGTCTTGATCCAGCCCCAGATAGCGATAAGCAGGTACATCGGGAAGACGGCGATCTCGTAGAAGAAGAACAGCATGAACAGGTCGAGCGAGGCAAAGACGCCAAAGACGCCCGAAGCCAGGATGAACAGGAAGGCGAAGAACTCGCGCGGACGGTCTTCGACGCCCCAGGAGATCATCACGCCCGTGACCATCACCACGCCGGTCAGCAGCACCAGCGGAGCAGACATGCCGTCCACGCCGAAGTGCAGGCTGATGCCCAGCATGGGCATCCAGTCATATTTTTCGACGAACTGATAACCCGCCGCGCTCTTATCGTAGGAGATATAAACCCAGGCCGACAACATCAGCGCAAACAGACCGGCAGCCAGCGCCGTCCAGCGGATGGCCTTCTTCCACTCCGGCTTGTAGACCAGGATGATGAGCGCCGCTGCCAGCGGGGTGAAGACGATGACACTCAAGAACGGAAATTGCATGGTTACCTCTTAATGGAATAGCATCATCATGGCTTTGTTGATGACATCCAGGATCCAGGCCGGGTAAACGCCAATAACCAGGATGAGCGCCATCAGCGGGGCCATCACGACGATCTCCCGCAGGTTGATTTCGGTCAGTTTGTGTTCGCCCTTTGCCCAATGCTCGTTCAATGGTCCGTGCAAAACCTGCTTGATACCTTTCAGAATATATGCGCCGGTGAACAGCAGCCCGATCATGGCAATAGCCGTATAGACCGTCAGGATCGGCCACGACCCCCGCACCACCAGGAACTCAGAGACGAAGCCGTTCAAGCCCGGCAGGCCGAGCGAGGCCATGCTGGTGAAGATGAGGATGCCGCCATAGACCGGCACGAGCGGGAACAGCCCGCCAAAGTCATCCAGGTTGCGGGTATGCGTCCGCTCGTAGAGCACGCCGACGAGGAAGAACATGCCGGCCGCCGACAGGCCGTGGTTGAACATTTGCAGCACCGCGCCGTTGAGGGCGATGGTCGCGTCGAGCGTGCCGGACGCTTTGGCTGCCGCGGCGATCCCCAGCAGGACGAACCCCATGTGGTTGACCGACGAATAGGCCACCAGCCGCTTGAAGTCCTTCTGCCCGTACGAGGCGAACGCCCCGAAGACGATTGCCATCACCGCCAGGAAGGCCAGCGCCCCGGCGTATTTCGCCGACTCGGCCGGGTAGAGCGGCAGGACCAAACGCAGGAAGCCATACGCGCCCAGTTTCAGCAATACGCCCGCCAGGATCATCGAACCGGCGGTCGGGGCTTCGGTATGGGCATCGGGCAGCCAGGTATGGAATGGCCAGACCGGGACTTTGACTGCAAACGCCACCACAAAAGCCCAGAAGGCAACCGCCTTGACCGTGGCGACCGGTACATTCAGGATCGTCCCTTCCGTGAGCGCCGTCCACTGGGCGGTTAGGGTGGGCAAATCATAGGTCTTGAACAGCACGCCGAGCAGTTGGATTGCCAGCAGGAGGCCCAACGACCCGGCCATGGTGTAGATGATGAACTTGAGCGAGGCGTAGTTGCGCGCCTGTATCTTGACGCCCTTCCAGAGTTCGCGCTCGCCCTTCTCGCTGCCCCACTGGTTAATGAGGAAGTACATCGGAACGAGGCCAACTTCCCAGAAGACAAAGAAAATGAGCAGGTCGAGCGCCATGAACACGCCCAACATGCCCGTCTCCAGCAGGAGGAAGAGGAACATGTAAGCCTTGACCCGGTCGGCGACGCTGAAGGAGGCCAGCAGGGCAACCGGCGTCAGGAGCGCCGTCAGCAGCACCATGGTCAGCGAAAGGCCGTCCACGCCGACGTGGAAGGTGGAGTTGAGCATCGCGTACCAGGTGTATTGTTCCTCAAACTGGAAGCCCGCCTGTCCCGCCTGGAACTGCGTCCACAGGTAGATGCTCAAGAGGAAAGGCACGATGCTCATCCCCAGCGCCGTCCAGCGAATGGCCTTGAGGTTGTCCTTCGGCAGGAGCAGAACGACCACCGCCGCCAGGACGGGGAAGAACAGGATGAGGGTCAGGATGTGATCGAGAATAAATTCCATCGGTTACTCCATCGCAGGGAGTCCGGCGTCTCCTGACGCCGGGCCGAAATCCGGGGATTTCGGCGTCCGTCTGCTACATTCCTCCAATCAGGAAGAAGTACAATACTGCAAAGATAACCAGCACCACCATCGAGGCTAGCATGTAATACTGAACGCGCCCGCTCTGGATCTTGCGCAGGCCGCGCCCGGAGGCCTTGACCAGATTGCCCGTGCCGTCGCCAATCAATTGGTTGACTACCGGCTTGTCGAAGTAGTTGCGGAAGGCATGGCCAAGGAAGAGCGAGAAGCGCGCCACGGCGTGCAGGAAGCCGTCAATAACGGTGCGGTCCATGAACAGGCAGGTGAATTTTTCGGCAATCCAGTAAGCGGGTTTGACGAACAGGAAATCGTAGGCCTCGTCGAAGTACCACTTGTTCTTCAGGACCGGGATTTGCATGAAATCCTGCTTCGGCGACTCGACCTTGCGATAGACCAGCCAGCCGAGGAGCAGCCCGCCGAGGGCGACGAACAGCGAGGTCGTCAGCGGAATCCAACTGAACTCGACTGCTTCGGGATGCTCGGTCAGGGTGCTGCCGACGAACTCATGGAACCAGTTGGGCGCGAGGCCGCCCAGACCGGGAAAATGCTCCGGGATGCCAACCCAGCCGTAGGTCACGGCGAAGACCGCCAGTACCACCAGCGGAAGGGTCATCGTCCAGGGTGTTTCCTGGGCATGTTCGGCTTCCTTCGTGCGCGCTTTGCCGAGGAAGGTCAGCGTGATCTGGCGCATGGTGTAGAAGGCGGTAAAGAAGGCCGCCACCGCCAGGGTGACGAACACCGCCCAGTGACCGTGACCGAAGGCGTCGGCCAGGATCTCGTCCTTCGACCAGAAGCCGGCCGTCAGCACCGGGAAGCCAGAGAGCGCCAGGCCGCCGATGAGGAAGGTCCAGAAAGTAATGGGCATCTTTTTGCGCAGGCCGCCCATGTTAAACATGTTCTGCGGGTCAACCGAGTGGTTGCCGGTGTGCAGGACGCCGTGCTCCATGCCATGGATGACCGAGCCAGAGCCAAGGAACAGCAGCGCTTTGAAGAAGGCATGGGTAATCAGGTGGAAAGCCGCGGCCACGTACGCGCCGATGCCGAGAGCGGCAATCATGTAACCGAGTTGGGAGATGGTCGAGTAGGCCAGGACGCGCTTGATATCGTTCTGCGCCACGGCAATCGTCGCTGCAAAGAGCGCCGTGAAAGCGCCGATGAAGGCCACGATGGACATCGTCGCCGGGTCGAGGCTGAGGAGCGGGAACATGCGGATGACGGCGTACACGCCCGCCGAAACCATCGTGGCGGCATGGATCATGGCCGAGACCGGGGTCGGGCCTTCCATCGCGTCTGGCAGCCAAACGTGCAGCGGCCACTGCGCCGACTTGCCGACCGTGCCGATGAACAGCAGCAGGCCGATCAGCCCCGCGCCGGAGAGACCCAGGATGGGGGTCGAGATGCCCGCCAGGTGGTGCAGCATCTCCTCGGTGAAGATCTCGGAGAAGGTCAGCGTGCCGGTCGCCGAGTAGAGGAAGGCAATGCCGAGCAGCATGAACACGTCGCCGACGCGGGTGGTCATGAAGGCTTTGATGGCTGCGTTGCGGGCAGAGGGTTTGCCGTACCAGAATCCAATCAGCAGGTACGAGCACAATCCCATGATCTCCCAGCCGACGAACATGGTCAGCAGGTTGTTGGAGACCACCAGCGTGTACATGCCGAAGGCGAACAAGCCCAGGAAGGCAAAGAAGCGCGAGTACATCGGCTCGACGGAGGGAACCGTGTGCTGGTGCCCATGCTCGGTGACGGTCGCGCCGTGCGGCGGCAGGCCGGGACGGTCGTGGTCGCCCTGCGGCTGGCCGTAGTTCTGGTAGCCAACGCTGTAGAGGAAGATCATAAAGATCGTCCAGGCCACGAAGAACAGCGTCACCGCGCCGAGGGGGTCAATGCGCACGCCGATTTGGAGCCAAGTCTCGCCGGTTGGCAGCCAGTTATAGACCGACTCAAAGACGTGTTTGCCGAACTCTTCTGTGCCGATGGCCTTCAGAAACACAACCATGCTGCCCAGCCAGGAAAGCCCTGCCGCGCCGACGCCGAGGCTGTGGCTAAGCGCCTTGTTCTTGTTCGTAAAAAGAACTATCAGGAAAAATGCCAACAGGGGCGGAAGGGGTAACAGCCAGATAATCCAGGTCATGAAGCCTCCAAAACGTGTAAACGTGGGCACGTTTGCGCGTTCACACGTTCTACCATTTCATCAAATCAATATCATCGGCCACCACCGTCTTGCGGCGGCGGTAAACCGAAATGATCAGCGCCAGGCCGACGGCCACTTCAGCAGCAGCCACAGCAAAGACGATGATAGCAAACGCCTGCCCGGCCATCTGCGCCGGGTCGAGGTAGCGCCAGAAAGCCACCAGGTTGATGTTGACGGCGTTCAGCATCAGTTCCACGCTGAGCAGGATGGCAATGGCGTTTTTGCGCGCCAGTACGCCGTACAGGCCAACGCCGAACAAGCCGGCGGAAAGGATCAGGTACCAGGAAAGCGGGATGCTCATGGCAGCCTCCCCGAAAAAGAATTTAAACACGAAGTACACAAAGATACACAAAGGGTTAAATGGTTTCCTTGGCGTCTCTTCGTGTCCTTTGTGTTAAAAAAGCCTTGTTTAAAAGTCAAGAATTCCACTGGAGGACTCCTACGATTTTTTACCCACACCGGCGACATAGACCGCGCCGACCAGGGCCGCCAGCAGGAGGACAGACGCCACCTCGAACGGCAGGACGTAGGCCTCCGGCGAGACGAGGGCGTTGCCCAGCGCCCAGACGGTGTCCAGACCCTCGGGCAGCGCGGCAGGCGTCCGGTCCGCGCCCGGGACGGCGAGCATGATGACAATCAGCCCGGTCAGCACCAACGCCCCGAGCAGGGCTGCGATCCACCAGTTCGGGCGCGTCTGCGGGCCCGTATCGCGCATCTCGCGGCGGGTCAGCATCACGGCGAAGATGAACAGGATGGCAATCGCGCCGATGTAAACCACTACCTGCACCACCGCCAGGAAACTAGCCTGCAGGATGGCATAGAGAACGGCTACCCCAAAGAGCGCCACGACCAGCCATAGGGCGGCGTGCAGGAGGTTACGCACCGTCACCACCAGCAGCGCTGAGACTAAGATCAGCGCACCGGTCAGGAGAAAGATAATTTGTTCAGCAGTCATGAACCCTGCTCCTAAAGTTGCGCCTGCGGAGCGAGTTCCTCCGCGGCTTTACGTTGTTTGCGCCCGTAGTCGCGCAGGACCTCAATCGTGGCGGCAACGATGACTACATTGGAGAAGAACATGCCCAGGGCGTACTGCCAGCCGGGAAGAACGATGAGGATTTTGTGCAAGGTGGCTGTGACGGCCAGCAGCACCAGGGAGAGCGGGACGAGGAATTTCCAGTTGAAGGCCAGCATGTGGTCAATGCGCACGCGCGGCATCGAGTATTTGAGCCACATGATGACCCAGTAGCCCAGCATGGCCTTGGCAATGAAGACTGCCGCCTCGATGAAGGGATTGGTCAGCCAGGGAAGTGCCTTCTCGAGGCCGAAGAATCCGCCATAGCCGCCGAAGAACAAGACCGCGGCAAAACCGCCAAAGGTGAAGGCGTGCAGGAGTTCGCTGGCATAGAACCAGCCGAATTTCATGCCGCTGTATTCCACGTTGAAGCCGGCAGTGAGTTCGGACTCGGCCTCCGTCAGGTCGAAGGGCGAACGCCCCAGTTCGGCGATGGCGCTGATCAAGAAGATGACCGCTCCGAGCGGCGACAGGACGGCAAACCAGAGTCCGCGCTGGGCTTCGGTGATGCCGATGACGCTCATCGAATCGGCCAGGATGGTCGGGATGAGCAGCGTGACCACCATGGGAATCTCGTACGAGACCATGTTTGCCACCATGCGGAAAGCGCCCAGCAGGGCGTATTTGTTGTTGCTCGCCCAGCCACCCATGATGATAGCCAGCGTGCCGAGCGCCCCGGTCGCCACCAGGTAGAGCAGGGCAACGTTCAGGTCCACGCCGAAGATGCGCGACGAAAGCGGCAGGATGGCCCACAGGGCGATGACCGAGGTGGCCGCCAGCACCGGGGCAATGTTATAGATGACCTTGTCGGCGTTGGCGGGCGTGATGTCTTCCTTGATGACCAGTTTGATGATGTCGGCGAAGGGCTGGATCAGGCCAAACGGTCCGACGCGGTTCGGACCGAGGCGGTCCTGGAAGCGCGCCACCACCTTGCGCTCCACCCACACCAGCCCGATGTCCAGCAGCATGGCAAAGACAATCAGCACCGTGATGCCGACCAGGTAAACGAGAACCGTGGCCAGCCCCGCCGCAAGCCCCCAGCCGGTCAGAAGACCGGTCAGCCAGTTGGCAATGAAATTAATCGGGTCATTCCAAAAATTCATGGATACCTACTCCTGAAACAGCGAAAAGGCTGAAAGTGGACTTCCAGCCTTTCTATGTCAGATTTGTTAGTTTACACCCATTCCAGCATCCCCTTGCGCCAGACATACACCAGCCCTGCCACCAGGATTCCGATGAACAGGATTCCCTCCAGAACCACGAACAAAGGCAACTGGTTCAGCGACAGCGCCCACGGGAAGAGAAACACCGTTTCGACATCGAAAACGAGGAAAACGAGCGCGAAGATGTAATACTGCGCCTTGAACTGCACCCACGACTCCCCCACCGTTTCTATACCGCATTCATAGGTGCTTTGCTTGATTTGATTGGGTTTATGGGGAGAGATAAATCTTGCCAGCAATAACGGAACAATGGGGACAATAATACCGATAATCAGGAACAGGCCGATGTAGAGCCATTCGTTGTGCATAGGTGCTCCAAGGATAAAGATAAATTGTCATACAATAGCATGACAGGTGAATTTTACCACAAAGGGAACACACCACAAGCAGGCGTGTCTCCCATATTTCGTATTATTTTCGTCACATATTTCCGGCGCATCCCGGACCCTGAGCCTGCCGCGCGTTGACCGGTCTGCCCCGGCGCGCTGTGACAAAAGTCGCTATGCCGGGAAGGGGAAATCATTGTAGAATTGCAGGGAGATCGAAAATGTGCGGACGACCGGCAAATGGTAAAATAATCTCACCATGCTTACCAGA
>DYKZ01000124.1 GCA_020722345.1 Anaerolinea thermophila | reverse complement strand
GGGGGGGGTTAAAGTTTTCCTTCGTAATCTTTGTGTCCTTCGTGTTTGAATCTCTTTCGGCTTGTCCGAGTTAGGGTTTTATACGATAACCCTGAGAGCAGTTTGCCGATGCGGGGTGGAAGAGGCAGCCTTACTCCACCGTCACGCTCTTCGCCAGGTTTCTTGGCTGATCCACATCCAAGCCGCGGATGGTGGCGATGTGATAGGCCAGCAATTGCAGCGGGATGACGGTCGCTACGGGGGAGAGCATCCAGGGCATTTCCGGCACCCACAGGATGTGATCGCACATCGGCGGGATGAGTTCGTCCCCTTCGGTGGCGACGGCGATGACCTTGCCGCCGCGCGCCTTGGCTTGCTGGATCTGGCTGACCATTTTCTCGTACCAGGGGTCGCGCGGCGCGATTGCCAATACGGGCATGGCCTCATCCACCAGGGCGATCGGCCCGTGTTTCATCTCGCCGGCCGGGTAGCCTTCGGCGTGGATGTAGGAAATCTCTTTCAGTTTCAGCGCGCCCTCGTAGGCGATGGGCATGTTGATGCCGCGCCCGAGATACAGGCAGTCGTGGATGTCCTTCAGTGCGTGGGCCACCTTTTCCACTTCCGGCTCGCGTTCCAGGGTGCGGCCCACCACGTCGGGGATCAGGCGCAGGTCGGCCACCAGGGCGCGGCGGGCCTTCTCGTTGATCAGGCCGCGCAGGTCGGCGAGCAGGACGGCCAGCAGGTACTGGTCCACCAACGGGGCAGTGAAAGCCTTGGTCGAGGCAACGCCGATCTCAGGTCCGGTTTGCATCGAGATGGAGCCATCCGCAATCCGCATGGCCTGCGACCCGACCGCGTTGACGATGCTCCACAGGATGGCGCCCTTGCGGCGTCCCTCCTCCATGGCCGCCAGCGTGTCGGCGGTCTCGCCCGACTGCGAGATGGCCAGCACCACCGTTTTGCCGTCCACGATCGGGTCGCTGTAACGGAACTCCGAACCGATGACCACCTCGGTGGGGATGCGGGCGATCCGTTCGATCAGGTACTTGCCGACCATGCCGGCATAGGCGGCGGTGCCGCAGGCGGTGATGACGACGCGCTCGATACGGCGCGCCAGGTCGGGGGTCAGGTTGAGTTCGGGCAGGCGCACGCGGCCGGACTGGAAGTCCACGCGCCCGGCCAGGGTGTCGGTCAGCGAACGGACTTGTTCGTGGATTTCCTTCTGCATGAAATGGCGGTACTCGCCCTTTTCGGCGGAGACTGTATCCCACGCCACGGTATGGACCTGCGGCCTGACTGCCGCGCCTTCGAGCGTTTCCACACGAACGGCGTCGCGCGTGACCACTGCCATCTGGCGCGATTCGAGGAAGACGACGCGGCGGGTATGTTCGAGGATGGCCGGGATGTCGCTGGCAATGAAGTTCTCGCCCTCGCCCAGGCCGAGGACGACGCCTCCGGCGTTGCCGATGCGGGCGCAGACCATCTTATCCGGCTCGTCGGCGGAGAGCAGTACGATGCCGTGTGCGCCCTGAATCTGCTTGAACGTGCGGCGGGCGGCTTCGGTCAAATCGGCCCCGGCGGCGAGGTGGTGTTCCACCAGGTGGACGATGATCTCCGTGTCGGTGTCGGAGTTGAATTCCACGCCCTCGGCAGAGAGTTCGTCGCGCAGTTCGAGGAAGTTCTCGACGATGCCGTTATGGACGACGACCACGCGTCCGGTCGCGCCGAGGTGCGGGTGGGCGTTGCGGGCCGAGGGTGCGCCGTGCGTGGCCCAGCGGGTATGCCCGATGCCGGGCGCGCCGCTGATGGGCGAGTCATGCACCAGGCCGTTCAGTTGTGAAAGTTTCCCCGCTTCGCGCCGTACTTCGATCTTGCCATTTTGTAATACGGCCAGACCGGCAGAGTCGTAGCCGCGATATTCCAGCCGCTTGAGGCCGGAGAGGATGATCGGCGTCGCATCGCGCCGGCCGATGTAACCAACGATTCCACACATGGGAGATCCTCCAGATTGAGAAAGTAGAGAGCAGAGACCGGAGAGCAGCCCCTGTTCTCTGCTCTCTCTTCTCTGTTCTCTTTTACCCACTTCCCGCGCGTTTGTCTCGCCGGTCACCCGTGAGCGTTGTGGGCGGGATTTCGAGACTGGAGGGAAAGGGGCGGGGAGGTGGTCTCCCCGGAGGGCATCCGCTGATCGTTCGATTTTTTCCACTCTCACCTTTCCCCACCCTGCCCTCCCCTTCCCTTGTCCATGAATCGGGCGAGGGAAGGGGAGGGCGGCGCGAAGCGCCGGGTGGGGTTGGGTGAGGGCGAATTGGCTCTGCCTCGCGGCAGAGAACCCTCATCCTCGTCAACTTTTAGTCGGATAGTCTAGAGTCTGATGGTCTGATTGCTCAAAGACTGCGGACTGGCGATTATCAGACAAAAAGTCCATGCGCTGACTTTCCCTGTCAAAAATTAACGTTTCACCTCCGAAAAGAAGAAGCGGGCACGATTATATATCAATTCGAACTAAAAAATGAGAGATTTGTCGAATTTGCGTGAATTTAATGTCTAACCAGATTTACAGTTTTTCCTTTTCGATTGACGCTGCCTTTTGAACCTGCTATGATTAGGTTGGTTTAATCCTCTTCTTTCATCGGAAACATTATGGTCAAACGCTTTTTTGCTCGAATCAAACGTAACCGCGGCCAGAGTTTTGTCGAACTTATGCTTGTGGCCCTGATCCTGGCTTTGTTGTTGGCCGGGGTAGTGGAATTTGGTTTCTTGATGAATGAATACCTGCATGTGATGAGCGCAAGCCGCGAAGCCGCCCGTTTTGCTTCCAATTCGGTGGCCATCGCCGATGACGGCAGCAATATCCAGGATTTCTATGTCACAACAGCCATTCGAGCCTTGTCTGTGTTGTGCCCATCGGCGACAAACTGTCCCATTGACTTAACCGGCGACAATGGCGACGATATTGTTATCTCTGTATTTAGCAATGCCGGAGCGTCTGTGGTCCGTTTCCCCGATGCCGATGGCTGGAGTCTGTGTGCAAATTACAGCGACCAGCTCTTCTACCCTCCTTACAATCAGACGCCGGCGCTGCTAGTGGATTCTAGCAAATGGGATTCTTGCACGGTCCATACAAGCAATGTGACAACAGCAGAAGTTGCGGCGTTGCGCAATTCGAGCGCTCCACCCTCTGGCATCGTTCTGGTGGAGATTTTCTATAACTACCCGCAGACGTTAGGCCTACCGATCTTTTCGGATTTCCTGAACCCAATCCCTGTATATCTGCATAGTGCCATGCCGCTTTCCTCTGCGGAACCAACTCCAACTCCGAGGCCTTAGTCCTATGAAAGCAAAAATTGTTCGTTCGTTTAGACGTGTTCGCAGGATCTTGGCCGGGAAAGAAAAAGGGCAGATCCTGGCGATTGTGGCGCTCGTCCTAGTTGTCCTAGTTGCCATTATTGGTCTGGCATTGGATGTAGGCCTGGTGTTTATCGAGAATGCCCGCTTGCGCCGTGCCGTGGATGCAGCCGCTCTGGCGGCCGCGCTGCAATACCGCGAAGGCTACCGCCCGGCTGACTTGGCTCTCTCCGCCCTCGAAATGCTGGCGCTGAACGGGGTAGATGATCCCACGGCGGTCTTGGAAGTATGCGATGCAAATCTTCCCACCTACACGCCTGGCGACCCTGTCCCTGCTGACCCAGCCCAGCGAGTCTTTCACAACGAAGACCTGTGCACCAACCCGCGCCGCAAACTGGTGCGCGTGATCGGCAATGGGGTTGTGCAACTGGCCTTCCTCCCGGTGATTGGATTTGACAGTGTCCCGATCAACGCCAATGCCACCTCCGAAACTGCTTCCGTGGACCTCGTGCTGGTGATTGATACCTCCGAATCGATGACGTGGGGGGACGCTAACAACCCGGTCCCGATGTACGACCCGATGCGCGACCCTTCCGTCTGCAACTACGAGGATACCGGCGACGGCATGCCCGGTGAATGCCATCCTTTCGAGGAAGTGAAACAGGCGGCGGTGGATTTCGTGCAGGCGGCTATGTACTTTCCGTTCGACCGGGTGGCCATCATCACCTTCGACAAACATGCCAACGCCAAGCTCAGTTTCTCCGATATTGATTATGCTAATACCTCCCCGGCCGTCATCGAGTCCACAATCATCAGTACGATCGAGAACTTGACCGTCTTCGAGGCAGAGGGCATATGCCCCCAGGGCCGCCCGTGCCGGAGTTACCGCAGCTCAGACAATGCTTTTGAGCGCTTCCTGTGCGGAGATGGCTGGGAGTTCCCTCTTAATCCCACAGATCCGCTTACCTTTGAGGACAAGAACGATCCCGGCCTGTGCATGTCCACCAACGTTGGCGAGGGGATGCTTAAGGCCGGGAACCAATTCGCCATCCCGCCGATCCGACAGGACGCCCTCTGGGTGGTGATCCTATTGGGCGACGGCGCCGCCAACGGCGGTCAGTGCCCGCGCTCGACCTGGGGATACCAAGATTATAACGGCAGCAATGTCACCCTCTTCTGCCGCGATCCCTATGCTGCCACACGCCATTGTGCGGACCCGGATGCTGCCCGCCGCGCCCGCTGCCTCAACGAAGGCGGCGTCTGGGACCCCGATCACTACGACGCCGACGACTATGGCCGCGATATGATTGATTTTGTTGCCTATGACCAGCAAGCGTATATCTATTCGATCGGCCTGGGCGACCTCGTCTCACAGGCCTCGGTGGGCGATCCCGCAGCAGGAGAGACCCTTCTCAGATACGCGGCCAATGCTGGCGACGGCGACCCCGGCGATGCCGGATTGTATTACGCGGCCCCTACCGCAGCCGAACTCCGCAGCATCTTCCAGCGCATTGCCGAAAATATTGCCATCCGGCTCTCTCAATAAGGAGACCTTTAATGCTCACGCGACAAGTTATCCAAAAGAACATAAAAGGCCGTTTCTGGAAAGGCGAGAGCCGCTCGCAGGGCATGGTGGAGTTCGCGGTTGCCGCCCCCATCCTGCTTATGCTCATCTTTGGGATCATTGATTTTTCGTTGCTCTTCTCGGCTTGGCTCCTCGTTCAGAATATGGCCCGCCAGGCAGTCCGCTATGCCGTGACCGGACAGTATGATATTTCTCACTGCCCCGCTGGCGGGTGTTTGAACCCAGCGGACGAGGATGCAGCGCGCCTGGCCTCCATCCACGATGAAGCCGATCGCTTCCGCCCGGGTCTGCTGGTGGATGAGAGCGCCCAGATTGACGAGCCGAGTTATCTGCAAGTTACTGTTTGTGCTTCGTTGCATGGCGGGGGCGTCACGACCATTCTTCCTCGCATGGGTTCTTCGCAATATGGCGACTGTCTGCCCGCGGAACATCCCGGCGAGCCTGGCGGCCCTGTCATTGTGATGGTGGATTTCAACCATCCCTACATCACCCCCATCTTGAATGAAGTCTGGCCGATGGTGCATCTGGCCTCCTACCAAGAGGGGATCGTGGAGCAGTTCCGCGTCTCGCGCCTGATCAACCTGCCGCCGGAACTCCAACTCCCGACCTCCACCCCGCTGCCTCCCACCAACACGTTCACCCCTTCGAGCACATTTACGGAGACCAGCACGTCAACAGCCACGCCAACCCTGTTGCCCCTTTACCTGGAGATCATCGTCCCCTATGCGGATGGGCTGGCTTATGACGAGTATTCCCTCACCACCTTCCAGGCGGTGGCCTACGATCCCAACGTGGGCACCAACGATGGGAATGGGATTGATCACCTGACCTTCTCATTCTCCGGACCGGGAAGCATCCCCAGCAGAGATGAGTACCAGGCGGGCTACTGCGCCTTCGGCGGCAACGGCCCGTGCAATCCGATGGATGCAACCCTGTTCGATTCGCTGCCCAACTCCAACCCGTACAACAACGCCAACGATTATTACATGACCGTGACCGCCTATGCGACCGATGGCCGCACGATCACGGAAGTGCGCCGGTTCAAGATCCTCAAGCCTCCCACGAGCACGCCGACCACTACGAATACAGGGACTGCAACCGGTACGCCTACGCAAACAAGGACGCCAACCAATAGCCGCACCCCATCCATGACCCCGACCTGGGACTGCAGCCAGTTTTTCTTCGCCACCGGCTTTAGGCAGACCACTTCGAACAGCCGGCCGCGCGCGATGATCAACCTGCGCAACACCAGCGCCTACAATACGTATATTCAATCCATCACGTTCAATTGGGCTGCCTACGACGCCGCCAACCCGTCCCAAACACTGAATCGCTGGCGGTTCGATGGGAGTCAGATTAGTGGCACGGACGATCCGAGTTCCCCCACCACCTGGACGTTGAGCGGGTCGCCCTCTAGTTCGCACATGCTGAACGCAGGTGAAAACGACCGCTTCGACTTCGATTTCAGAAACGTCGACTCCTCCTGGCCCGGCATCGTTCCGGCCAATTCCTTCGGCCTGACCGTGAGGCTGGGAAATAACTGCGTTGTCAGCATCAGCGCCCAGCCGACCCCCACCCGGACGATTACGCGCACGCCCACGCGCACGTTTACCCGCACCAACACCGTCCCCACGCGCACGCCCACGCGCACGTTTACCCGCACCAACACCGTCCCCACGCGCACGC
>DYKZ01000380.1 GCA_020722345.1 Anaerolinea thermophila | reverse complement strand
CCCGTCAGCCTTTGCATGAGAGTCCTACTTCTCCGTGATGGTGATGCTCAGGATGGCGTCGCCGAGGTAGGCGGGGTTCTGGGCTGGGTCGCGGCGGGTGATGGCGTTCACCACCTCCATGCCCTCGATCACTTCCCCGAAGATGGTGTGTTTGCCGTTCAGCCATTCGGTGGGGGCAAAGGTGATGAAGAACTGGCTGCCGTTCGTATCCCGCCCGGCGTTGGCCATAGCCACCAACCCGGCCCGGTCGAAAGTCAGGTCGCTGTCCTCGTTGACGAACTGGTAGCCGGGTCCGCCCATGCCGGTGCCGGTCGGGTCGCCGCCCTGGGCCATGAACCCCTCCAGCACACGGTGGAAGGTGGTCCCGTCGTAATAGCCTTCCCGGGCCAGGAAGACGAAATTGTTGACCGTGATCGGCGCTTTATCCGGGAAGAGTTGGATCACGAATTCACCGCCTTTGACCAGCTTGACTGTGGCGTAGTATTCTTTAGTGGGGTCAATCGTCATCGGCGGGGCGGAATCGTACTGTTTGATGGAGGGCGTCGGCACTTCGCCGGCCGGGGTCGGCGCTTCGAGAGTCGGCGCGGCGGGAGGGTTGTTAGCGAGGATGGCCGCGATGGTAAAAATGACGATCAACCCAACCACTGCCAGCACGATGGTGGTGATCCTTTGCCGGGCTTTGGCCCGCTGGGCTGCCCGAGCCTGCCTAAGGGCGGAATGTTTGCTCTGCTTGTTTGGCATTTGCGTTTCTCCTCTTTGTTGTCGGGTTATGGTCTAATTATAGTATTACCATCGAAAATCTATCGCAATCGCGAAGATTTTGTAGCGCGATATTTTTTTTCTTTCGGCGTTTCACTTGCACCTGGCGCACACCTGCCCTCCCACTCCGCTTTGCTTCGGGGACTTTAGTGGCGGGTGGTGCCAGGGAGTGCAGGTGTCCGCGTCAATCCGCGCTCGTCCGCGTCCGGTTGAAGTTCAAAAATGGGACGCGGAAAACACGGATAAACGCGGATGGACACAGAGTTTCTTTTTTTTGCGCGATATTGATATCGCCTTTGG
>DYKZ01000379.1 GCA_020722345.1 Anaerolinea thermophila | reverse complement strand
AGGCGGAGGCGGGGAAATGAGGGTTGGCACAAGTCCGTGCGTATTACTAATGGCGAAGCCTACGCCCGGCGCGGAGCGCCTGCTTTTGAGTAGCCCAGCATTTTTAAATGCGAGTAGCCCTGCAAGGACGGTGGGTAACTTGCTTGCAAGTTATCCACGGGCCGCGCAGCGCCGGAACGGCGCGGAGAGCCGCCCGCAGGGCGGCCCCCTCGTCCAGTTCGCCGGGTGGATGTCATGAGGCGGGCCCGTCGATCCTTTCCGCCCGCGCTGCTGGATTCATTGCGGGCAATGACGGTGCAGGAAACACTAGACCGGCTGGGCCTGTATTGGAAGCTTGATCCTGACTTTGTGCCGGTGAAGGACAAGGCCACGATACGGCTAAATGTGTCCATTGATGGCGGCGGTCGCCTTGTTGAGCTACTGGCGACCGGGCCTAAGTGGTACGACACGAGGAAAGAGCAAGGCGGCGGCGGTGCCATTGACCTGACCATGCACCTGTTCAGATTGTCATTCGTGGATGCGGTCAAACGGCTGTCGCCTTGATCGTGTTTGCAAGATGCCTCCGGCGGCCCTGCCGGGGGCCAAACGGTCGCGTTTGATCCTCGGGAGCAGGGGGGCGGCCTACGGCCTAAACCCCTGCCCCACTCGGGGAGCGTGAGCCGTTCCGAGTGCATCAAGCGACTTTCGCGGCATAAACGGTGCCCCCCTACGGGCTACCCCCCATTTATTCCACGGTTCGCTTGATCCCCTCTCCACTCGAAAACCCGGACGGCGGACGACCTCACAGGCGGCCCGTGGCGGCGTTTTCTCGACGTGGCCCTGCCTGCCCCCTTGCCCACCCTCTCAAAACGCGCTGTAGGGCCGTTTCTGGCCGCTTTGCCCAAGTGGAGCCGGGCGGCGGGCGGAAAGCTCCGCTTTTCGTTCGACGGCTGGCCGACAACGAGCCGAAGGCGAGGCGTCAGCGTCCCGGACACGGTGTTTCACCCAAAACGAGCAGCCGACCGGGCAGCGGTACGTTACGAAAACCGCTTGCATATCGTATCTGTATTGTGTATCATATCTG
>DYKZ01000008.1 GCA_020722345.1 Anaerolinea thermophila | reverse complement strand
AAACAAAGCCGCATTGATTGACGCCCAAAAAGGTGCGTGATAGAATAGCCGTCCGCATGGGCGTGTAGCTCAACGGTAGAGCAGTGGCCTTTTAAGCCATTGGTTCAGGGTTCGAATCCCTGCACGCTCACCAAGTCCTCTCCTTAGGAGAGGACTTTTGCTGTAAGAATGTGGGGGATTTGGGAGAGAATGGCTGCCAGGTCCTCATTTCTTACTCTCGCGAGGGCAACCCCCAGTTCATTCCGACCATAGATGGCTGGCGCCTTCCACCACAGCAAGGAAAGCCTCGACGACATGCGGATCGAACTTGACGCCGGCCTGCTGGCGAATGTATTCCAGGGCTTCCTTTCGTGACCGGGCAGGGCGGTAGGGGCGGGTAGAGGTCAGCGCGTCGAACACGTCCACCACCGCAAAGATGCGCGCTGCCAGGGAAATCTGCTCCCCTTTCAGGCCTTCGGGGTAGCCACTCCCGTCCCAGCGCTCGTGGTGGTAGCGGGGAATGTCCAGCGCGGCAGTAAGATGAGGAAGGGGCTGCAACAGGTGGAGCGCCAGATCGGGATGTTCTTGGACAATGGCGCGTTCCTCAGGCGTTAGCGAGCCGGCTTTCAGGAGAATGGTTTCGGGAATCCCCAAAAAGCCGACATCGTGCAGCAATGCCCCGCGGCGCATGTTGACGATCTCGGCCTCGCCGACTTGTAGTTTTCGGGCGACCTCGACCGTCAGATCTGCCACGCGCCGGATATGTTCGCGGTTCTCGCGTCCGCTGATCTCCAGCGCCCGAATCCAGGCCTCGATAGCCAGGTCAGACGAGACGCTAAGTTCGAGGACTTTCTTCTGCAATTCCTGGAATTGTTTGGCGCTGTCTATGGCGAGGGCAGCGTGGGACGCCAGGTCATTGAGAAATTCCAGCCAGTTCTCTGTCGGCGGCAGCGGGGCGCGGCAGTAGATTTCCAGCACCCCTTTGATCTGTCCCTTGGCGAGAAGAGGGACGGCATAATAACTGACAAAATGCTCGTGCAAAATTTGAGCCGCAGACACATTGCCAAGATTGACGTGGTCCAGGCGCGAGGAACTGACCGTGCGGCGCTCGCGGGCCGCGCTGCCGGCATAACCCTGTCCGAGCCGGATGGGGGCATGCGGGATTTCCGGGTTACGGAAACCGAGGCCGGCGGCAAATTCGAGCATGTTCGACTGCGGATCGAGGAGGAGAATATCTGCCGCGTCCACAGACAACTGGTTGAGGATTTCGCGCAGGATAACGGAGAGGGTAACTTTCAGGTCAAAACTGGCAATGGCCGCAGAATCGATGGCATGAAGGGCCGAGACCTGCTGCAATTGCCTGCGGGTTGCTTCCACAGCGGAGACCTGTTCGCCGGCATCGCGCCCGGCGAGGACGATATGCCGGTCGGACGTGTAGACCGCCCGCAGGTCGAACCAGCGCGTCCCGCCGAGGGTCGGCAACTGGCAGCGAAACGCGGCGACCTGGTCGGTGCTGCGGGCGTTTTCGACCGCCCGGATTACCTGGCTGCCAGTATCGGGTGGGAAAACATCCCGGATATTCTTTTGCAGGAACTGGTCGGGGGGCATGAACAACAGCGAGGGGTCGCCGGTTTGGTAGTCGAGGATCTTCCCTTTTTCATCCAGTAAAAGCAAAACTTGGGGAAAGCCGCGTAACAGCGCTTCCAGTTGTGTTGAGAGGTGCCAGTACTGCTGGTCGAGTGCGAAATGGCCGGGTTTCGGGTCGGATTTGGTGCTCAAGTGTTTTCTCGCTTAAACCAAAGGGCGGAGACGCGGACGCGGGGCACGGTGACTCCCCTCTGTCACCGCGCCGCCCTCCCGCCGCGTCATCCAGGTTTATCCGCTCAGCGTGTGCAATATTGTTCCGTCTGGGCGGGATAATGCATGTGGACTGGCTCAACCTGGTCTAGGGTTCGGAGCAGGACCTGAGCAAGTTGTGGCAATGAATCTGCCCGGATGGACAAAATCAGGGTGCGTTCCTCTTCGGAAAGCAAGAAGGTCTCATCCTGGTAGCCCTGCCGCAGAGCGGTTTCCGGGTCATCGAGGAGGAGACGGGCAAACGCCGGGTTGACGGTGGCGGCTGCCATTAAACGGGACAATTCCAGGCGGTCTTCGGAGGACTTGCGGACGACCAGGGGAACAGGTGGGGAACTGGTTTGAAACATTACGATTCCTTTTGGCGATGATGTGATCCTGCAACCATTACCTGGAAAGCGCCTATGGCAATCAAATCATTCTCAGGAAGGAGCAGAACTTTTTCCAGTCGAAATTGCTGCCGACCTTGATCCTGTGAAACCATCATTGGAGGCAATGCCAGCAAATTGGCTGCCGTCAAGGCGACCAATTACGACAGGAAAGCGATGATGATAAGGAAACCATGGGTGAGCGGTGGAAACCACCAAGGGCGTCTTGCCGTTGCGCGACGCCCCATCCGACCGCCCGCTGGGGAGAGTCAAGGCTTATTTGGGGCCAATGCCAATGCCGCCGTCTTCCGGTTCGTCAGTGCGGTGAGCATAATTCTTGTTCATGAGAAGTACCTGCCTTTCGTAGATTTGCTGTTATCATACAAACAGGCAGGCTGCAAACCAGGATGCAAAAACGCTTTTAGTAAGCCGTCAAGTAAAACAAAAAATCCCCGGCATCTGCGGGGATTCGGCTTATACCGTACGATCAGGCGGTCAACTTGCGGTAAAGCGCTTCGGTTTCCACAGACGGCGGGACGCCGAGTTCCAGCGTCAGAGCATCACGGCAGGCCTGATACTGACGGGTGACAGCCGGACGGTCGCCGCGCGCCGCATGGATGCTCATCATCAGCCGGTAGGCGCCTTCATAGGTTTTATCCAGAACCAGGATGTACTGGCACACCTTCAGCGCCTCTTCTGCATCGCGGCGGCCAAGAAGCAGTTCAGCCTGGGCGAGCAGGGCTTCGAGATAGCGCTGCCGGAACCGTTCCTGGTCTGCCATCACCCAGGAGGAACCGATATCCTCCAGGTACAGGCCGCGCACAGCCGCCGCCGCCTCCTGATAGGCGCGCAGTTTCGCCTCTGCGTCCTGCGCGGCGCGGGCGCGTTTCAGGCTGCTTTCGAACACTTCGACATCGTACTCGATATCCAGGTCGTGGTTGAAGCGGTAGGTGGCGCCGTCGAACAGAATTACATCCTGCCCCACCGCCCGGCGCAGGCGATAGAGTTCGTTCTTGAAATGCTTCCTCAACTGCTCGGCATCGTTTTCCGGCCAGAGTTCGAGGCCGATCTGCTCCTTGGTCAACGGCCTGGGAGCCTGGAGCAGGAAGAAGAACAATTCTTTCACCGCCCGCGTCCGCCACTGGGCATTTGTGACCAACTGCCCCTTCACCCGAACCTGCGATTTGCCAAAGGCGCGGATGGTCAGGGCGGGCGCGGATTCCGGCGCCAGGCGGGTAATGCGGCGCAGGCGCTTACGCAGGGAGGGGAGTTGCTTCTGGAACTGGTCCACCTGGCTGAGGAAGAAACGCAGGCGCGGCCCAATCTTTTCGTCTTCTGTCAGAGGAGCGAGCCAGGCGCGGACTTGCGAGCCGGCCGGCAAAAACGGCGCGGGCGAGTCGCCGCCCCCGGCGAAACGGAAGGCGGCCTCGATGGCTGGGCGGGCGGCCTCCGCGCCCTTGTTCTGCGCCAGGACGGCGGCCAGCCAGAGATTGGCCCGCCCTGCTTCCGTTTGCAGGCCGCCCTGCTCGAAGTTTTCCAGCGCAGCCAGCAGGTCCGGGACGGCGCGGCCGGGGCTGCCTTCTGACAAATGCAGGCAGCCCAATTCGAGCATGTACAACCCGGTCTCGTAACGTGAATCGGATTGCCGGACGGCGCTCTCGGCGTCTTCCAGCAGCAGACGGGCGCGGTCGTGGTCGCGGCCGCGGCGTGCGATCCCCGCCAAGGCTATGCGGGTGTAGTTGAGCAGGAAATGATCGTTGGTCTGGATAGCAATCTCTTGGGCGCGCTGGTAGGTCTGCCCGGCAGCCTCGAGGTCGCTGATGTCGGCATACACATCGCCCAGACTGGCAAGGAGAAGGGCTTCAGAGCGCAGGTAGCCGCTGCGGCGGGCGCAGTCCAGACCTTGTTCGAAGGATTGGACAGCCTTTTCGTATTCTCCGCGGAAATGGTGCAGGACGCCCAGGTTGTTCAGCAGAGTGGTCTGCGCCGTAAGGTTGCCCTGCTTCTGCCAGATTTCCAACGCTTTTTCATAACTCAAACGGGCAGAGGCAATATCACCGAGAACCCGGTGCGTCATGCCGAGTTCCATTTGCAGGAGCGGAACATCTTTGTCCCGATGCAAAAGCGCAAACATCTTCAAGGATCGTTCCAGGCATTCGGAGGCGAGGGTTACCTGCCCCAGCCGAAAAAGGGCCAAGCCTTTCATCCGGTAGGCTTCTGCCAAGCGGAACTCCTGATCTGGCTGCCCGGTCGTCAGTTGGATGGCTTCCTCGGCAGCCGCAACCGCAGACTGGTAATCTCCCAGCAGACGGTTCGCCCAGGAGCGCTGCACCAGTGTAAAGGCCAAACCAAGCAGGTTGCCCTGAGCGCGGAACATGGCTTCGGCTTGTGCATTTTGCTCGAAGCCGTATTTGACCTGCCCCCTGACGAGCGCGACAAAACTGTTCAAGGCCAGCAGCGAGGGGTTTTCCTGAATGGCCGGGGGAGGCAATTCCTCCAGCCAGGAACCAAGTGTAAGGATGCGGTCGCTTTGAATCAGAGGAGATCCAGCGCGTTCCACAAAAGCAGTCAGGGCGTTCTGGTCGCCGGTCTGCTTGATGGCGAAATGGGCCTTTTCCCAATCGCCATTCTCCTCGCTGACCTCCGCCAGGCGCAGCAGAATGGCCTGCACCGTGGCAGGGCTTTCCTGCTGGATGCGCTTGCGCAGGAATTCCTGGAAGAGGGAGTGATAGCGGAGCCAATCCCCCCGCTGCCCGACCGGTAGGACAAACAGGTTGTTCTGCCGCGCGTTCCGCATCATGGACTGCCAGTCTCCAACGCCGAGGACGGCGTCGCACAGAGCGGCGTCGAACTCCTCCAGCAGGGAGGTCTGGAGCAGGAAAGAACGCATCTCAGCGGTCTGCTGGTTGAGCACCTGCTGTTCGAAGTAATCAGACAGGTCAATGCCAACGGCGCGGGCGGCCTGCGTCAGGTCCGGGATGGAGCGGGAATCGCTCAACTGGCTCAGGTGCAGGCCCGTGATCCATCCCTCGGTGCGGCGCAGCAGGTGCATGGTCTCTTCTTCGCTCAGGGATGCGCCGTAGTTCTGCTCGAAGAGCGCCCGGATCTCCTCCGGGCGGAAAGCCAGTTCGGTCAGGTCGAAGCCGCCCACTTGCTGGCGGGCCACCAGGGCCGTCATGTCTGGCAGGGCAGGCAGGCGGCGGGAGGCGAGGAGGATGTGGCAGTTCTCCGGAGCGTGCTGCACAAAGCGGCTGACGAAGTTTCGAATATCGGCCACTATGTCCACATATTGATAGTCATCGAGCGCCAGGACAAAATGCTCGTCAACCTGGTCGTAGATTTCGTTGGCGAACGTGATGACAACGTTTTCGAGCGCCGCCCGGATGTCGGTCAGGTCGGCCAGAGCGGCGGTGGAGCGGCTCCCGAAGCGGGGGAACTGTTCAGCAATCGAGGCGGCAAAGTAGAGCAGGAAACGCTGCGGATCGCGGTCGAGTTCGTCTAGCGACAGCCAGCAGACCGGCATGTGGGTATTTTGCGCCAGGTCAATCAGCAGGGAGGTCTTGCCATAGCCTGCCGGCGCAGTGACCAGCACGAGCCGCTTGTCGAGCAATTCCTCCAACTTTTCCAACAGGCGGGCGCGGCTCAAGATCTCCGGCCGGCGGCCCGGGACGGTGATCTTGGTGTGGCTGATCGGCAATCCATTCGTGACACTCATCTGCAAATATTTTACCCGTTTCGAGGCAATTTCGCGCCCCCTTTCTTGCGGTATACTCAATGCCGAAATACGAATGTCACCGTTCGAGATTGTCAGGAAGCCCCCCTCACCCATATCGAATACCGAAAATCAAGCCGCAGAGAACCGTTTGACCCATGAAACAACTCCTCCAAAACATGAAAACCGGCAAGACCGGCGTGGAAGAAGTCCCCGCGCCCAGCCCGCGCGCCGGGCAGGCGCTCGTCCGCGTGGCCGCCTCGCTCGTCTCGGCGGGCACCGAACGCATGGTCGTAGAGTTTGCCGAAAAGTCGCTGATCGGCAAGGCGCGCTCCCGCCCCGACCTCGTCCGCCAGGTGGTGGACAAAATGAAACGCGAGGGGGTTATCCCCACCCTGCAAGCCGCCTTCAGCCGCCTCGATCAGCCGATGGCACTCGGCTATTCCTCCGCCGGGACCATCGTCGCGCTGGGCGAGGGGATGGACGGCTTCAAGGTCGGTCAGCGCGTGGCCTGCGCCGGGGGCGGATACGCCGTCCACGCCGAGTACAACGTCATCCCCCGCGCCCTGCTTACCCCCTTGCCCGACAACGTGGACTTCGAGTCCGCCGCCTTCACCACCCTCGGCGCGATCGCCCTGCACGGCTTCCGTCTCGCTGTACCGCAGATCGGCGAGACTGTGGCAGTCATCGGCATGGGACTGCTGGGATTGCTGGCCGGACAGATTGCCGCCGCAGCCGGCTGCCGCGTCTTGGGCGTGGATACCAACCCCCAGCGCGTCGCCCTCGCCTCGTCTCTCGGACTTCGAGCCTGCCTCCGTGACCAGGCCGCCGACTCGGCCCAGGCATTCACCGCCAACCGCGGCTTCGACGTGGTGCTTATCTGCGCCGATACTTCCTCCAACGACCCGGTCGAACTGGCGGCGGTCATCGCCCGTGACCGGGCGCGGATCGTCGCGGTCGGCGCGGTGGGACTCTCGCTGCCGCGCAAAATCTACTACGAGAAGGAACTCTCTTTCGTCAACTCCCGCTCCTATGGGCCGGGACGTTACGATTCCGCCTACGAGGAGAACGGGCGCGACTACCCCCTCGGCTATGTCCGCTGGACGGAGGGACGCAACTTCGAGGCCATAGTCGGCTTGATGGCGGAGGACAGGCTCAGGGTCCAGCCGCTCGTCACGCATCGCTTCCCCATCGAGCGCGCCGCCGAAGCATACGAAGTCATCACCGGGAAGAAGAAAGAACCATTTCTCGGAGTTGTGCTGACTTACAAAGAATTAGGTGATCAGGAAACAGATAATCAGATTCGATTTTCCGGCGTTCACCGTCCATTGTCCGCGGTCAAACTGGGCGTTTTGGGCGCGGGCAACTTCGCCAATGCCACCCTGCTCCCGGCCATCCAAAAAGTGGACGGGATCGAACTGGTCGGTATTGCCTCGGCAGGCGGACTCCACGCCCAACACGCGGCGAAAAAATTCGGTTTTGCCTACGCCGCCTCCAGCGACGATGAAATCCTGAACGACCCGGACATCAACACCGTCGCCATTCTCACGCGCCACGACCTTCACGCTGAACTTGTAGTGAAAGCCTTGCGGACCGGGAAACATGTGTTCGTTGAAAAACCGTTGGCTCTGGATGGCAACCAACTGTCAGCAGTCAGCAATCAACTTCTGACTTCTTCCGTCTCCCTTCTTACTGTGGGTTTTAACCGGAGATTTGCCCCCCTCGCCCAAGCCCTTTCCTCACAACTCAGGACTCGCAACGAACCGCTCTACATGCACTATCGTGTCAATGCCGGATATATCCCCTCTAACCACTGGGTTCACGACCCGGCCCAGGGCGGCGGGCGGATCATCGGCGAAGGCTGCCATTTCGTGGATTTCCTGACCTTCCTGGCAGGGGCCGCGCCGGTCAGCGTGAGCGCCCACGCCCTGCCCGACGGCGGCAAATACCGGCAGGACAACGTCTCGATGACCTTCACCTTCCCCGATGGTTCGGTCGGCGTGGTGGACTATCTCGCTAACGGCGACAAATCCTTCCCCAAGGAGCGCCTCGAAATATTTTGCGGCGGACGAATCGCCGTACTGGACGATTTCCGCTCGCTGGAGATGGTGCGCGACGGACGCCGGACAACGGTCAGGAAGGCGCAGGACAAAGGCTGGCGCGGCGAGTGGGAGGCATTCGCCAGAGCCATCCATGAGAGCGGCGCGCCGCCCATCCCGTACGAGCAGTTGATCGGCGTGACGAAGGCCACGTTCGCAGCGATGGAGTCGCTGCGCAGGAACACCCGGATTGATGTATAATCACAGTGCAAACTTATAGTGCAAAGGAATTGCGCCATGCCTGAGATCCGCGAACGCCTGAATCTTTATCTCACCAAGCCGGTGGCCGACGAACTGCGCCGCCTCATCCCCGCCCGCGAGCGGACGCGCTTCGTGGAGGAGGTGCTGGCGCGCGAACTGCGCCGCAGGAAAGTCAAAGAAGCCATTAAGAATTCCTACGGCGCATGGAAACTCGAAGATCATCCCGAATTAGCCACACCGGAAGATATAGACCGTTGGATCGAGGAAGGTCGAAAAGGATTCACCCGCGACTTCTCTAAAGAGTGGGGCAAGGATGAGTGATCACCTGCTCGACACAAATATCCTGATCAGGCATTTCCGCGAAACAGAAGGATATGATGATCTGATGGATGCTTTATCAGGGGAGGGCAGATTATACATCTCTGCCATCACGCGCCTCGAAATTGTGCGCGGGATGCGTGACCATGAAAAAGTATCCACCTTCCACATGCTTGATTCCCTTCAAACGATCCCAATGACTGCCCGAATTGCTGACTTGGCAGGAGAACTGATTCACTCGTGGCGAGCGCAGGGGGTCACACTCAGTGAAGCGGATGCCATCATCGCCGCGACGGCCATTCACCATGAACTGACGCTCGTCACCACCAACGCCCGCCACTTCCCCATGCCCGAACTGGCTCTCCTCCAGGCAGATGACAGCGGGCGCCTGACCCGCATCACAAAGTGAGTCCCCGCTCCGCCTCCCCCATCTCCATCATCCGACAACGCCGCAAGCGGCAGGAGAGGACGCGCCGCAGCGCCGAAAAACGGACCCAGCGGCTGGCCTTCGGTTTCGGATTCATCGTCAGCGCCGCGGCCGTGACGCTGGTGCTGGCCGCGGCCTTCGCCTACGCTTCCCTGACCCGCGGCCTGCCCCCGGTCGAAGCACTCGAGGCGCAACTGGACGCCTCCACCGGCCTCCTGCTCCGGCCAACGCGCCTCTACGACCGCACCGGCCAGTACCTGTTGGCCGTCCTCGCCCCGACAGATTCGCCGCGCACATTCCTGCGCTACGAAGAGTTCTCTCCCTGGCTGGTGAAAGCCACGCTGGCCCTCACCCAGCCGGATTTCCGGGATTCTCCCGGCTACGTGCTGGAAGGCTGGCAGGACCCGGCCTCTCACCCCACCCTGGCGCAGGAACTGGTCTATCAATTCCTGCTGGCAGACGAGCCGCCCGGCGCCCGGCGTGCCATCCGCGAGCGGTTGCTGGCTGCCCAAATCACTGCCCGCTACGGCCCCCAGCAAGTGCTGGAATGGGTTCTCAACAGCGCCGACTACGGCCACAACGCCTACGGGGCCGAAGCGGCGGCGCGCCTTTATTTCGGCAAATCCGCCGCCGACCTGACTCTTAGCGAAGCCGCCATGCTGGCCGTTGTAGGGGAAGCCCCGGCCCTCAACCCGTTCGACGCGCCGCAGGCCGCCGAGACCAATTGGGTGGAGGCGCTGCGCTCCCTGCTCTCGCTCGGCTGGATCACGCCCGCCCAGGCCAACGAAGCCGTAAACAGTCCGCCCACCCTCCTCGAGCGGCCGGAGAGCGACCTCCTCATTGCCGACGCGGGCGTCTCGCCGCAGTTCGTGGACTACCTCCTGCGCCAACTGGATTCGGCCCTCGGCGCAGGGCGCGTCGAACGCGGCGGAGCGGTCGTCCTCACCAGCCTGGACTACGCTCTGCAACTCCAGGCCGACTGCGCCCTGCGCAGCCGGATTTCACAACTGGCAGGCGGCCCGGCTGTCTTGCCCGCCAGCGACGGTTCTGCTTGCGAGACCGCCGCTTTGTTACCCGCAGTGACTGCGCTCTCCTCGGCAACAAGCGGCGGGGTGCTCATCCTCGACCCGGCCACCGGGCAAATCCTGGCCGCGGCAGGCGACCTCTCCTCCCACCCGGCCGGGACCTCCATCACCCCGTTCCTCTATCTGACCGGCTTTGCCAGAGGCCTCAACCCCGCCAGCCTGGCCTGGGACCTGCCCGCCGAGGCGCCCAATCTGGGGCAGGTCTATCACGGACCGGTGCGCCTGCGCCTGGCGCTGGTCAACGATTCCCTCGTCCCGGCGCGCACACTGGCGGCGCAGTTGGGGACGCAAAGCATCCGCCAGACGGCCGCGTCTTTCGGTTTGGAGTTGCCCGCCGCCAGCCTGCTGGAAGAAGAATTCGAGGTTTCTCCTTTCAACCTAATTTCCGCCTACGGAGCTTTCGCTGTCGAGGGTATCCAGGCAGGGAGGAAAGCGGACTCGTCCGCGCTGGAACCGTCCGCCGTTTTGCAAGTCAGCGGCGCGGATGGAAGTCTCTGGCTGGACTGGACGATGCCGGAGACGCGGCTGGTGGTCAGCCCGCAGTTGGCTTACCTGATGAACCACGTGCTGAGCGAGCGGCCGGAGGGGAGCGGTCTGCTGGAGATTGGCCGCCCGGCCGCCGTCAAAGTCTCCTCCACGCTCGACGGCGCGGCGGCCTGGGTGACGGGATACACGCCCCAGCGGGTGACGGCGGTCTATTTGACGGGAGCAGGCTCAGGGTCCGGGGACGCAGCGGCGGGGCTGTGGCAGGCGCTGATGCAGACAGCCGTCCACACCCTGCCATCTGCAGGCTGGCAAATGCCCTCCGGCATCGTCAGCGTCAAAGTCTGCGACCCGTCCGGTCTGCTGCCGACTTCGATCTGCCCGAACGTGGTGGAGGAGGTATTTCTGGAAGGCCGCCAGCCGGCGCAGGCCGACACGCTCTACCGGGCGTTCGAGATTAACATCGAGACCGGCCTGCTGGGGACGGTTTTCACGCCGCCCGAACTGATCAGGAGCCAGGTGTATATGGTGCTGCCGCCGGAGGCGCAGGCCTGGGCCGAGACAGCCGGGATCGAGCAGCCGCCATCCATCTACGACACCTACCAGCCGGAAAACATCCTTGAATGGGCGCATATCACCTCCCCGGCCATGTTCGCGGACGGGCGCGGCGTGCTGGAGGTACGCGGCACGGCGGCGGGCGCGGATTTCGTCTCCTACCGGCTGGAATACGGGGCCGGGCTGAACCCGGCGACCTGGCTGCAAATTGGCGAAGATTCCGCCGCCCCCGTGACCGGCGGCCTGCTCGCCAGTTGGGACACGGCCGGTCTGGACGGGTTGTACGTGCTGCGCCTGCTGGTGGTCCGCGCCGGCGACCGCGTGGATGAATCCCTGGTGCAGGTGACCCTGGACAATACCCCGCCGCAGGTCGCCATCCTGTACCCGCAGGCCGGGCAGGAGGTCAGCCTGGGCGGCGAGCCGCAGGTTGCCCTCCAGGCGCAGGTGCAGGAGGCTTTCCTGAGCGCGGTGACTGTTTACGTGGACGGGGAGAAGATCGCCAGCCTCTCTGCCGCGCCGTTTGGGGCGCTGTGGCAGGCCAAGACCGGGCAGCACGTACTGCGGGTCGAGGCAACCGACCGGGCGGGAAACGTGGGGGCAGCGGAGGTCCGCTTTAGCGTGAAGAAATAAAACGCTCGGACAGCGCACTTTTTCGACAACAGGCGCCGTGCCGGGAACTCAAAACGCATATATTTGGTACATGCCTGTCAAACCTGCGAAACCCATTTATCTGGCGCTTGGCGCCAACCTCGGCGACCGGACCTCCAACCTGCGCCGCGCCATTGAGGCTTTGCCGCCCCTTGTGAAGGTACTGGCCGAGTCCCCCATTTACGAGACCCCGCCCTGGGGACTGGCCGACCAGCCAAAATTCCTGAACATGGTCATCGAAGGCCAGACGCGCCTGCCGCCGCTGGACTTGCTGCATTTTCTGAAACAAATCGAACGTGACCTGGGACGCCTCCCCTCCGTTCGCTACGGGCCGCGGCTGATTGACATTGATATCCTGTTCTACGCTGACCTGGTACTCGACACCCCCGAACTGGCGCTTCCCCACCCGCGCCTGCACGAGCGGGCTTTCGTCCTCGTTCCGCTCGCGGACCTGGCGCCTGCCCTCGTTCATCCGACCCTGGGCAAACCCGTCAGCGCTCTGCTGGCGGGCGTGGACACGAAAGGAATCCTGCGCTATGAATAACCTGCTTCCCCAACTGCAAGCCGAACCCGCCCTGGCCTGGAAGGTGGCCGTCAACGTGCTCGGCGCGGACCCGCTTCGGGGGAGGCTAAAACGGCGGCTTCCCCGCCGAGGAAACTTATTCCCGCGTCACGCGCCCCTCGTTGAGCGGTTACTCGCCGGTCGGTTGGGGCGGGACAAGCAAGGTGAAGATGACCCCCTTCGTCACCGCCGATGCGTTGTTTGTGTTGAGGAAAGCGGGCAGGCCGTCTTAAAGGCATCGAAGGTTGAACGTCTACGGAAGACTTTCAACCTTCGATTTTCAACCGACGCTTAGAACTCGAACACCTCACCCGGTTTGAGCACCACCGCCCTGGCGGCAGTCTCTTTTTCCACGCGGGCGGCCCAGGCGGCCGGGTCCTGGTCAATCAGGCCCCAGGTCCCGAAATGGATCGGGATGACGACCTTCGGGGTGAGCAGTTTGACCGCCCGCAGGGCGTCCTCCGGGCCCATGGTGAAGTTGTCGCCGATGGGGATGACCGCCAGGTCGAGGCCTTCCTCGCCGATGAGTTTCATGTCGCCGAAGAGGCCGGTGTCGCCGGCCAGGTAGATTTTCTTGCCGTCGTTGGTGGTGAGCAGGAAGCCGGCCGGGTTGCCGCCGTAGGAGCCATCCGGCAGGGCCGAGCCGTGCAGGGCGAGGGTCAGTTTGAGGTAGCCGAAGGGATGCCTGTACCCGCCGCCCAGGTGCTGTCCATGAGTCTGGACTCCCTGATTGCCCAGCCAGGTGGCGATCTCGAAATTGCTGATGACCAGCGCGCCGGTGCGTTTGGCAATGGCAACGGTATCGCCGACGTGGTCGCCGTGGCCGTGGGTGACAAGGATGAAATCGGCTTTGACCTTGTCAGGCGAGATGGTGGCAGACGGGTTGCCGCTAAAGAACGGGTCAACCAGGATGTGCTGGCCGCCAGTCTCGAGGCCGAGGGTGGCGTGTCCATACCAAGTGAGAGTGGTCATAGAGTCTCCTTTTCGAAAGATTCCATGCAGGCAGGAAAACGAGAAAATCGAGCCTGTTGGCAGGATTGTCAAACGAATCTATAATACATCATCTGCATCCGGAGGACAATATGTGTGTGACAAAAAAACCGACCTTCAAACAACGTTTCCAATATTTTTTCGATAACTTCATGTCTGGGGGAACCATCGCCCTGATTGGAGGGCTGGGCGTGGTTTCCCTGCTTCTCATCTTGGCGGCAGGGCTGATTCTTGCCATCGGGGGGCGCCTGTTCGCGCCCGAAGGCAGCGATTCGCCCCACTTCATCGAGGCAGTCTGGTGGAGCCTGATGCGCACCCTGGACGCCGGGACGATGGGCGGGGATGCCGGTTGGGGATTCCGGCTGATCATGCTGGGCGTCACCCTGGGCGGCATCTTCATCGTCAGCACACTCATCGGCGTGCTGACCACCGGCGTGGAAGGCAAACTGGAGGAACTGCGCAAAGGCCGTTCGCAGGTGCTCGAAAGCGGGCACACACTTATCCTAGGCTGGTCGCCGCAGGTCTTTACCATCCTGTCGGAACTGATGCAGGCCAACGAGAACCAGAAGAATGCCCGCATCGTCATCCTGGCAGACAAAGACAAGGTGGCAATGGAGGAGGAGATCCGCGCCCGCGTCGAAACGGCGGGCAGCACGCGGGTCATTTGCCGCTCCGGTTCGCCGATGGACCCCACCGACCTGGAAATCGTCAGCCCGCACGAGGCCAAATCCATCATCATCCTGCCTCCAGAAGGCGATAACCCTGATACGGCGGTTATCAAAACTGTGCTGGCGATTACCAATAACCCAAACCGTCGCGAACAACCCTACCACATCGTGACCCAGATCCGCGAACAGAAGAACATGGATGTGGTCGAGATGATCGGAAAGCGCGACAAGGTGCAGGCAGCGCTGGTCGGGAACCTGGTGGCGCGTGTCACCGCCCAGACCTCGCGCCAGAGCGGCCTCTCGGTGATCTACACCGAACTCCTGAACTTCGGCGGGGACGAGATCTACTTCACCAGGGAGCCATCCCTGGCGGGGAAGACCTACGGCGAGGCCCTGATGGCTTACGAAACGTCCACGGTGATGGGGATCAAGAAGGGGAACAACATTGCAAGCCTGAACCCGCCCATGGATACCGTCATCGAAGCGGAGGACGAACTCTTCGGCTTGACTGCTGATGACGATACCTTTGTAGTTTCCGGATTTGCTTCCGTTCCTGTTGACGAGTCTGCCATCCATCCGGCAGGCAAGGTCAGCACACCAAAACCGGAGAAATGCCTCATCCTGGGATGGAACCGCAACGCGGCGGTAATCATCCGCGAACTCGACAACTACGTCCCGGCAGGGTCGCAGGTCCTGGTAGTAGCCAACACGGCTGTCTCATCGGAGACAGCCGGCGCAGAAAAAATCATCCGGCGGGAGTGTAGTAAACTCACCAACCAGAAAGTGATTTTCCAGGAAGGCGATACCGCCAGCCGGGAACTTCTGGAGAGCATCAAAGCCGCGGACTTCGATCATGTCATTGTGTTGAGTTACGCCGGCCTCGAGGTCCAGGAAGCAGACGCCAGGACGCTGGTGACCCTTCTGCACCTGCGCGACATCGCCGAACGCGACGAGACGCCGTTCTCCATCGTCAGCGAGATGCTCGACCTGCGCAACCGCGAACTGGCCGAGGTGACGCGTGTGGACGATTTCATCGTCAGCGACCACCTCATCAGCCTGATGATGGCGCAACTCTCCGAAAACGCTAACCTGTATGCCGTCTTCACCGACATCTTCGACCCCGAAGGTTCCGAGATCTACCTGAAACCGGTCGGCGATTACGTGGAGGCTGGCAGGCCGGTCAACTTCTACACGGTGGTCGAGGCGGCGCGCCGTCGGGGTGAGACAGCCATCGGCTACCGGCTGGTGGCCGAGGCCGGGGAGGCGGCCAAATCCTACGGCGTGCACACCAACCCGAAGAAATTTGAAATGATCACATTCTCAGAAGCCGACAAGATCATCGTGGCGGCCAACGAATAATTTGCTCTACCTTTCGTAACAATCTCCCGGCCATACCCTGCCGGGAGATTTCCATTTTCAGTGCGAGTAAGGGTTGGTTAAATTTGGGGTTTCAGGGCAGATTTCGATTGACAACCGGCGCGGCGGCTAAACTGCAATCGCAATTCTTCCCTCAGCCCGCCTTCACGCCCACCACCTGGTGGAGGATGCTCAACAACACCCGCAGGTTGGAAATGACGGAGGCAGGCGCGCTGGCTCCACTGAACCACCCGCCATCCTTCTTCGAGACCTTCAGGATACCCTGGTGGATGGATACCTCCTTCACATCCTGCCAGGGATAGGTTTTCTTGCCAACCCGGATGCCTGCCTTGCTGACCGCCACCGGCCCGAAGAGGACCATCTGTCCGCCGTTGTACTGCGCAGCCGCCTGGTCGTAGAGATGGGGGAAAATCCCCTGTTCCACCGCCTGCGCCAGTTTTTCCACATCCTTGAAAACGTCCGAAAGCACCAGCCGCTGGCCCTGTTTATTCAGCAGGGTGTACACATGGGTTGTGCCGGTGTAGATGCCGTTGGTGTAATGGCGCGTGATCGCTGCGGTGAACGAAACAACATCCTCCCAGGTCCAGGACTGGATTCCCCGCCGTGTCCGCAGGGCAAATCCCTTCTCGCACAGCAGCGCCCCTTTGTTCCAGTTGGCATACGCGCCCCATCCGCCCAGCCCGCCGAGCAGGAACATGATCCCGGCAATCACGAGCGGGAGGAATAATCTGTCATCCAGCACGGCCAGTCCGTGTTTGCGGAAGGCAACGGAAGCGTCGTAGATGCCGTAGAGGACCACCAAGCAGGCCCCGGCCAGCATGACCAGGGCGATAACCAGGTTGCCGATCCGGTTCCAGTTTCGCACCGGGAACCACGACTGCGGCTGACCCAGCCCGATTACGGAAGAAAAGGAGGGAGGAATTTCGGTCATAATTCTCTCAAAAACAAGACTGGCCAGGCCCAGTCTGTGAAGTTCATACAGGCGGCAGGTTCCGCTTGAGGACAGGATACAGTCCGAGCGCCTTCACTGCGCCCTGCACCGTGCAAGTGGTGGGATTATCCACCAGGTAGGCGGGGATGCCAAGCATCTTGGTCAGCAGTTTGTCCAGGCCGCGCAACTGCGCCCCGCCGCCGGTCAGCGCCACGCCGCGGTCAATGATGTCCGAGACCAGTTCGGGCGGAGTCTTCTCGAGCACGCGGCGGCAGGTTTCCACCACTTGCTTGAGCGGCTCCTGGAGCGCCTCCACGATCTCACCGGTCGTGAGCGTAGCCGGGCGCGGCAGGCCACTGACCTGGTCTTGTCCCTGGACTTCGAGGCTCTCTTCCTTGTCCTGCGGAATGGCCGCGCCGATGCGGGTCTTCAACTGCTCGGCGGTGGCCGGGCCAATGATGACGCCATACTTCCTGCGGACGTAGGCGGCAATGGCTTCGTCCAATTGCAAGCCGCCGGCGCGCAAGGTCTCGGCGGCGACGATGCCGTACATGGAGATGACCGCCGCCTGCGTCGCACCGCCGCCCAGGCAGACAACCATGTTCCCGGAGGGGGACCCAATCGGCAGGTCCACACCGATAGCGGCCGCCAGCGGCTGCTGGATCAGGTAGGCGTCGCGTGAACCGGCCTGCAGCACCGCTTCGTGGACGGCGCGCGCCTCCACGCTGGTCACGCCGTAGGGGACGGTAATCATCACCCGCGGGCGGAAGATGCGCATCGGACCGCTGACCTGTTTCAGCAAATAGGCCAGCAGCGCCTCGGTGATCTCGTAGTCGGCCACCACCCCGTTCTGCAGGGGGTGAGCCACTTCAATGGTTTCCTCTGAGACGCGTCCCTGCATCGCATGCGCTTCATTGCCGAGCGCTACAATCTTCTGTTCTTCGATAACAATGGCGACGATAGTCGGTTCATTGACCAGGACGCCGCCCGAATCGGCAATGCGCGTCTGGGTGGTGCCCAGGTCAATTCCCAATTCCTTGGACAGGGACGTGAGGGGCGGCATACTTACCTCGATTCCTCGGTCATGCGCGCAGGTTTGGCGCCGGCCTTGCGGAAGCGCCTGACCGCTTCCAGGCGCAGATTCGAGCGGCGCAGGGCCGCTTCCACAGCCAGATAAGCATCTGTGTCGGGGGGGACGCCTTTGGCCAACATTTCTTCGGCGCGCTCGCGAGCGGCTTGGGCGCGTTCCACGTCAATCTCGCTCACGTTCTCGGCCGCGTCGGCCAGTATGGTGATAAGGTCGGGCTGGACCTCGGCCATGCCGCCGGCAATGGTGAAATATTCTTCGTTGCCCCCGGAACGCACCGTGATGACCCCCAATTTGAGGGTCGTCAACAGCGGGGCATGGTGGGGCAAGATGCCCATCACCCCTTCACTGCCAGGGAGCAACACCATGTCGGCGTCGCCCTGGTACACCCTGCGGTCTTGCGAAACAATCTCACATCGGATTGGCATGTCTGCTCTCCCGTGTCAAGTGTTTCGGCGTCACGTGTTCCAGAACACATGACACTTGACACTGGGACACTTATGCACTCTTAGCCAGTTTCTCGGCTTTTTCGCGCGCCTGGTCAATCGAGCCGACCATCATGAAGGCCTGTTCGGGCAGATCGTCGCATTTGCCGTCCAGGATGTCGCGGAAGCCGCGCACGGTTTCTTTAATCGGCACGTATTGCCCTTCGAGACCGGTGAACTGCGTGGCCACAAAGAACGGCTGGGAGAAGAAGCGCTCGATCTTGCGGGCGCGGGCAACCACCAGTTTGTCGTCTTCGCTGAGTTCGTCAATACCGAGGATGGCAATGATATCCTGCAGGTCCTTGTAGCGCTGGAGAACGCGCTGGCATTCGCGGGCAGTGTTGTAATGGTCTGCGCCGACGATGTTCGGGTCGAGGATACGGCTGGTGGAGGCCAGCGGGTCCACAGCCGGGTAGATGCCTTTCTCGGCAATGGAACGCTCGAGGGCGATGGTCGCGTCGAGGTGGGTGAAGGTGGCAACAGGCGCGGGGTCCGAGTAATCGTCCGCCGGGACGTACACGGCCTGCATGGAGGTAATCGAGCCGGTGTGGGTGGAGGTGATCCGTTCCTGCAATTCGCCCATTTCGGTAGCCAGCGTGGGCTGGTAACCGACCGCCGAAGGCATGCGGCCAAGCAAAGCCGAGACCTCCGAGCCAGACATGGTGAAGCGGAAGATGTTGTCAATGAAGAGCAGCACGTCGCGCCCCTGGTCGCGGAAGTATTCGGCCATCGAGAGGGCGGTCAGCGCCACGCGCAGGCGCACGCCCGAAGGTTCGTTCATCTGGCCAAAGACCATCACAGTATCTTTCATGACGCCGGATTCGAGCATTTCGCGGTAGAGTTGCGTCCCCTCGCGCGTCCGCTCGCCCACGCCAGCGAAGACCGAGTTGCCTTGGTGGACGGTGGCCACCGAGCGGATGAGTTCCTGGATGATGACGGTCTTGCCCACCCCTGCGCCGCCGAAGATGCCAGTCTTGCCGCCCTTGGTGAAGGGGGCAATCAGGTCAATGACCTTGATGCCGGTCTCGAAAATTTCCACGCGGGTGGATTGTTCCGAGAAGAGCGGAGCCGGGCGGTGGATGGGGTAATACTGCTCTCCCTTCACCTCTTCGGGCTTCTCGTCCACCGGGCGGCCCAAGACGTTGAAGATGCGTCCCAGCGTGGCCTGGCCAACCGGAACCTTGATGGGCGCGCCGGTGGCAACCGCTTCCACGCCCCGCCGGAGGCCGTCGGTGGTGTCCATCGAGACGCAGCGCACCCAGTTATCGCCCAGGTGCTTTTCCACTTCCAGAACCAGCGGCAGGGAATTCGGGCGGGCAATCTCCAAAGCCTCGAACACCTCGGGGAGTCTCCCATCGGGGAATTCCACGTCCACCACACTTCCTTGAATTTGAATCACGCGGCCTGATACGTTCGCCATAAGTATCCTCCAGTAAGTTATCGTTGCACCATCGCCCGCGCCAGCGCTTCGGCGCCTCCGGCAATGTCCAAAAGGTCGTTGGTAATGCCTTGCTGACGGGCCTTGTTATAGACCAGTTGCAGATGGTCGGCCAGTTCGATGGCGTTATCGGTGGCGTTGCGCATCGCCACCATGCGGGCGGCATGTTCCGAGGCCAGCGATTCCAGGATGGCCTGGTAGACCTGTAGCGCGGTGAAGCGCGGGATGATGGTATCCAAAATCTGCCGCTCCTCGGGCTCATAGATATACGCGGCGTTCAAATGCTGGGCCTGGTAAGCCTCCACGCGGTCGTGGCTGTCCACTTCGAGGGGCAGGAGTTTCTTGAGCACCGGCTCCTGTCTGACCATGTTGACGAAATCCGTATAAACCAGCCAGACCTCATCCACCTCGCCTTTTAGGAAGTCATCCACCGCCAGGCGTCCGATTGCAGAAACGTTCGCGAAGGAGGGCGCGGCCGGCAGGTTGCTGAACTCGGCCACCACCTGTTTTCTGCGGCGGAGGAGCATGTCGCGGCCCTTGCGCCCCACCGCCACGTACGCGACCGGGTTTGGGTACCTGTCGAAATGCTGGGCGGTGAAACGAATGATGTTAGTGTTGTACGCCCCAGCCAGGCCGCGGTCGCCGCTGACGACCACCACGAGCGTCTTGCGGACCTCGGGCCTGCTGGTGAGCAGCGGGTGCAGGGTCCCCCGCCCCGGCTGCCCGGCAACGTGCGTCAGCACCTGCCAGGCCTTGGTCGCGTACGGACGCGTCTCCTGCACCGCCGCCACAGCCTTGCGGACTTTGCTAGCCGAGACGGCTTCGAGGGCGCGGGTTACCTGCGAGATATTTTTGACGCTGCGGATTCGCATCCGCATTTCACGGGCTGATGCCATTTCCTATTTACCTGTCTACCTGATGCCTTCTCATTGCCAACTCGCCTGGAAAGCACCCAACGCTTCCCGCAGTTTCTTCTCGGTCTCAGGGCTGATCTGCTTCTTGTCCGCAATATCTTTGCCAATTTCCGGGTAGGAAGCAGAAAGATAGCGCACCAGATCGGCTTCCCACTTCTTCATCCGCTCCACGGGAACAGCATCGGCAAAGCCGTTCGTCCCCGCAAACACCACCATCACCTGGTGTTCGAGCGGCATGGGTTCATACTGCGGCTGCTTCAGGATTTCCTGCATACGCTGGCCGCGCGTCAACTGCGCCTGTGTGGACTTGTCGAGGTCAGAAGCCATCAATGCAAAGGCGGCCAGTTCGCGGTAGGAGGCCATGTCGAGGCGCAGTTTGCCGGCCACCTGCTTCATGGCCTTGGTCTGCGCCGCGCCGCCCACCCGCGAGACCGAGATACCCACATCCACAGCCGGACGGATGCCGGCATTGAACAGGTTGTTGACCAGGTAGATCTGGCCATCGGTGATCGAAATAACGTTGGTGGGAATGTAGGCCGAGACATCGCCCAGGAGCGTCTCGATGATTGGGAGCGCTGTCAGCGAACCGCCCGAGCCCTTTACTTTGACGATCTTATAGTTTTCGGGGTTGTCAAGCGCTTTGAGCGCCTCGCCGGCGTCATGCGCCGAGCGGGGGCCGCTATAGACCTGCCCGTTGACCGCGTCCTTCTCTTCGGCCAGGGCAGCGGAAAAATCCTTCTTCACAATGACGTATTTGTTTGCCAGGCGGGCGGCGCGTTCGAGCAGGCGGGAATGCAGGTAGAAGATGTCGCCCGGATAAGCCTCGCGTCCCGGCGGACGGCGTAAGAGGAGAGAGACCTGGCGGTAAGCCCAGGCGTGCTTCGAAAGGTCGTCGTAGATGACCAGCGCATCGCGGCCGGTTTCCATGAATTCTTCGCCAATGGCGCACCCGGCGTAGGGAGCAATGTACTGCAAGGCAGCCGACTCGTCGGCGGAGGCAACGACAAAAATCGTATGCTCCATCGCCCCGTAACGCTCCAGGAGCGCCACCGTGCGGGCAATGGCCGCCTTCTTCTGCCCGATGGCAACATAGATGCAGATCAGGTCTTTACCTTTTTGGTTGATGATGGTGTCAATAGCAATGGCTGTCTTGCCAGTCTGGCGGTCGCCGATGATGAGTTCGCGCTGGCCGCGCCCGATTGGGATCATCGTGTCAATCGCTTTGATGCCCGTCTGGACGGGGGTGTCCACATCCTGGCGGCCTACCACGCCGGCGGCGATGCGTTCGATGGGACGGTAACCGGTCGTCGCGATGGGACCCTTACCGTCCACCGGCTCACCCAGGGCATTGACCACGCGTCCAATCAGGGCATCGCCCACCGGCACCGAGGCAATGCGTCCGGTGGCACGTACGGTCATCCCTTCGACAATTTCGGCGTAATCACCCATGATGATCACGCCGACCGAATCCTTTTCGAGGTTGAAGGCAATGCCAATCACGCCATTGGCGAACTGGACGAGTTCCTGCGAACGGACATTTGCCAGCCCGGTCACGCGGGCAATCCCGTCGCCGGCTTCCAGCACCGTGCCGATGTCGCTGAATCCAATTTCAGGTTTGTAGCCTTCGATTTGTTTTTGAAGATCAGTGGTAATCTGTTTGATGAGGTCTGCCATTTGGCCTCCACATTGGGGATTTTCCAACAATTTCCAGGTTTTTGCATTGGCGGATATTTACGCACAATCGCCCGGATACCTTGCGTCCGGGCTTGCCAATGTTGCTTTGCCAGAGAGTCATTCTGACGAGACGAAGCGAATGATACCTGAAAGTAAGGCGATTGTCCAGTTTGGGTGCAATTTGGCACAAAGCCATCCCGCTAAATGCCCCTCCAGCCGGGGAGCCGGCGCAGGAAAGCCGGCAGACTCTCCCCTGCTCCGTTGAAATTTGTGTGTCGCTGTTGGCCGTTTGGGAGATTGCCTCGGTGAAAAAACGCCGCCTCGCAGCGGCGCACAAGCGTTGTGGAGAATCTCGAAAATTCCCCAAAATAGCCAGCGTTTCCTCTTGTCATCCAGGCAGATTGTTTTATACTACGCCCGCAAAAAGATATTTCCGAGGATCAAGATGAACCCAAACACGCAAGGTAAGGAAACTGAAAAGCCTCCCAGTTCCACCCCGCGTCTGGCACGCAAGTGGCGGGTGGCTGTACTTGCCAACATCAAGGAACACGATAAACCCCTCCCGCCAGATGTTCCTCCTGATGCCGGCGCGGACTTCGACTACATCGAAACCATTGACCACATCCGGGCGGCGATCGAAACCGACGGGCACAAGACCCTCTTCATCCAGGCAGACGCCAACCTGCCCTATGCCCTGAAAGACGCCAAACCCGACATCTGCTTCAACATCGCCGAAGGGCTTGGGGGAGATGCGCGCGAAGCCCAGATCCCGGCCCTGCTCGAATTGCTCAAAATCCCCTACACCGGCTCGCGCGTCCTGACCAACGCCATCTCGCTCGACAAGACGCTCACCAAGCGCATCTGGCGCGACCGCCGCCTGCCCGTGGCGCCTTTCCAGGAATTCACCTTCGGCGATGAACCACTGCGCCCTGAACTCCACTTCCCCCTCTTCGTCAAACCTGCCCGCGAAGGCACCGGTATGGGCGTGGACGCCCGCGCCGTCGTCAACAACGAGGCCGAATTGCGCGAACGCGTCGAATATGTCATCCGCATGTACCACCAGCCGGCCCTGGTGGAGGTCTTCCTGCCTGGGCGCGAGTTCACCGTCGGCGTGCTGGGGCGCTACGACACCGTCCTCTATTCCCGCCATCCCGAATGGTACAATAAGGACGGCTTCCTGCGCCTGCCGGTTCTGGAATTGGACAGTTCGCGCTCGGTCACACCGGGCGTGTACGGAATCGAAGCCAAAGCCCAATCGGTCGGCGCGGAGGGCGCGCCCGACTATCTCTGCCCGGCGCCCATTGACCCCGAATTGTGCAAAAAATTGCAGCACCTGGCCTACCGCGCCCATGTCGTGCTCGGCGCACTGGACGTTTCCCGCACCGATTTTCGCCTGGACGCCGAAGGCAACCCGCGCCTGCTGGAGATCAACACCCTGCCCGGCCTGACCCCCGGCTACAGCGACCTGTGCATCCAAGCCAACGCGCAGGGCATCTCCTACGAAGACCTGATCCTGGAAATCCTCTACCTGGGCGCTTCACGCTTTGGCCTTGTCCCGCCGCGCGAAATCCCCACGCCCCAGCCGTCAAAAAAGAAGACCAGCCCATTGCTCCCAAAGCCAGCAGCCTCATAGCCATAACCGACTTGCGGCGCACCGAAAAGTGCGCCGCAAGTTTTTATTCGGATAGATTCGGGTAAAACACAAAAAATGCCCTTGACCTGACACTGAAAACCTTACCGGACGCAAGAGCGGCCGGCCCTACCGCATCCCGGTCATTTCATTGACAAAGAAGTTGCCCTGCCGGCATTCCCGAAAGCGATCCGTTTGGCATTGCGAAGGGAGGGAATCGAGTATTTCCTGAAACTGGATGTCCAGCCGGTAGAGTTGGCATGAGCAAGGGGATAACAACAGCCGGACAGAACTCTCCTGCCCGGCTGTTCGATTCCGCCGAAATCTGCCTGCTAATCCATCCAGCCTGTCCAGCAATCGTAGGTCTTGCCCAGGGGAGTCTCCACCTGCACAGGCCAGAAATCGTCCAGGATGGTGTAGTTGTCCAGTATGCCCTGCACCTGTTTCAGCGCCCGGTCTGCCCACAGGTCGGAGAAGGTGAAGGAACGCCAATCGTCGTCCGGCTCGTCAGCAGCCGCATCGAGGCGACAGGCCAGCGCCGCGCCGACCGCGTCGCGCCTCCCGGCGGAGAGGCTCTCGTCTTGCAGCGCAGAGGCCAGGTCCGGCACCGAATCTGTGGAAAGGGAGGCCAGGTAGGCCACATCCAGTTCCTCTTCTAGCGGGGCGCGGGTCACGTTGTGGCGGACGATGAACCCGTCCACGTTCAGCAGGGTCAGCGTCGCGGCAAACCCGATGGAGGCCAGCGCCATCGCCAGCGCAAAAGCCCGTTCCCGGCGCAGGATGTCCAGCGCTACCACCACGGCCAGCAGGACGCCCAGCCAGATCATGAAGACGTGTGTGTATGTCCGCAGGCGGGTGAAACCGTAGGCTGTCTCGTAGAGCGCCAGCCGCCGGAAGGCCGAGAAGAGCATCACGCCCACCAGCGCCACCAGCAGCACGCCCAGCCCGGAGAAAGCCCAGCGCTGGGCCGCGGTCTGCCGCTTGACGGCGGCGCTCAGGCTCAGGAAGAGCAGCAGGCTGAAAAAGGCCACCGCCACCAGTTCGCCGAAACCCTTGCGGGCATACTCGGCGTAGGTGTAGCCCTCCACGCCGATGTTAGTCTGCCCGCCGAAGAAATACTGGAACTGGATGATCACGAAGAACCCAAACAGCAGGTTCACCGCGCCGAGCACGATGGCCGTCTCGGTGAAGCCCAGGAAGGGCGGCACGAGCGGATTCTCCACGCCGATCAATTTCTCGTCCTGGCTCTTCTGCCCGGCGTGCAGGATGACCCCTGCCAGGGCGTAGGTAAAGATCAGGATGTAGATGCAGCGGAAAATGTACTCCGGCAGGCGTTCCAGCCGGAAGGCTTGGATTAACTCGTCGAGACGGGCGGCAAACACCAGGTCCGCGGACGACAGCAGAGCGGCGAAGACGACCACGATCGGGATGGCAATCAGCACCCCGCGCAGCACCGCCCAGATCCGCTTCCCCCCAGACCGCGCGCCTGCTCCCGGCGGATTGGCGTTTTCCCCGCTGCGGGCCTGTTTCTTCTGCTCCAACAGGAAGATAATGGGGCGAGCGATCATGCTCCCGGTCAGTTTGAACAGGTTGGCAACGTAGTCGGCCAGGCTGTAGCGCAGCCAGCGCCCGCCCAGGTAGGTGGCCGCCAGGATGCCCAACAGCGTCAGTGGGAAGACGGTGGCCAGGAAAACGCTCATCGGCTCGCGGCGGACAACGGTCATAGCAGCGAAGAACAGGAGAGGAACGAGCAGGAGCAGCGATTTCCACGAGGGCTTGATCCCGTTCCAGAGCAGGGCCAGGAAGCCGCCGCCGAGGCACAACGCCACGTAGATGGCAAAACTGATCCCCGGCCGGTGCTTCCAGAACAGGAAATCGAAGGCCCAGCCCAGGAACAGGGCAACGATCCAGAGGACGTTGGGGCGTTTCATACGCACCTCCTTACAAGAGTTTTACCAATCGTAGCCAGCCGCGTCTGGCAGGGACTCACAACGGACTCTCAAAAGATGTCAGATAAGCGGGGCGCTTCAAGTCGTACAACCGGCGTTCCCGGACATTGTAACTTGTATTTTATTCCCTGTCGGCTATAATTTCACCCAAAAGCAGTCTCACTCCTCCGTCTCACAAAGAATTTCCATGCACCCTGACCCCACGACCCTCGTTTCCTTCTTCCGGCCAAACGGCGTCGCCCTCATCGGCGCCAGCGGCGACCCGACCAAACTCGGCTACGGCATCCTGGTCAACCTTCTCCACCCGCAATTCGGCTATCCGGGCCCCGTTTACCCGGTCAACCCCAAAGCGGAGGAGATCCTTGGGCGGCCCTGCTACCCCGATATTCTCTCCGTCCCCGACCCGGTCGAACTGGCCGTCATCATCGTCCCTGCGGAAATGATTCCGTCCCTGCTCGAAGACTGCGGCAAACGCGGGCTGAAGGCCGCCATCATCATCTCCGGCGGCTTCCGCGAGGTCGGCCCCGAAGGGGAGGAACGCGAGCGCCTTTGCCTGGAGATCGCCCGCCGTTACGGGATGCGGCTCATGGGCCCCAACGGCATCGGCGTCATTGACACGCACACCCCGCTCAACACCACCTTCGCTGCCGGCCTGCACGGATTAGGGTACATTGACTTCGTCTCGCAATCCGGGGCGCTGTGCGGCGGCATTATAGACTGGGCGCAGGCGCGCGGCCTGCACTTCAGCCGCTTCCTCAGCATCGGCAACAAAGTGGACGTCAGCGAATCCGACCTGCTCGATTACCTGGCCGCCGACGACCACAGCCGCGTCATCACCCTCTACCTGGAAGACATCAGAGACGGATCGGCCTTCCTCGCCGCCGCCCGCAAGGCCTCCCTGCATAAGTCGGTGCTGGCGCTCAAGAGCGGACGCACGCACAGCGGACAGGCCGCCACCGCCTCGCACACCGGCGCGCTGGCGGGCGTCCACGCCGCCTTCCGCGCCGCCTGCAAACAGGCCGGTCTCATCGAAGTGGATGGCATCGAGAATCTCTTCGGCGCGGCCCTGGCCCTGGCGCACCAGCCGCTCCCCCGCGGCAACCGCATCGCCATCCTGACCAACGCCGGCGGCCCCGCCGCGCTGGCCGCCGATGCCCTCGAACCCGCCGGCCTGACGCTGGCCCACACCGGCCCGGAAACCCGCGCCGCCCTGCGCGCCTTTCTCAACCCCAGCGCCGTCACCGACGGCCCGGTGGACATGCTCGGCGGCGCAGGCGAGAGTCACTACCGCCGCGCCCTCCAAGCCCTGCTCGCCGACCCCGCCAACGATGGCATCCTGCTCATCCTCGTCCCAATGGTGCTGATAGACCCGCAGGCCATCCTCCAAACGCTCGTCTCGGTCATTCGCGATTCGGGCACACGCAAACCTGTCCTGGCCTGCCTGATGGGCGAAGCCAGCCTGAAGGGCGCTTTCGCTGTGGCCGACGAAGGCGGCCTGCCTGCCTATCGCTTCCCCGAAGACGCCGTGCAGGCCTTTGGGATCATGCGCCGCCGCGCCCTCTGGCTGGAGACGGAACACCCGCTCCCCGAACCTCCCTCCGGCCTTGCGCCGCAGCGGGCGCGGGACCTGCTGTCTGCTGCCCGTCGAAACGGCCGCCGCGCCCTCGACGCGGCCGCCGCCCGCGCCCTGCTGGAGGCCTACGGCATCTCCACCCCGCAAGATAGACTGGCAACTACGCCCGACGAGACCGCCCGCTTCGCCGCCGAAATCGGCTTCCCGGTGGCGCTCAAACTCGCCTCGCCGGACATCCTCCACAAAACCGAGGTGGGCGGGGTGCTGCTGAATGTGTCAGACGAGGCCGCGGCGCGGGAGGGCTGGCAGGCCATCGTCAGGCGCGCCCGGGCGGCGCATCCGCAAGCCGAGATTCGCGGCGTGCAGGTCCAGCAGATGGTGACGGACGGGCAGGAGGTCATCCTTGGCGTCAAACGCGACCCGGTCTTTGGGCCGCTGGTCATGTTCGGGCTGGGGGGCGTGTACGTGGAGGCGCTGGCGGATGTCAGTTTCCGCCTTGCGCCGCTCTCGCGGCAGGACGCGGAGGAGATGATCGGCGAGGTCCGCGCGGCGAAACTGCTGGAGGGTCTGCGCGGCGCTCCGCCCGCCGACCGCGCCGCCCTGGTGGAGGCCATCGTGCGGATCGGTCAGTTGGCTGCCGACTGCCCGGAGATCGAGGAATTGGACGTCAATCCGCTGATGGTGTTGCCTGCCGGCCGGGGCGCGCTGGCAGCCGACGTGCGCGTTATCTTAAGCGAGGTTTAATCGCACCATTGACATCTAATTTGTTTTGTGTGATACTGACTTTAGACAGGGGGGGCCGCCAACCCGCCATCCTTACAGAAGAGGAGGTGGTGCCCGAAATGGATAGTAGTTTGAAACGAAGCGCTGTGGCATCCCTCCTCGCTGTTGATTAGCGAAAGATGCCGCAGCGCGAACAGGGAGACCGCCCGAACAGGGCGGCCTTCCGCTTCTTAAAGCGTTTCAACACAACGGACTCAAAGGAGCACAAAGGGATAACTTCGAGTCGCTTTGTGTCCTTGGTGTTTAATTGTTCTCATCCCCAAACGAGATGCCGATCCCGCGCGCGGTGCGGACGGCGTCGCTGTCCACGTTGACGCGCTTGGGGACCGCCAGCGCCTCGCGCAGGGGGACGGTGATCACCTGGGCGTTGTGGAGAGCGACCATGTGGCCGAACCTGCCTGCCGCCGCTGCCCGGACCGCCGCCGCGCCGTAACGCGTCGCCAGCCAGCGGTCGAAGGCGGTTGGCGTGCCGCCGCGCTGGATGTGACCGAGCACGGTGACGCGCGACTCGAATCCTTGGGCGTTGATATATTCTGCTACTTCCTGTCCGATGCCGCCCAGCCTCGGCACGTAGACTGCGTCCCCGCGGCGCGAGAAGACCTGCCCTCCCCCAAGCGGCTTCGCGCCTTCGGAAACTGCCACCAGGCTGAAGTGCGAGCCGCGTTCCACGCGCTGGCGCACCTTGTGGATGATAGCATCATACCTGAAGGGAATTTCGGGAATCAGGATGATGTCCGCCCCGCCTGCTACGCCGGCGTGGAGGGCGATGAAACCGGCGTCGCGGCCCATCAGTTCCAGCACCATGACGCGGTGGTGGGATTCGGCGGTGGTATGCAGCCGGTCGAGGGCCTCGGTGGCAATCGTCAGAGCGGTGTCGAAGCCAAAGGTGACTTCTGTGCCGCCCACGTCGTTGTCTATCGTCTTGGGCACGCCGATAACCGGGACGCCCTTGTCACAGAGTTCCATGGAGACGTGCAGGGTGCCGTCGCCGCCGATGACGATGACCGCATCCAGGTTCAGCGCTTTGATGGCCGCTACGACTTTATCCGAAACATCAATGATGATTTCCTTGCCATCCTGCATGACTTTGCGGGCGAAGGGGTTGCCGCGGTTGGCTGTGCCGAGGATGGTGCCGCCGCGCGGTAAGATGCCGCGCACTGCTGCCAGGTCCAGGGGGAAGACGCCGCCTGGGGCGATAAATCCGTCATAGCCGTCCTGGACGCCGAGCACTTCACAGCCGTAGTCGTTGATGGCCGTTTTGACCACCGCCCGGATGACGGCGTTCAGGCCGGGCGCGTCTCCGCCGCCGGTAAGGACTGCAATTCGTTTCATAGAAGCCTCCAATGGCATTATAGCAGAGGCAACGTCGAGCGAGACCCGGTTCTCAGTTCGCAGAGGCAGAGGTGAGCCATTGATTAGCCTTCTACAAATTCCCCGCCCCTGATCTGCCGTTCAAGAACCTTGAAATTTTCATCGAACTTGAGGGTGACTTCCACTTGCTGGTAGCAGGGACCGCTTCCCATCAGCACCTTGCGGCAAAAATAGACTGTCTTCTCGCCGTCGTAATCCCGGCTGGCCTCAGTATAGAAATCAACCTTGCCTGCGATGATTTCGCCGCACTTGCCGCACCTGACCTGGAAGCGGTATTTATCGCCGCGTGGGGCGCGCAGCGCGATCAGTCGCACGATGACCCATACGACGACAACCAGAACTGCCAATCCAATGAAAAGTTCCATAATTCCTCTTGGTGAGTTGGTTGCAAGACTATCTTTCTGGTCCAAGCCAATGAAAATCGCGACCAATAAGCAATTCGTTCATTATCGCATGATGAGTATTGTTCATAGCAATTGTGCGTGTCTCAAACCTGTATGATCGTGCCAACGCCCGAACTTCTTCTGCATCGTCATAGGTCACTAGAAAATCCCCTTTTAAAAGGCTAATTTCATGGAACAGTTTTTCATGGTCAAGTTGATGATATTTGTATAGCCTTGTACCTGCTCGCTTTGTTGATGCAGTATAGGGAGGGTCAATAAAGAAAACCGAATTGATCTCATCCCTGTGCTTAGAAATAGTATCTACACCATCTCCTTGAACAAAGCGAATTTTCTCTTTCACGCGGGAAATATCTAATATTCTCCGACTGAGTGTTTCAGGATACCAACGGGAGAGAATTCCCTTCCCGTTCTCTCCATGTTTTAGGGCACCTGCCCCAGGTGCTAGAATTCCTCCGTGACTGATACGATTTTGCACAATGGTTTGGAAGGCTTTCAACCGAATGCTTCTAGTCTTTCTCGCAAGTAGTTCCTTTGCCGACTCCGGTGATAACTGAAAGTGAGATATCTGTTCAGCCAACCATTGCGCTCCCCCTCTGTCGTTGATGATCGTGCGCCAAACAGCAGCCACCTGTTCATCCTTTTCAACAAGCAGCACCTCATCAGCATAGTTTTCAAATGCAACCGTCAAGCCAACAATAGCCCCTCCAGCAAAGGGCTCAATAAAGCATTTCGGCTTTGGAATGCTTGCTAACCATTGCCGAATACGCGGCACAAGCCAAGTTTTCCCTCCCGGATAGCGGAACGGGCTTCGCTGTGGCACGGACGCAACATTTACCACCTTTGTTGTGTCACTCCATAAAGCCAATTGCTCGCGAATCTGATTCTCTGTCATATTTCTATGGGTTCAACCACCGGTTCTACCGGGCTAGATGGAGGAGTACCAAACAATTTCCCACTTTTGATTCGCTTTTCTAGTGTTGCAGTGAAACTGCGGATATCACCAGTTTCAGGTGTTGTTATTCTGCTAATTGCAGTCTCGAATTTTGTGAAAAGAATATTGGATAAATTTAGTTGATACGTGTTCGTTAATTTATCGCGTTTTAGATCATAGATCATCCAAGCAATGTCTGCATCGTGCTCGCTTGCAGTTTCGAGAGCCGGGAGTTGCTCAAAAAATCCTCGGTGAACGACAACGGCTGTTTTCTTCCCCCACTGATGCAAAATTCCTCCCTTGAAAATTAATTGAGGAGCCAATCGCTTACGTGAAGATGACAGATAGTCAGGCTTGGGATAATTTTTTACAGGCCATTCAACGTCATAGTTCTGTTCTGGATTCCTTATATAGTTTTGAAATCCATTGCTTATGTTCCCGCTAATATAAACTGCTTGAACCTCAATTGCCCCAAAATCTACTACAGTTTTTTTATCGTCTATAACTGCTAGAACAATGTCAATATTCCCTGCTGACTTACCGATCTTATCGCTCAAGCGAACTTCGGTTAGGGCAATAAACCTCTTGTCGCCAAAGAAGAATTTGCCGGCATCGGACAATATCGAATAATTCTGTCGAAAGCGAACTGGACAGGTTATAACAAGATTGTTCCCCTGAAATATGCTGCAAACACCCAGAGGGTTTTGAACGCTATACTTTGTACAATTCGGGCCAGAAGAGTTGTGAAAAGGGCAAAGACGATTTTTACGATGATTGACTGCTTCTGCGGACATATTGTCCACAGGAAACCCGAATACTTCAGCAAGTGGATTTTTGGGCATATGTTCCTCACTCCTAGATTAGACCGAGTGCGTGAAACTGTCAAGAGACAAAATTACCACTCCCACTTCTTCATCCCCTCCATCGCCTGGCGTGCGGTCAAATCCAGTTGCAGCGGGGTGATGGACACGTACCCGGCTTTCAGCGCGCCGTAGTCCGTGCCTTCTTCGTCAACCCCAATCGGGAACTCGCCGCCGATCCAATAATACGGCTTGCCGCGCGGGTCTTTGCGGGCGTCCAGAGCGTCGCGGTAGAGGCGCAGTCCCTGGCGGGTGACTAGGAAGCCTTTGAGTTCATTTTCCTTCAAATATGGTACGTTGACGTTCAACAGGACTCTCTCAGGCAACCCCTCGGCCAGAACTTTTTCGGCCACCCGCCGCGCCACCTGCGCCGCCGTGCTGTAATCCAGCGCGCCGTGAAAATCCTCCGGCGAATGCAGGGAGACGGCGATCCCTGGCAGGCCGCCGATAACCGCTTCCATGGCCGCCGTCACCGTCCCGGAGTAGGTCACGTCGTGGCCGATGTTCTCGTGCGGGTTGATGCCCGAAACAACCAGGTCAATCTTCTCCTTCACCACACCCAGCAGGGCCAGCGCCACGCTGTCGGAGGGCGCACCGTCTGTGGCTAGGGCGGGTGAACCGTCAGCCAGGGTCACTTCGTGCACCCGCAGCGGACGGTCCATCGTCTTGACGTGCCCGGAGGCGCTCCAGTTGCGGTCGGGAGCAAAGATTGTCACTTTGCCAATTTGGCGCATCGCCTGCGCCAGGGCAAGCAGGCCGGGAGCCTGCACGCCGTCATCGTTGGTCACAAGAATGTGCATGATTTCCTCTCTCCGGATTGTACCGCGTATATAATTGAACCATGTACTCGCGTTTAGCCATTTGCCTTTTATTTTTTACTTTCCTCTCCTCCTGCGCCTCCCCGGCCGCAACCGAGTCCTCCCTTCCCCCGCTGCTGGTCTATTACCAGGCCGAACCTTCCGGGACGCCGCATCTGCTGGCCCACTCCCCTCTCCTTTTAGGAGAGGGGGCAGGGGTGAGGTCCACCCCCCAGTCGCTCTCGTTCCCCCTCCCAGCCGACTGTTCGATCTACAACCTCTATCCCTCGCCAGCGGACTACCTGCTGGCCGCCGAATTCGTCTGCGGAGGCGGGCCAACCGTCCAACTGCTGGACCTGCGCACCGCTGACGTTAGCGTGCCTGCTGAGGCCTTCCAGGTGGATTCGCGCTTCCTGGCCTGGTCGGCAGACGGGAGATACCTCTATCTCAAAGCCGACTCGCTCGGCGCGCCCTTTACCTTGCGCGTGGATGTAGTCTCTGGCGCTTCTGAGAAACTCGACCTGCCCGAGACCATCTACGACATGGCGTCCCTGCCAGACGGGCGCATCCTCTACGCCCTGACGCGCGGCCTGGGTTTCGGCTCCGAAGTGTGGGCCGCCAAAGCCGACGGGCGGCGCGCCAGTTTGCTCTTCTCTGAGCCGTCCAGCATCGTCGCCTACCTGCGTCCCTCGCCAGACGGCAAACAATTGGCCTATATCCTCCTGCCCGATTCGCCGGTCGCTTTCCCGGAGGGGGAGTTGTGGCTGCGCGCCGTCAGTGGGGAAGATGCCCGCCTCCTGGCCGCGGCAGACGCGGGTCACGGCTACGCACCGGCCTGGTCGCCCGACGGGAGCGGCATCGCCTTCGTCGTCCGCCTCCAGTCCGAGCCGTTCGTCGGCAATTTGTCCTTCTACCGCATCGCCGATTCCAGCCTCACGCCCCTGACGCAGTTCACCGATTCCGTAGCCGAGACGCCCGCCTGGTCGCCAGATAGCACGCTGTTGGCCTTCAACGTGGTCAGGGATGGTAAAATACAAGTGTGGATTGAGGCATTTCCCGGCGGCGAACCTCGCCCGCTGGATGAGACGGCGGCCTCCTGCTGCGCCGTCTGGCTACCCGGAAGGTGAGATGAGACTGCGCCTCGTTCTGACCTCGCTCCTGCTCTCGGTCTGCGCCGCCTGCGGCGGCGGGGGCGGGACCGTTGCGCCGTTTTCCGCCAAGCCGGCAGAGATCCACCTGGCGGCGCTCAACACGCCCGAAGCCACCCCAGAGCCTTCGGCCACCGCCTTGGTTGCCTCTCTCACTCCCACACTGCTCCCCACGCCCGAACTCCCCACCCTGGAATCTACGCTCCCGGCCCTGGAGACTTGGAGCAGCCAGCCCACCTATTTGGAGGAATCCGAGGCCGGGCTCGACTTCCGCGTCTCCTACAATGGCCTCGTCTGGGCCTTGATCGAAAACGAGGGCGGACTCCCGGCGCTGGTGCATCGCAATATCCCTTACTGCCAGATCGTCCCGACTGCCGGGCGCGGGATGCCGCGCGGCTGGACGGTGGAGTCGGTCTTCCGCGAGATCGGCAGTCTCCAGTTCGAGGTGGCGACCGCCTCGCAGGAGGGACAGGTGAAGTTCGTCAACTACTTCGGGCGCGCCGGCGGGATTGTGACCGGCTTCCAGGTCTCGTTTGAGGAGCAGATGGAGGCCTGCCTGTCAGATGCCGAAGTAGTCTTCGCCACGCTTACCTCCGCGCCGGCGGCCACCCCCACCCCCTCGCCCACGTTCACGCTCGAACCGACGTTCACATCCACGCCATAGTTTTCATCTTTCGTCAACCTTAATCATTTTCGCTCAGCCTTTCGTCCCGTGTCCCGCTCCCTGCGTTTGCTCCTGCTCCTCATCCTTCTCACTTCTGCCTGGACGCCGCCCCAGCGCGCCGCTGCCCGTCCGCAGGAACTGGCCGCCCTGCAATATGTGGAGCCGTTCCTCTATCCGCCTTATCCCGGCACGGCTTCGGAGGAGAGCATCTTCGACCATTCCTCGCCCAACTACTCTTCTACCGACAACCGCATCGTCACCTACGGGGGAGATGAGGCCCTCAAGAACTGCCCCTCTCCCGAACCGGCAGGTTACCCGCCACCGCAGGCCGGCGTCTGTGACATCGGTTCCGGCATCTACTGGTCTTACAGCCTGGGCGATTGGATGGCCTACAACGGCCACGACGGGATTGACTATGGGATGCAGTACCGCCCCCTGCTGGCCGCCGCCGACGCTGACCAGGTGGTCTATGCCGGCTGGCAGGACCCGCGCGACCACCGCTACGCCCTCGGCCTGTATGTCAAACTCCATCACCCAAACGGTTATTCCACCTCCTATGGCCACATGAGCGCGGTGGCCGTCTTTAGTTGCCCCTCCCCTGGTTGCGCCATCCTCCCGCACGGCGAAGTGATCGGCTACAGCGGTAATTCCGGCAACTCCAGCGGGCCGCACCTGCACTTCCGGGTCGGCGACCCCACGAATCGCTCCATAGACCCCTATGGCTGGATCGGCGAAGGGGCGGACCCCTGGCCTTACAACCCGCGCAACTCGCTGTGGGTGCAGTATCCCAGCACGGTCACCTATTACGGTGGGCGGGTGCTCGTCTATCCTGATGGCGACGAACTCCCTTACCCCTCCCCCCCGACAGGCGGCACGGTTGTGGACGATTCCAGTTCCTGGTTTTCCGAATCCCCGGCGGGTTGTTTCACCATTGCTTCCACCTCCCCGTCTCAGAGCGAAGGCGGTTCGATGCGCTACGTGCGTCCCAACCTGGACGCTTCCACCTGCTCGGCGCGCTGGAATTTCCCCGCCAACCTGGCGGGCGGAGAATATGCTGTCTATATCCGCGTCCCGGCGGTCCATGCTTCCAGCGAGGGGGCGCACTATACCATCAACCACGCCGGGCACTCGGACACGGTCACGGTGAACCAGGAGGTGTTCCCCAATCCCTACTTCGTGACCGATGGCTGGGTCTACGTGGGCCGCTACCAGTTCACAGGCAGCGGTGGCGAATACATTTCCCTGCCCAATCGGACCGACGACACCCCCGACCAGTACGCAAGTCTGGAATTGGGCGCGGACGCGGTGCGCTTCGTCAAGGTCGGCGAACTGCAGCCCAGCGCGACACCCAGCAACACACGCACGCCGACCAGGACGCGCACGCCCTCCAACACGCGCACTCCTACGAAGACGTTCACGCCTTCGAGGACCTTTACGCCAAGCCGGACGCCGACGCCCTCGCGGACACCCACCTTCACGTTAACCAAACGTCCCAGCGACACGCGCTGGCCGACGCGCACGTTTACCTTCTCCCGCACTCCCACCATGAGCCGGACACCGACGGCTTCGCGCACCAGGACGTTCACACGCACACCCACCTTCACGCGCACGGCCACGCCAACCCGCACGCCTACGCCCTCGAAAACGTATACCAACAGCCTAGGCCCCTCGCCCACGCGAACGCCTTACATCAGCCCAACGAAGCGGCCCACG
>DYKZ01000378.1 GCA_020722345.1 Anaerolinea thermophila | reverse complement strand
TTCCCGCTTTCAGGAATGGAAACAATCCGGCGATGCCCTGCTCGCTGAACGCGAAAAAACACGGAAATCTACCGCTGGTTGAGGCGCACGATGCGCTGCGATCTGCGAGAAGCCTGCTGAGAAGATAGCGCGGGGTGGCGTTGATGGGGGGCGGGGGATATCTCCGTTCAAACGGCTGGTTTCAAGAACGCTGGACGGTCGCTATCGGTAAGAACAGGGTAAGCGGGGAGTCCGGCAAGGCCATGAAGCCGTGATGCCGGTAGAAAGCCGCTGCCGCCTCGTCCTTGGCGTCCACCATCAGGGCGAAGGCGGCAATCTCCGAACGGGCGGTACGGTCAAGCGCATCGGCCAACAGCGCGCCGCCTAGACCCTGGCCCTGGAAAGCCCGATCGACAGCTAGGCGGCCCATGCGAACGACAGGCACGGTCGGATAGCGCGGTAGTTTCTTGCCGGTGCTGGCCGGAAGATCGGCCAGCGGCAGGCTTGCCGAGGCCAAGGTGTAGTAGCCAGCGATGCGCTGCCCGTCTGCCAAGGCCACGAAACAGGCGGCCACGCGGCGGCGAATGTCCTGGGTGACCTGCTCTCGCAGGTAGCGGTTCAGCGGCTCCGAATTACTGTGGAACGCGGCGCGGTCCTGCTCGGCATCAAGCAGTGCGATCCGGAATGGTGCGCCGCTCATTCAGCGCGCAAGAGCTTGCTGCGACGGGCAAAGGCGCGTTCCAAAGCGGGAGCCGGTTTCGGGGGCGACAGCAGCGCTTGCGCGAAACACTCCTGATCGGCCAGCGACAGACGGATCACTTCGGCCTGCTCGATGGCGCGTTGCGCGGCGTCCTGGACGGCAGCCACCACGAAATCGGTCATGGTGCGCCCCTGAAGTTCGGCGGCACGCTTGAGCATCGCATGCAGATCGGTGCTGATTCGGGCTTCGAGACGGGCGGTAGAGGTGGTGACTGACATGGTTTTGTCCTCCTGATATAATAATACGGCAATTTGCCGTACAATTCAAGGCGGGGTTTTCGGTACCCCATTTGGGTGGACCTTTTTCACCGTTACTGCGTAACGAC
>DYKZ01000377.1 GCA_020722345.1 Anaerolinea thermophila | reverse complement strand
AACCACGCGTTGCAGCGGACGCGCCCAAAGCGCCGCGCCGCTGAACGCAAACGTTGGGCAGATTGAACGATGAACGAACAGCGAATCGAAGCCCTGCTCGAGCGGATCGCCGTCGCGCTTGAGCGCCTGGCGGCCGAAGGGACTACCCGTGCCGGTGTTGCTGGACCGCAAGCCTCGGAGAACGCATGCACCGAGTCATGCACCCCCGTCGACGTTGCTCAAGGTGCTCCGGTACCCGGCCCTTCAGTCTTGGAGACTTTCCTCGATTCGAGAGGAATCCAAATCAAGGTAGCTCCAGCCGACGATGCCGCTGACCAGGTCATAGACAGCCTGTCGCTGTATCTTGGTGAACGCTACGACGGTCTTTCGGGTCTTCTCCTCAAGATCAAGCGCGCCATGCAGACAGGAATGCCGATTACGGAAAGCCTGAAGAATCGGTCGCAGCAGGACGTCAGCTCCGCCTGCCAATTCTGCACCCGGCTCCACGAAGTCGCGTTTCTGGAACAGTACCAGTACTTTCGGTCGCCGACCTACTTGATCAAAGCGAAGACAACAACTTTGCCAAGGGCTCAAAGGTTCTTTGGGGGGCAGTGGCTTGAGAGGTTCATCCTCCAGAAAGTAAAGGCCGTTCACGCTCAGGTTGCCGCGGAGGTCGGCGGCCAACTTGATTTCGCGTATCTGATCAACCCCCAGATCATTCTCCCGAACGGTGACGATTTCGAACTCGATATATTGGCTGCGTTTGGGTCGTCGGTGTACTGGATCGAGGCGAAGTCTGGTGACTACCAGCAGCATGTAGCAAAGTACTCAAAGTTCGCGCGCCTTCTCGGACTGGATTACAACCATTCGCTGATGGTGCTGACAGACGTGCCCGATGACCGTTGCGACGCGCTGTCCTCGTTGTTTTCCATGTCGGTGTGCAACCTGAGGTCTGTCGAGGAGACACTTCTGGCGGTCGCGCGTAACGACACTGCCCAACAAGGCGCTGCAGCGGACGGGCTATCGCCCGCCGCTGAGCGCTAGCGTTGGGCATAAGGTCGCAGGTCGTGCCATTATGAGCGTGTGAAAGTCAAAGA
>DYKZ01000376.1 GCA_020722345.1 Anaerolinea thermophila | reverse complement strand
TGTAAAATGGAATTATGTACACCAGATTATTACAACCTATTGAGGCCAAGAGTTTCTTCTTGTTTGGACCGAGAGGCACGGGAAAAACGACCTGGGTGAAGACGCGCTTCCCGGATGCGGTGTACCTCGATTTGCTGGAATCGGGGTTATTTACGCGCCTGCTGGCGGACCCGGCCCGGCTGGAGCAATATATTCCCAGGGACTATAGCGGTTTCGTGATCATTGACGAGGTGCAGCGCGTTCCCGAATTGTTGAACGAAGTGCATCGCTTGATCGAAGCGCGCGGGATGAAATTCGTCCTGACCGGCAGCAGCGCCCGGAAACTGCGGCGCGGTGGGTACAACCTCCTGGCGGGACGCGCCTTGACCTACCAGATGTATCCGCTGACGGCGCTCGAAATGGGGGACGACTTCGACGCGCGGGAAGCCGCCGTGCGCGGAATGCTGCCGCTGGCGCAATCCAGCGAGTACGCCGAATACCTGCAAAGTTACGTGCAAACGTACCTGGAGCAGGAAATTTTGCAGGAAGGCCTGACGCGCAATCTGGCGGCCTTCAGCCGTTTCCTGGAGACGGCCAGTTTCTCGCAGGGGCAACCTCTCAATGTCGCCAGCGTGGCGCGCGAGGCGGCTGTGGACCGCAAAGTGGTCGAGGGCTATTTCGGAATCTTGAAAGACCTGCTGATCGCTTACACCCTGCCCTCGTTTACCAGGCGGGCCAAGCGCCGCCTGGTCGCTCATCCAAAATTCTATTTTTTCGACCCGGGCCTGTATCGCGCTATCCGCCCGATGGGGCCGTATGACACGCCGCAGGAGATCGGCGGCCTCAGCCTGGAGACGCTGGTCTGCCAGCAGTTGATCGCGGTCAATGACCTGCTGCGCCTGGAATACACGCTGTATTACTTCCGCACGGCGGAGGGCGTCGAGGTAGATTTCGTCCTATATGGGAAAAGGGGCGTCAAGGCCATCGAGGTCAAGGCGAGCGACCGTTTCCAGGAGAATATGCTGGCCGGTTTGAAGCGCTTCCAGGCGGATTATCCCGAAGCGGAATTGTTCCTTCTGTATGGCGGGAATCGCAAGATGTA
>DYKZ01000375.1 GCA_020722345.1 Anaerolinea thermophila | reverse complement strand
GCGGTGTTGAAGGTGACGTGTTGCGAGAGGCGGAGGGCGTGGATTCTGCGTTGTTGCCGTGTTGACCTTAATTGGTGTGGGTGTTGTTGGTTTCTGGCTGTTGTGGTGTTGTCAGCCTAATGAATAGCGGTTTTGTGGTTTCTGTTTCTTTGGTTTTTGGGTAGCATTGAGGCGTGGCAGTTGGCAGGGAGGTGGTGGTGCAGCGGTTTCCCGAGCGAGAGCGAAGGGCGCACTGAGAGTAATCCCCTTCGGGGATTACGTGCGCCCTGCCGGGGGCCGCCTGCCGCGGGCTTTTGGCGCGATGCGCCCAACATCGCCCGCCCTGATTGGCGGGCTTTGAACGGAGGATGTTTTCAATGGTGGTGCAGCAAGGCCGGTGCGCTCACAAAGCAGGGTTGGCACGCAGCGAGGGGCGAAGCTCCACCGCTGCGGCCGCTTACCGCGCTGGCGTCTGCATCACCGATGAGCGCACCGGGGAGGTGTACGACTACACCCGCAAAGGCGGGGTGGAGCACAGTGAAATCATCGTGCCTGAGAAGGCGCACGCAGACCTGCAACGCATGGCAGCCATGAGCCGATCCACCGACCCGAACGAACGGAGCGAAGGGCAGGCCGCTTTCTGGAACGCGAATGAGAAAGCGCACAAGCGCGGCGATAGCATCGTGGCCCGCGAGATTGAGGTGGATATTCCGCACGAACTGTCCGCCGAGGATCGGCTGCAACTCGTGAGGGACTTTGGCCGGGCACTGGCCGATAAATGGGGATGCGGTGTGCAGGCGTCACTGCATGAGCCGCGCACCGTGACTGACCGCGACCTGCAACGCAAACCGGATCAGTTTCACGTCACCGACCCGGAAACGGGCAAGCGCCACAACGGCAACCGCCACGCTCATTTCCTCATCACCACGAAGGCGCTGAACGAGCGCGGATTCGGAAACAAGATCAGGGAGTTCGATCCGAAGGAGCGCCAGTTCAAACCGAGCCTTGAAAACCCTGCACAGTGGGACAGGCCGCTGTGGGAACAGATGGTGCAGAACAAGCTCAACGAGCGCGGAATCGACAAGCTCTATACCACCCGCAGC
>DYKZ01000123.1 GCA_020722345.1 Anaerolinea thermophila | reverse complement strand
CATTAGTTTTTTGTTCTTTAAAAAGATCACTCATTGCCGCGCCTCTCAGTTAAATCAAGTCGATTAGTCCATATCAAAGTTGATTCAGCCAAGCTTTATATGAGGACTGATCACCCGAGAAGACTTTTGAAAAATTAATGTCGAACACGTAGAAGACATCAAGCCGAGTGGTATGCACCACAAAGAATGCAGGCGTTCCTACAGCTTTCGTCAGGGAGCGAAACATCGACTGATGAAGACTCCATCGCTGAAATATTTGCGTGAGACTGTTTTTCAAATGACTTTCGTCCTGTAGCTTCCCGGTGATCTCCAGAATCGCTCTGATCTCACCATTACGTATCTCAAAGTAATCAATATCTCTGCACTTACATGCCCAATCGAGCTTGTAATGCCAGACGCTGTAAGGTGGCAGCGATGCCGGATACTTTGGACCTTGCGCCTGCCTGTTTGACATTGCGGCGCCATTCAGCCCCTGAAGAAAATTGATGTACGCCAACTCGTTGAGGCACTGATAGTTCGTGGCAGAGAATGGGTGCGGATGAAGGTGAAACTCTTTCATTCCTGCATCACAAAATACAAGAAAGGCTGGATGTACCGAAGCAAGCTGACTCATCACGCCAAGACGCAGAGCTGAATTCGGCCAAGCAGTTGCTCTGCTTTGCGGAATCTGCGCAGATGTTTTAGCCGAGTCATTTATGTCGAAGAAGCCGACAACTACATCTCCCGAACCAAGATTCCGTATCTCTACGTAGATGTCGTCGACGTAATCCAACGAATGCATAGAGGCTCTGAAGTTCGCGTAACTCATGAATGAATTTCCCTGTGGAGTGAAAGATGGAAAAATGTTCATGGATACGCTTACTCAACCACGAACCGAAGCTTGGTTGAGTCCTTGCCTTTGCAGCGCTCGTTTATGAAGGTGTCGAAACGCTTGCGCAGGTCGTCCGGGGTGGCCGGCGAGCCGCCGTGCAGCAGCGCCTGCTTGATCTCGTCGCCCTTGACCGCGATCTTCTCCAGCCCCGACAGCGCCTCCTGCACCGCGTTGGCGAACTCGCTGGTCATCGGGTCCGGCAGCTTGCGCGAGGCCAGGAAGGCGTCGATCAGTTTCTTGGACGCGGGCGGCAACAGGCCCAGACTGTCCTGCGTGAATGGGTCTTCCAGGTTCTCCAGCAGGGTCTGCTGCCAGTTGGCCACCAACTGATCCAGGTCATCGTCCAGCTTGTGCAGGCGGTTGGCCGCCGGGATCAGCTCCAATTGCTCGGCAGACGGGCGGAACTGGCAGTGCGGGCAAACGGCGGCCGTGATCAGGGTCGGCTCATCCAGCGAGGAACAGCTCTTGAGGCCGTTGAGCGACTCTTCGAAGGCAGTGAGCTGGCTGGTGGGCATCAGCGACACGCCGGCCAGCACGCGTAGTGCCAACAGTCGGTCGTCCTTGCGCAGGGCGTTGCGGGTCTTGTCCTCAGCCACGCCCAGCCGCGCCTTGCTGTGGCTGGCGATGTAGGCGGTGATGTAGTCCTTCTTGAGCTGGCCCAGCGTCTGCCGGGCGGTATTCAAGACTTGAGCCGCGTGCTCGGCAGTGCGGTCGTGGATCTGATCGAAGATTGCCTTGCGTGCGGCTTCGGCTTGCTTTACCCACGGGTGCTCGACGGGCAACACCATCTCGGCCTGCGAGAGGTAGGACGCCGTGCTGCCCAACTCCACCACCAGTTCGAGCAGACGCTCGACGGCGGCCAGGATTTCCAGATTCTTCTTCTGGGCGTCCAGGTCTTCCTGCGTGACGCGCAGGTTCTTGAGCTTGCCGACGGTGTTGTAAGGCGCCAACGACTCGGTGAACTTTTTCAGCGAATCCAGCCGGGCGTGCCAGTCTTTGGCTTCTTCTTCGCGCAGTAGGTTCTGGCCCCAGAAACCGAGCTTGCCTTGCTGCAGGTCGGAGCCGGCCTTGAGCACACGCGGCACCAGGCCGCTGACTTTCTCCTGCAGTTTGATGACCGGCTCGGTGTCGCCCTGGCTGGCTTTCTGGGCCAGACCGGACGGCAGGTCGAACAACTCGAACAAGGCACGCAGCACCGCGAGGTTGATCTCCTTGGGCGCCTCAACGTGCTTGAACTGCTTGAGTTCCTCCAGCGAGCGTTCTGCAAGCTGGGTCAGTTTGCCGGAGTCGATCTTGTCGCCGGTGATCGACAGCACGATATCGCCGGAGTAGACGAGCCCGCCCAGCAAGGTGACCAGCAGATCGGGCTCCAGCCGGTACTTGATCGGCGCGAAATACTCGACGTCAGACGTTCCCGACAGCAGTTCGCTGCGGTTGAGCACCTGGCCGTGACCCTTGGCCTTGAGGCGATTGAGCACTTCCTGCGCGTAGCGGGAGTTCGCCGGATCGACGCGGTCGCCATCGAGCAACTCCAGCGCATCGAGTACGGCGAGCGCATCCTTGGTGCGGGTACCGCCGGCCAGTGCACGCAGCGCATTGCCGATCAGTTGCTTGCGGTTGGCCTCGGTGACCAGCACCGAGAAGGTGGGATATTCCGGCGAGAGATCGACGAAGCGCTGGCCCAGCACCAGGCCCGAAATGACGTTCACCACGTCGCGGAAGTTGATGCGTTCGTCCGCACCGAGCCGCGCCCGGTCACGCAGCGACACGCCTTTGGCCCACTCCTGCAGGTTCTTCTTCTTGCCCTGGTAGGTGACCTCGAACGCGGTCATCTGCTTTTCCTGCAGCCACTTGCTCATGGCACGGAGGAAGTCCTGTGCCTTGGAAAGATAGATGGCCTTGGCGCCGCCGCTGGCTGTGGAGGCCAGATCAAGTGCCGCTGCGTAGGACGACAGGTACCGCTTGAGATCATCGTCCAGCCCGGTGAGGCGGAAGAAGACCTCGTCCGACAGGTTGTTGTCGGCGAACTTCGGCTTATCGAAGGGCTGGATGAAGTAGACGTAGAAGTCGCGCTCGGGCTGGGCCGTGGGCCGATCATTCGGCGCCCCGAAGAACAGGTAGCCCATGCGCTCCACACGACGCTCCTGCCACTCCAGCTGGTACTGCCAGATCTGGAAGCCGGGGTAACGCAGGTCGTCGCTGCACTCCATCAGCGCCTTGACGGCGCTGTAGTAGGCGCGGTCGAGCGCGTCGTCGGACAGGGCTTCGGCGCGCTTTTCGATCTGCGCGTCGTAGTCGATGTCCTTCTTGAGGTCGAGGTAGTACTGCTCGGTGTCCGGCGCCTTGGAGATGAACTGGCCGTTGACGGTCTTCAGCACTTCCCGCATGACGGTCTGGACCATCGACAGCAGGTTATCGGCCGGATCGCCCGGCATGTCCTCCACGCCCGGCTGGAACAGGCACAGGGCGTCGCGTAGCTCGGCAGCCGTGGGGCCAATGGGCACATGGATGTCGCCACCCGTGGTCAGGCGGTGCACAGCCAACGCGTTGATGACGCGCAGCGCCATTGCCTTGTAGGCCGGACGCGTGAAGGCTTGCCGGACCCGCGACTCCAGTACCTCGGAGACGCGCATCACTTCTTTGATGTTCGGGTCAGCGCGCAGGACCGAGTTGGTCTTGATGGTGTTCCAGAAGCTCTCGTAGCTGATGAACAGCGGCTTGTCGGTGGGCACGTCCTGGTCGAGGATGGCCAGCATGGCGGCCTCGATGGTCTTGAGCGCGCCACGCTTCTCGGTGAAGTGGATCTGCTCGAAGGTTTTCAGGTAGTCCGGGTGAACCGGGAACAACCGCACGTATTCGTCCATACGCTCGTTCATGGAGCCGTAGAACTTGGCGAACGGCGTGAGGTATTCGCGGATCTTGTTCTGCTGGTCGGCCGTTTTCTTGAGCAGGCGCGCAGAGACGACAAAGCTGACGTCCTGGCGGTCGATCAGGATCTGGGTGAAGCGTTCATTGACCCGCCGCATGCTGTCGGCAACGTGCTGGAAGCGCACGCTGTCGAAGATGGCTTCCTGCACACCGGCCACGAAGCGGAACTTCAGGTGCTTGGTGACTTCGCCGATCTGCCGCAGGATGGCCAGGTCCTGCACCAGTTCGTGATCGCGACGGGACTGCAGGTACTCGAGGAACTCGTCGACAACCAGCAGCACACCCTGGTCCGGGAATTTCTCCGCGAACGCGGCCATCATCTCCTCGAAGGAGTCCTTGTTGTTGAGCTCCTTGTCGGCGGTCGGGAAGGTGTAGTCGACGCCAATCTTTTCGAGGAAACGCTCAAGCTGCAGGGTGATGATCTGGCGCAGCGGCATCTGCAGCCCGCCCACCTCGATGCGCAGTACCTTGAAGCGCCCGGCGATCGGGGCAACCGCCTCGGCCACCTTGGGGTGGCGGATCATCGGCGCGTAGGCCGCATCCTCGGCCACCAGCGACAGCACCGACATCAAGTGCGACTTACCGGTGCCGTAGTTGCCGACGATCAGCACGCCCTTGTGATCGACCGAGTCGTCGAAACTGAGCTGGGGAACCATGAGCTTGGAGATCCGCTCGGCCATGTCGTCGGAGATGACATAGGTCGCGACGAGCTTCTTGGCTTCGTCCGGGCGCCCGGCATCGAGCAGTTGAATCACTGACTCGATCTGCTCGAACTGGATCAGATCTCCGTATTTCATGTTCTTGGCCATAGGGTTCTCTTTGATTAGGTTTGCGTCAGTTCGAGTACGACCACGCCGTCACGGCTGTAGTCACGATGTTCTGGATGGCTCATGTCGGCGTACACCAAGCGATCACCGCGCAGCTCGCCAGGCCAGACGGCCACGACGCGCTTGGAATGAGCCAGCCGCCTGACGAGGTCAAGCGGGTTGATCTGCAGGCCCGGCTCGAACAGCAACTCCAGGTTGTCGAGCAGCAGCGGATCTTCAGTTCGTTCCTTGTCCGCGATCTCCCGCAGCAGTTCGCCTGCCGAGAAGCCGCGCTTGTTGTTCGGCGTGGCGGCCAAACGGCGCCCCAACTCCAGGCCGACGTTGAGCGGCTCGATGTTGAGCTTGGCGCCGAGCTGGCGCAGCAATTGGGTTTTGCCACTGCGGCTGGGACCGACCAGCAGGATCAACTTGCTGTTAAGGTCGCCGATTTCGCCGATGAGGCGTTCGAGTTTTGTGAGCATGCTCATCCCCTCAGTCCGACTCGGCTTCAAGCCGTTGTTGATCAGGGGATCGGTAGCCCGGCGCCAGCACGGCGTTCTTGACGCCATACAAGGCCAAGTGGTCCTTGAGCCAAAGTCTGTACTCCGGCCCGCGCAGACTGTGGTCTGCGGAGCAGTCGACGCTCCATTTCCGCAAGATGTAGCCGGCAGTCGCTGCCCGGAGCTTCATCTTCACCATGCCGCCGGCCATGCCGTAATCCATCTCCGCGATCTCGGGGCGCGGTTGATCGGGGTGCGGCACCAGCTCCAGCTCCACGATCCGCGTCCACTGAATGTCCTGGTCACTTTTTTCATGGGGCAGGACCTCGCTTTCCTTCAGCATCACGGATCGCTGCATACGCGTGATGACAAAGTCTCGGAAATCCTTGCTGCGACGATCGAAGGCGCGCACATGCCAGCGCAGACCGTTGTCGATTAAGGCAAACGGTACGATCTCGCGCTCGGTTTCGCCGCTCGACAAGGAGTGGTAGATGACTTTCAGCGGGCGCTCCTGATGGATTGCCCGGGTCACACAAGCGAGCGTGTCGAGTCCTGGCTTTGTGAGCCTGGAAGGAATCTCACAAGTGATCCAGGACTTGAGGGCCGAAGGCTCACCATCACCAAAACCCTGTGATAGCCACGCCAAGACCCGCTCTGCCGGGAAATCAAAGACAGGCGTGAATCCATCCGCGTACCCATACACCTTGTTCTTGGTGTCGTAGTCCAGGTTGCCAGGGGCGAGATCCTTGTAGATCCCGATGTCCCGGGTTGCTGCTGCTGCCTGGATGCCAAAGCGCGACACCAGGTCTTGGCGGCGAATCTCTCCGATGAAGCGCAGGCGCAACTCAATGAACGCAAGTCGGTCGCGCTGGGGCTGGGTCAGGTCTGCAAGCTGTTCGTTGGACATCCTGGCTGCCGTTTCGGGTTAATGATCGCTAGTTGGAGCTCTTGCGGGTAGTATATGCCTCGCACGATAATATGTCGATGAATTGACGTTGCGTACCAGTCCATCGCATTTTATTATCGCCGGGAGACTGCAATGAGCGGGAGTCGATGGGATCAGCCTGGCGTGCCCCACAAGGGTTGGCACTGCCTGGACGTCGTCGATCTGCGGGCCGATGGAGGCCTGGCGGACGAGACTGACTACGCCAGCATCGACGACGCCCATCTGGATCACGCTTGGCCCAACTTCTCTCACATCGTCAGTGGCTTCCGGGCGGCCAGGGGCTGGTCAGGTGACGTCCCGGACGGAATCGTGTTCGCCCCAGCTGACGGGCAGACGACGCCCACATTCGTCGACAAGGCAGTTGCGGATGCCTTCCGGGACTACCATCACAACCAGGCGATGCTGCGAATCCTCTCCAAGTCGGCCAACCTCCAGACCGCCAGCCAAGCTCGAAGACCGAAGATTGCACGCCCAGTGCGGTTGGCTTGACTGGTTTCGGACGCGGGTTCAATTCCGCAAACGGGAATCGAACTGGTGTCCTGCACGATGCACTTGTCTGGTGACCTCGGACGGGCAGAACTGATAGGATTCTCAGCAGTAGGGGCTGGATTCCGCACCTTTCCGCGGGAGTTCGCAGCGGTTCTAAGGCGCTGAGTTACATAGGTTTGGCGCAGGGTTCCACCCCACCCTCGAGGGACAAATGGCCGAAACGGTGGACTTTCTGCCAAAAGCAGGGACATC
>DYKZ01000374.1 GCA_020722345.1 Anaerolinea thermophila | reverse complement strand
CAAAGTCCTTCAGCGGGCGATTGTCATGTTGCTGGAGCCGATCTATGAGCAGGATTTCTACGACTGCTCGTATGGGTTCCGACCAGGACGATCGGCGCACGACGCTTTGGATAGCCTCTCGAAACAGACCATGTGGAGCGGGGTGAGCGGTCTCTTGGAGGTCGATATCCGCAAGTTTTTCGACACGCTGGATCATGCCCATCTGCGGACGTTTCTCCAACACCGGATACGCGACGGCGTGGTGTTGCGATTGATCGGGAAGTGGCTCAACGCGGGCGTGCTGGAAGACGGTGCGGTGACGCATCCTGAAGCCGGAAGCCCGCAGGGCGGGGTGGTTTCCCCCCTACTTGCGAACGTGTACCTGCACTATGTGCTGGATCAATGGTTCGCGCGGGAGGTGCGACCTCGCTTGAAGGGTCGCGCGTATGTCATCCGCTATGCCGACGACTTCGTGATCGGGTTCACCGAGGACGAAGACGCGCGGCGCGTGATGGCCGTGCTGCCGAAGCGTTTTGGCAAATACGGCCTGACGATCCACCCGGACAAGACGCGGCTGGTGCCATTCCGCAAGCCGAGAGGCGAGCGGGTGCCGCCGGGCGAGAACGGTCCGGGGACGTTCGACTTTCTGGGATTCACGCACCTCTGGGCGCGATCTCGGAAGGGGAACTGGTTCCTTCTGCGGAAGACGGCGGCCACCCGGTTCACGAGGGCGGTTAGGACGATTGCCCCGTGGTGCCGGGCACATCGCCACGACCCGATCGAGCAACAACACAAGACGCTGTGCCAGAAACTCCGAGGACACGCGGCGTACTACGGGATCACGGGCAACAGCCCGGCGTTGGCCCGTTTTCGCCACGAGGTGCTCTGGACCTGGCGTAAGTGGCTTCTGCGGCGACGGAGGGCGTGGCGTGCCCGAGCGGGCGGGTTCAGCCGACTCTTGGATCGCTATCCCGTGCCGTACCTGCGGGCAGTTCACTCGGCGTACCGCCGCGTAGCGAATGGATCACTTGAGGAACCGAATGCGTTAATTGCGCACGTTCGGGTCTGTGGGAGCCCCGGGCGGGCAACCGCCCGGGGCCACCCGGTCC
>DYKZ01000373.1 GCA_020722345.1 Anaerolinea thermophila | reverse complement strand
CGACGCTGAAATTCCTCTCCCGCTTCGCCGATGTCTTTGTGCTCGCCCGCGAGCTTTCTTTGCCGCAGATTGCGAAAATCGCGAAGTCCATCGGGGAGGAGGGGATAGTTTCGCCTTCCGGGATGCCGCCGCGCATCGAGGTTTTCGTGCATGGCGCTCTCTGCGTGGCGGTGGCGGGCACATGTTCGATGAGTCTTGTGAACTACGGGAAGTCGGCCTTCCGCGGCGAGTGCTACCAGAACTGCCGCAGGAGATACCGGGTCGTTGACGACGAGACCGGGCAGGAGTTCGCGGTGGAGAACAATTTCGTCATGTCCCCGAAGGATCTCTGCTGCATCCGCATTTTGGACAGGATAGTGTCCGCCGGCGTATCCATCCTCAAAATCGAGGGGAGAGGGCGTTCTCCGGACTATGTCTTTGAGACGACGAGGGCATATGCGGAGGCTGTCGGAAGGATTGCGGGCGGGAGTTTTTCCGCGAAATTCGCAGGGGAGATGGAGCGGCGCCTGGAGTCGGTGTTCAACCGTGGATTCTGGCATGGGGGATACTATCTTGGCGACCGCAGCGGCGAGTGGAGCGGGATTTCAGGGGGCCGGGCCGGGAGGACGAAGACATTCGCGGGGAGAGTGTCGAACTACTTTCCGAAGGCGGCCTGCGCCGAGGCGGAGCTTCAGGCCGAGGGATTGAAGGTTGGCGACGAGATTCTGGTCACCGGAGCCACGACCGGAGCGCTGAAGTTCAGGATAGAAGGCCTGAGGGTGGATGACAAGCCTGCGAAATTCGCGCCGAAGGGGTCTGCGCCCACCTTCCCCTCTCCGGAGAGGCTCAGGAGGGGCGACAGGATATATCGGCTCGATTCTTCGGATGAAATGCAGACAACGACAAGTCCGCCCATGGAAGTTCTTGGAACATAGAATATCTAGCCCGAAACAATTGCAAAACTCCGGACGCGCAAGTCTCTTGATCCCGATCCCGACAGGGCATCGGGGCGCGTCCCTCCATTTTTACGCCGATTTTTTGCGAAATCGGCGTGGAGGGGCCATGCTTGTCGCGAGATCCCGAGCCCAAAGGGTCTCGGGGCATGCCCGCGAAAA
>DYKZ01000122.1 GCA_020722345.1 Anaerolinea thermophila | reverse complement strand
AATCCGCTGATTTCAGCGGTTCTTGTTTAACGCAAGACCCCGTGGGGTGATCCCCTCGGGGTCTCGTCGTTTCTGGCGTGCCCACGCCGACTTACGCCCGCCCGCACATTTACCCTGATTCTCCGTTTCGAAGCCCGCAGTCCGGGGGTCGGGTGCAACCCTGGGGGTTGCGGGCGCTCACCGAAAATGTCCTTTCCGAATTCTCCCGTTCTCCGTTTTTTGACCCGCCTTTTTTAACAGCCCCGTTGCATCCTTGCACCCTTTTCGACATTTCGAACTCCCCTCCGGTAGGTATCTGCCGAAAGCCGGACCAGTGGGTCCGGCGCAAGCGGATTACCAGACAGCGGAAACAGCCGTGAGATCGGAGACCGTTGTGGGTGCCGACGACATCGCCTTCAGGCGGTGTCGAACGGGCTCCAACGGCCTTCTCGATGACCGGCCTATCCAGTCCCGCGGCATCCATGACGGAAACCTTCCGCGGCCTCCCGCAAAAGGAGGACCGGATGCCAGCCAACGAACACGTCCCAATCTCTCTCGACGAGGTGATATCGGAGATCGCTACGATCCTTGCCAGGGGCTACATGCGCCATCGAAACGGACGCCGACTTGCCCCCGAATCGGAGGGCGGGGCGGTGCATGTGGCGCAAGTCGAAGAATCTGAGGCGTTTACGGAGGAACGCCTTGATGTTTCGGGCCACCGAAGCCTTCATTCATTCACGAGTTAACGCCCTGAGACTGCGGTGCGGACGGACCGCCCGCCGGGGCGAAGCCCATGAACCAAAGGAGGTTTCGGATGGAAGCAACAACGTATCAAGAGGTCCAGGGACTCTCCCGGATGACCGTCGGAGAACTCCGGGACAAGTACCTTGAGGTCTTTGGGGAAGAGACCCGCTCCTACCACAAGGAGTTTCTTCGCAAGCGAATCGCCTGGCGCATCCAGTCCCTGGCGGAGGGTGACCTTTCGGAGCGGGCCCGGCGCAGGGCTGAGGAACTGGCCAATGACGCTGACCTGAGAACGCGGTCTCCGCGTGATCCGGTCGCCTCGGGTTCCGCCGAGGTCAAAGCGAGAACAGTGACCAGCCGCATATCCCCGTCGCACGACCCGAGGCTGCCGCTGCCCGGAACTCTGCTCGCCCGCGAGTTCCAAGGCCGCGACATTGTGGTCAAGGTACTCGACAACGGCTTCGAGTTCGACGGCCGACGGTACAAGTCCCTCTCAGCCATCGCCCAGGAGGTCACCGGGAGCAAGTGGAACGGGTTCCTCTTCTTCGGTATCGCCGATGCCTCGGCCAAAGGCAGGAGCCGCAAACCCGAGAGGAGGAACGAATGAGCAGAAACAATAACCGTGGCCGGGGAGAAGCCCGGGAGTCGGCATCAAGAACCAACGGGACGATCCGCTGCGCCATCTACACCCGCAAGTCCACAGACGAGGGGCTGGAGCAGGAGTTCAACAGCCTCGACGCCCAGAGGGAATCCGCGGAAGCCTATATCGCGAGCCAAAGGCACGAGGGATGGGTGTGCATCCCCGACCGATTTGACGACGGCGGCTTCACCGGCGGCAACATGGAGCGGCCCGCCCTCAAGCGGCTCTTCGCCGGCATCGAGGCGGGCGACATCGACTGCGTGGTGGTTTACAAGGTCGACCGGCTGAGCCGGTCCCTCCTGGACTTCGCCCGCATGATGGAGCTCTTCGACAAGCACGCCGTGAGCTTCGTCTCCGTCACCCAGCAGTTCAACACGACCAGCTCCATGGGGCGGCTCACCCTAAACATCCTGCTTTCCTTTGCCCAGTTCGAGCGGGAAATCATCTCGGAGCGCACCCGCGATAAGATGTCCGCCGCGCGGCGCAAGGGCAAGTGGGTCGGCGGGATGCCGGTTCTCGGGTATGACGTGGACCCGAAAGGCGGAAGACTGATTGTCAACGAGGACGAATCAGTACAGGTCCGGGGGATGTACCAGCTCTACCTGGAGCACAAAGCCTTGATCCCTGTCGTTCAGGAAATCGAACGGCGCGGCTGGAAAAACAAGCAGTGGACCACCAAGAAGGGTCAGAAGCGCGGCGGAAAGCCTTTCACCAAGAACAGCCTCTTCCGTCTCCTGACCAACGTGATCTACACCGGCAAGGTCGACTACCAGGGAACCATCTACAACGGCGAACACAGCGGGATCGTGGACATCGACCTTTGGCAGCAGGTGCAGGATGCGCTCCGGCGGAACGGCAGGACCGGAGGAAAAGAGGTGCGCAATAAGTACGGAGCGCTCTTGAAGGGACTACTCTACTGCGCTCCCTGCGGCACCGGCATGGTGCATACCTACACCGCCAAGGACAACGGCAAACGCTATCGCTACTACGTCTGCCTGAACGCCCAGCAACGAGGATGGGCGTCCTGCCCGACCAAGTCGCTCAACGCGCACGAGATCGAGACCGCGGTGGTTGAACACTTCCGAAGCATAGGCAGGGATGAGGAAATCATCGCGGCGACGGCTGCACAGGTCCGGGAGGAGAGCGGCAAGCGCATGGCGGAACTGGAAACTGAACAACGCGGCCACGAGCGTGAACTCAAACGGCTGCACATCAGGGTCCAGAAGTTGGTGAGCGAGTCCTTCACCGCCGTGTCGAACGGAGGAGCGGCCATGGACCAGCTCGCCGACCTTCAGGATCAGATTCGAACCATAGAACAGCGGATGACCGCCATCCGCGAAGAGGTCATCGCGATCCAGAAAGAAGCCGTGGACGAAGGCGACCTGGTCCGGGCGCTGGCGGTATTCGATCCTGTCTGGGAGTCGCTGTCTCCCCGAGAACAATCCCGGATCGTCCGACTCCTCATCGAGCGTGTCGGGTATGACGGGCGGGACGGCAGAGTGACCGTGACCTTCCGCTCGCCGGGAGTCAAGGCGCTGTGCAGCGAGGCCGACATGCGCAGTCGGGAGGTGTCTGCATGAAAAACCCTGCCTTCGACGGAACCGGGCTGAGCCGGCTGGAGATCTCCTTCAGCTTCAAACCAAAACACGGTCGGAAGAATGGCAACGATCTTCGGGACGAGGATCGTTGCATCGAGCCGGGGAATATCCCCCGCGTATCGAAGCTGATGGCCCTGGCGATCCGCTTCGACGGACTGGTCCGGCGCGGCGAGGTGCGGGACTACGCTGATCTGGCCAGGCTCGGCTATGTGACCCGGGCGCGCATCACCCAGATCATGAACCTGCTCAACCTGGCTCCGGACATTCAGGAGGCGATTCTCTTCCTGCCCCGGACGGTCAAAGGGCGTGACCGGCTTCGAGAGAAAGAGGTCCGTCCCATTGCCGCCGTGTCCCACTGGTCGCGTCAACGAAAGATGTGGGCGAAGCTTACCGCAGAGCGGATGAGCTGACGACCCTGCTTAGGGCAACCGGCCGCCTCTGTATCCCTCCGTCCGATCACCAATCTCTATTCTCATCCCCCGCCGGCAATTTCCCAAACCTCCTGATTCATGTACATTTTTTCTATTGACCTGATGCCTATCAGGTCGTATAATATCAGCCTGTAACGTGGCCGTAGTTTGTCCCGACCGGGCCCTGCGGCCGTGGCTGTTCACGACAAGCCCCTTGGATGGTTGGGGATACACATGAATCAAAGACCACGAGGCAGACGCCCCGTTCATGAAATAACCGAGCCGCAGCGCCGTACATTGAAGGAGATCCGCCTCTTCACGAACCGGCGGGGGTTCCCCCCGACCATGAAGGAACTCGCGGACATCCTCGGGATATCGCACGCCAGCGCCCACGGCCAAGTGAGCCAGCTCGTGCGGAAGGGCTATCTGAAGCGGGAGGCGAGAAAGGCCCGCGGCATCGTCATCTTGCGCGATCCGGAGGATGACGTTCCGGATCTGGTGGCTGTCCCCATCGTCGGCCGGGTGGCGGCCAGCCAGCCCATCTTGGCCGAGGAGAACATCGTCGGCGAGGTACTGGTCGAAGGCGGGATCGCCCGGTCGGGTCGGTGTTTCGCCCTCGAGGTGACAGGCGACAGCATGGTGGATGCCGGTATCCGGGAACGCGATTTGGTGGTGGTGCGCGAGCAAGCCGTGGCGGAGAACGGCGACATTGTGGTTGCCCTACTGGAAGACGAAGCCACGGTGAAACGGCTTTTCATCCGTGACGACAGAATCGAACTAAGGCCGGAGAACCCGAACCATCGACCGATCCCGGTGGGACCCGACGACGGGCTGCGCATTCTCGGCAAGGTCGTCGCAGTCAAACATCAACAAGAAGGAAGGTGAGAGAGAATGGGGATGCTCAAGCACAGAACGTTCAATGCAGACAGATTTCTGGATAAACTCCAGGGTCAGGAAATCATCCTTCGACGTTTCGTCGAATTATGGAACGGTCGATTGGGACTTGAGCCAGCCTCCCTTGATGTTCCACTTTTCAAAGACTATCTCGTTAACGGCGACGGCGACGGGAAAGACGAACTGCTCGAAAGTCTATACATGGCCTATGACCTTTGCACCGAGAGAGGGCATGAAGATCTCGTGGCGGCTTGTACCGAATGCGGCTATGCGCCGGACGGCAATGGAGAATTGCCGGTCGAATGCCTGAGCCTGAAGGTCAGAGCCGAGAACGAGGACGCTTTCACCTTGGCGTATGATAGGTACAACCTCTGGCGGGCGGAGAGATTCACGATATTTCGCGGGAAGTCGCCCACAGGTATCGCTGATGCGGGTGCAGCTTCCAGCGCATTTCAGGCTAAACTCGCAGAGCTTTTTAAAGACCACAAGAACAGTGATCGAGTTCTCGTCCGGCACTATCAGGAGGGTGCGTACACGAACTTCATCGTCTACCACGAGAAGCGTGTCAAAGCGGAGCTGATCTTCAAAGGTACCCGAATGAGGCCGAAAGTCTCACCGACCATCCTGCGTCCCGCGCAGCAGGACTTCATCAGTTATAACAATGAAACCGGTCAGGTCGAAATCGAGGCTGGCTTTGAAAAGGAGGAGACCACCCTGCGCAAGGCGTTTGCCGAGTGCTGCCTCAAGGACGAAGACTTTTTCGATTCACCTGGATCGGCGGACCGCATCAATCTCGCCAGGATAGCGGAAGACGACTTTGATATGCCGGTTGACGAAGATCATTCGGCCTTCCTCGCTGAGCTTCATTTCAACATCAAACAAACGCACGGCCCATCCTTCATGGTTCGGTCGAAGAACGTGATGGAAACACTGGAAAAGAACCATCTCCGCAAGCGTCTGGCGGGCGGGACGATCCGCCGGGCCGTATTCAAGATCATGTTCCCGGATGACCGGCGGGGGAAACGCATCGAACTTTCCGGCACGAACAAGATCAAATTCAAGCGAGCCACGCATGCTGAGGATGTGTTCCGCTATCTGAGAAACTGGGGGATCGTCATTGACTGAGACACTCCTCCACTTCGTGCTCCAGCGCCTCGACCATGTCGAGTGTCCCGTCTTCCTTCATAGGGAGTTGGAACGGTTCCCGGAAGAGGAACTTAGAATTCTTCGTACAGAGGGAATCCTGCGGGAAGCATCCAGGGCCACGGAGATTCCACGCCCGAAATACTTGCCTCCTGGCGGCGACCTGATTGTCCGGCAGACCTCCAAGGGTATGTTCGGTGTCGCAGACGAAGACGACTACTTCGATCCAATACCACTCACCGAGGACGACGTCCGGCAGTATGAAATCTCCCTTCCAAAGCTCGCGGCGGTGATCCGTCGCGATAATAGTATCAGCGGAAGCGGTCTTGAGAATCACGATGGTTTGATTCCCCTGGGTCAGAAGAGTGTCGAAGGCATCGGCAGCCTGAACATTTATTTTTCGATCCTGAACGCGGATCAGAAAGATTTTCTCTCCAGGTGCCAACGTCTGGAACGATCCCCACGATCCCAAAGAATCGTTATGCTGACGCCTCATGGCGTTGCACTCTCACCCGAAGGGCGGCGGATACTGGATGCTTCGGGGATCATCGTTGCCGCCATGGATAGCGCCCACGACCTGGGGAGTTTCTCGATTGATTGGATTAGCATTCTGGGTGTTGTTGAGTCTCTACTGGCCGATGATCATCCGAAAGATCGGCGGGTATTTCAGAAACAGGGAAAGACCTGGCTTGCCGTCTATGACGGCGTCCCGAAAAGCGTCGGGGATTCCGTGGGCATGACTTACATCTGCCAACTCCTTCAAAGCGGTGGCCAAGACATTCACGCCGCAACGCTGAGGGGTGCAGGCATAGGTAAGGACAACACCATTGTCCTCGGCTCCGCCGGCGAAGTCATCGACGACCGAGCGCGCCGTGAGTACCGGGAGCGAATCAAAGAAATAGACGAAGAGCTTGCGGAAGCCGAAACCAATAATGACCTTGCCCGCAAAGAGAAACTCATTGAAGAACGTGAAGTGCTTGATGAGGAAATCGCTCGGTCTACCGGCCTGCACGGGAAGAACCGTGAGGCGTCAAGTGACCGAGAACGCGCTCGCCAATCCGTCTCAGCCGCAATCCATCGTGCGCTTAAAGCCATCAAGAAAGATCACCAGCCTCTTTGGCAACATCTGACCAACGCCTTAAAGATCGGGGAATTCCTATCCTACCAACCCGATCAACCCACCTCCTGGACCACATAATTTTCTGATTTTTCCTTCCGCGACGCCTCCTGTCGCGCCCGCGACGCCGGTTGTCACGCCTTCCCTCTGAAGGCTTGGTCCGGCGACCAATTAATTCAGGCAACAACGCCCTCAGGGCGCTGAAGCAACCCCCGAGAGAGCCTTTCGCCGGGCCAGCCTCTCGGGGGTTTTTCTTTGCCCGGAGGGCCAGACCGGAGGTGTGACATGCCAAATGTCGTGACAAAGGCGGCCCTGACTCCTGCCAGGAAACGCCTGGTCGAGCTGATGCAGG
>DYKZ01000372.1 GCA_020722345.1 Anaerolinea thermophila | reverse complement strand
CACCCGATGTACGTCATCGGCGAACCGGCCGGCTCCGTCACCCTGACCGCCAGCGCCCCGCTGTATACGGACGATGTCCAGTCTCCCACCGTGGTAGCCGGCGGCACTGTTCGTCAGGACTTCAACCTGGCGGCTGGCATGCTCTCCGCCGCCCCCACCAGCCTGACGTACACCGTTACCGTCCCCGCGCCTACTGCTTCCCAACCGCTGACGTTAACCAACAGCGGCGGCGCGGCGGCCAACTACGAAGTCTTCGCCATCCCTGGCACGTGGTCTGGCTACACCCCCACCGGGCCGTTTGCTGCGAACACCCGCCACACCGGGCCGAAGAACCTCAACGATCTGGATGCCTCAAATCTCCGCATTCCCTCCACCCCGCCGACCGTTCCTGAACTGAATGGCGGTACAGTCTCCGCTTCCTGGCCGACCGGGCTGGCCTATGCCTGGGGCATCGGCTTCAACACCGACGCCACCGACCTGTGGCTGGGCAACATTGCCGCAGGCGGCGGCGACGATTTCGACTATCGCTTCACCACCGCGGGCGTCAACACGGGCGACAAGATTGATACCGCCCCGTGGGTGGGTGACTGGGCTGCCGATATGACCTACAACCCCTTCACCGGCAAACTCTGGCAGGTCAACGTCGGCGGTGACAACTGCATCTACGAGATGGATCCTGCCACCAAGGTTTCCACCGGCAATAAGATCTGCCCGGACTTCGGCACCTCCGAGCGCGGCTTGGCCTTTGACCCGCTCACCAACACCTACTATGCCGGCTCCTGGAACGACGCGATCATCAACCACTTCGCGCCGGATGGCACCATGCTGGCTTCTGTGGATGTGGGCCTGAATATCGCCGGCCTGGCCTTCAACCCCAGCACCGGTCACCTGTTCGTGATGGTCAACGCAACCGACCAGCCTGACATCTACGTGCTGGATACCAACACGCCCAATTACGATATCATCGGCGCTTTCTACATCAAGGACGGCGCGACAAAGGTGATGCAGGGCGGTCAAGCCGGCCTCGAAATTGACTGCAACGGCGACCTGTGGGCTGTCAACCGAGGCACGCAAACGGTCTACAAGGCGGCTTCCGGCGA
>DYKZ01000371.1 GCA_020722345.1 Anaerolinea thermophila | reverse complement strand
TTGCGTGGCAATTGCCGACAGGAAAGCATGTTTTGGCTATGCGCAGGGTTATCGGGTAGTCGGATAGTCAAGTAGTCCATCGTCCACGTATAAAACCATGAACGTACTGATCACCGGAGCCTTTGGAAATATCGGCATGAGCACTGTGCTGGAAGCCCTACATCAGGGGCACACAGTGCGCTGCCTGGATGTGTGCAATGCGCGCACGGAAAACGCCGCTCGCCGCGTGGCGGGAAGGGCTGAAATCGTATGGGGAGATATCCGTCAGGCCGCAGATGTGGAACGGGCGGTTCAAGGCGTGGAGGCGGTCATCCACCTGGCCGCAATCCTGCCACCCGCCAGCGACGAAACTCCCGATTTGGCCTGGGAGGTCAATTTCGAGGGCACGCGCAGGTTGACGGATATTTGCCGCACACAGAAAAAAGCGCCACGCTTTCTGCTGGCTTCTACCTTCGACTTGTTCGGGCACACGCAGGACAAAGAACCGCCACGCCGAGTCAGCGAGCCAATCGAAATTAGCGATATTTACACCAAATCGAAGGCCGCTTGCGAAGACCTGGTGCGCGTTTCCGGTCTGCCGTGGCTGATTTTCCGCTTTGCGGACGTGCCCGTCATTGGGCTGCGGCCGGCGCACCCCATCATGTATGAAATCGGGCTGCACAATCGCATCGAAGCCCTGCACCCTAAAGATGCCGCGCTGGCCATTGTCAATGCGCTGAACGTAGATACGCTATGGGGGCAGGGGAAAACGTTGCTCATCGGTGGCGGACCTACGTGTCAGGTCACCTACGGAGAATACCTGGAGAAAATTTTGGATGCAATGGGCGTGGGCATGTTGCCGGCAGAGGCTTTTAGCAAAAAAGACTACGTCACCGATTGGCTGGATACCGCGGAAAGCCAGGCACTGCTGCACTACCAGCGACACTCCTTCGATGATATCGTACATGACATCGTGGCACAATTAGGTTGGCGCAAGTTCTTTGTGCCGCTGGCGCGCCCCTTCGCTCGCCGGGCAATGCTGCGGCTTTCGCCTTATGTTTAGTTGGGTAGTTGGATAGTTAGGTAGTTGGGTAGTTGGGCTATCGCGTGGCAATTGCTGATAG
>DYKZ01000370.1 GCA_020722345.1 Anaerolinea thermophila | reverse complement strand
ATGCCTTGTCGATGTGTCCATCGTGATTCGCCGACATTTCGGCAATGACGTAGGGCGAGCAGCCGTCACCAATATCACGGCCATCGATGTTGATGCGGTTAGTCATTAATTTTCTCCAGGACCAGTTTGTATTTTTTGCCGTGCAGTTCGAAGAACGCGGGGAAACGGTTGGGGTCGCAGACGCGAATCTTGTCGAACTGACTGGCGATACTTTGCGATGGGTCGATTTCGCTGTCAGAAGGAGATCGCCGTGAGTAGAAGGTCGGTTCGATGCGGGCGTCTTGCTCGGTCGGGCTAATCTTTTCGAACTCACGCACTACGAAGTCGATGAGTTCGATTTCGGCGTCGAAAAGGAGCGCATTGATCTCGTCCCACAATGCATGCTTTGGAACAGGAAATCTGAGCTTTTTCCAGATACGGCCGCTGTCCACCTTGTCCTCGGCCTCTAACAAACTGAGTGTGATTTCTTCGGCGCCTTCGATGATCTGCCAGATGTGCGGGCTCCACCCTCGGCCGCTGGGGAGGTCGCTGGCATGCAGTACAAGGCTCGCGTGATAGGCCGAACGGTCGGCGGAACCTATGATCTCTGCGCATGAAATCAGGAACAGGATGTCGCCGCCGGACAGTTCACTTTTCTTGCGGACGAGCTCGATCTGGTGGATGCCTTGCTGTGCCGCAATCCATCTGCCTAGGTACGCATTTACAGGGTGTTGTTCGTCGCTACATAAAAAACTGATTCGCATACTTGACCTTGTTGGCGAGATTTTCGATGACCCGTGTTACGCCCAACCCATCTGTTATCGCAGCAGCTGCTTCGCTCATTGCACCAAGTGCCCTCATCTTGAAGAGCTCAGGTGTGATTAACGCTTGATTCTTGAATGTCTCGGCCTCAGTCAGAAGCGCAGCCCCGGCATCAGATAGCGCTTGGGCGATGCTGCGCTGATTGTCGGCCAGTACGAGCACGACCGTTGGCACGCCGAGACAGCATCGTTCCCAAGATGTAGCCCCTGCAGCCCCGATGGCGAGGTCGCTATCCGCCATCACTTGGGCCATGTCGCTGATGTTGACGCGAACCGTGGTCGGCCAAGGCATCGTGGCTGCAA
>DYKZ01000121.1 GCA_020722345.1 Anaerolinea thermophila | reverse complement strand
TCCGCCGCGTATCAAACAATTAGTCGGAAGGCGATTCAGGCTGCATTCAAAGATATAACCGAGGTATCGTGATGGTGATGGCATGCTGGCGGGTAGTTTAGAACGCGCCATCAAAGGTCAAAAAAAAGCGTTGAAGCGCAGTGACCTGTGTCTCGTCACACTGTACAGTCCCAGCGTTGGATTCTCCGTCGGCGCGGCGAACACAAAGTATCCATGAACGAGGTTCACCCCGAAGCATGAAAATCGAACCACGAAGGCACGGATTTTTTCTCAGTGTCTCCGTGTCTCAGTGGTTTGCGCTTGGAGTTTATTCTCATATCAGAGTACGTTATGGTCGGGGCAATGAACGCCGCTCAAGAGTGGCTCATCCGCCCGAAGAAGCAAGAACGTTTCGCCCTATTCTGTGCCAACTTCGTCCGCTTTGTTGCACATTGGTTGGCCGAACAATGCCCACAGGTCCCGGATGGATGGCAAGTTAGTCAATCCCCAAAGGGCAAAGAATTTGCACAAAACCTACGTTTATACACACCGACTTACCTCGAAAACAAAAAAAGCCCCCATCCGGGGCTTCTGTGACCGACCGGGGATTTGAACCCCGAACCAATGGATTAAGAGTCCACTGCTCTACCGTTGAGCTAGTCGGCCTTTGCGGGCAGTATTATACCGCAAAGGGATGTTGTGTCAAATCGCCGCGATGTGGCCTTGCGAGAAGATGCTACTCGCATGACCGTTGGAAACGCTGCCGAGATTATGGCATCTCTCAGCAACCTCGTTCTGGCTTCAATCCGACAAGCCAATTTTCACAATGCTGCTCAAGCCAGACGCCGGTTTTCTGCTCACATCCACAAGGCTTTTTCCCTCTTACCTCTTACTACCCCTTCTGTCCGACTTTGAGAAAGCCATAAACACATCGCAATCCCACCTTCCCACTCCCGCCCCCCTCTGGTAAAATCAGCCGCCGGAGTGTTGTACCCTTCACTCCCAAATCCAATCACGAAAGGGCTTGAACCAATGAAAGTACTCCTCATCAAAGACGTCTACAAACTCGGACGCGCCGGCGATGTCAAAAAAGTCGCCGATGGGTATGGCCGCAACTTCCTCATCCCGCAAGGGATGGCCATCCTGGCCACTGAAGGCGCCCTCAAACAGGCAGAGCGCATCCGCCAGAAGGCCACCGAGGCCCGCGCCCTGCTCAACGAGGAAATGGGCGTCGTTGCCGAAGCGCTGTCCAAACTCCAGTTGAGTTTTGGCGCCCGCGCCGGCGAAACCGGCAAACTCTACGGCTCCATCACCTCGCAAGATGTGGCCGACCAAATTCAGAAGAAAATCGGCATCACCATCAAGCGCCAGCAAATTGAGATGCAACCCCTGCGCACCCTCGGCGAACATGTTATCCGCGTCCGCCTGACAATGGACCTGATCCCCGAACTCAAGGTCACCGTCTTCCGCGAAGGCGAAGCCGAACCGAGCCTGCCGGTCGAACCCGAAGCCGCCGCGCCCGCCGAAGCGGCCCCCGCTGAAGAAGCGGCTCCCGCCGAAGAGGCTTAAACTCGCGCAAACAGCAAACCATCACCGGTCAACCTGTGGGGGACCGGTGATGTTGCGTTAAAGCATGTCCGAAAGCATTGGTCAGCAACTCAAGCAAGCCCGCCTGGCAAAGAACCTGAGCATCGCCAAGGTTGTCCAGGCCACGCGCATCCGGGCGCACTACCTCGAAGCCCTGGAAGCGGACGATTTCGAGTCCATCCCCTCGACCGTCCAAGCGCGCGGCTTCCTGAAACTGTACGCTGACTTCCTGGGACTCTCCCTGGAGGAAATGCTCAGCCGCCAACGCGCCGCCTCGCTCCTGGACCCGGAGCCTGCTCCCGCACCCGAAGCGCCGGTCGCCGCCCCCGAAGACATCCCCGAGGCCGTCCCTGCGCCCAAGCCGCGTACGCGCCGCAAAAAAAACGCCCCGGTGGACGCGCCCCTCCCCGAGCCGGAACCAGCCCCCCGGTCCCAGCCGCCCGAAGCAGCGCCGCAGCCCCTCCCTGCAGAGACAACCGAGCCGCCCCCGTCCGCTCCCCGCCTCTCACAGGATATCTTCAAGGGGATCGGCCTCTCCCTGCGCCAGAGGCGCGAGAGTCTCAGCATCAGCCTGACCGAGGCCGAACAGCAAACCTACGTGCGACGGCACTATCTCGAAGCCCTCGAAAACGGCTACTTCGACCGCCTGCCCTCCTCTGTGCAGGCACGCGGCATGCTCCACAACTACGCCCGCTTCCTCGACCTGGACGTGGACGCCATCCTGCTCCAGTACGCCGAGGGGCTGCAAGTCCAACTGTTGGAGCGCCAGCCGAAGATCGAACCCGTCGCGCCAAAACCGGCCGCGCGAGTCAACCTCCCCCCGGCCCTGCGCCGCTACCTTTCGGTGGACATGCTTGTCGGGGTTGGGCTGGGCATCCTGCTCATCGTGCTGATCGTCTGGGGCGCGGGGCGCATCCTGCGGGCGAACGCCGCCTCCACGCCGCAGCCGACCGCCCCGTCCATCTCGGACATCCTGGTTTCCTCGCCAGAATCGTCTCCGCTCTCCCCAACCGGCAGCCCGGCCGCGGACGTTACCGCCGCGGCGACCGAGAGCGGTACGGCCCCGGCAGTTACCCTGCCCCCCGCCGGCACGGAACCGGTACAGGTGGTGCTGATCGCCAACCGCAGCGCCTGGGTCAAGGTCACCGTGGACGGAGAAATCGAGTACGAAGGGCGCATTGTCCCCGGCACGGCTTACTCCTATTCCGGGAACTCCCAGATCGAGGTCCTCACCGGCGACGGAGCGGCAGTCAGCATCATCTACAATCAGAGCAGCATAGGCCCCCTAGGCGCTTACGGCGAGGTGGTGGATCGCATCTACACCGCCACGACCATCCTGATCCCGACCGCCACCTTCACCCCTTCGCCAACGATCACGCCCACCTTCACCATCACCCCGCGTCCCAGCGCCACGCCGAGGCCATCCTCCACACCCCGGCCTTCTTCCATGCCGCGCCCCTCGGCCACCCCGCAGCCGTAGATTCCCTGCCGGTATGCCCAAACTCACTTATCATTTGACTTCCCTCGGCTGTGCAAAAAACAGCGTTGACTCAGATTCTATGGCGCAACTGCTCGAACGCGACGGCTACCGCGCCGTCCGGTCAGCGCGCAAAGCAGACGTGCTCATCGTCAACACCTGCGGCTTCATCGGCCCGGCGCGGGAGGAATCCTATTCTGTCCTGCGCTCGCTGGCCGAGGCCAAACGTCCCGGCCAAATCCTGATCGCTGCCGGCTGCCTCACCCAACGCTACGGGGAGGAAGTAGCCCGCCGCGTCCCCGGCGTGGACGGCATCCTCGGCACCCGCCGCTGGATGGACATCGTGGACGTTGCCCGTTCGTTGCGGCAAAGCCCTCATCCCCAACCGCTCTACCACCTGCCCGAAACACCCACCATCGGCGCGGACGAGCGCGGGACCCTGCGCGCGGCGCGCGGCTCCGAGGCCAGCGCCTACCTGAAGATCGCCGACGGCTGCCGCCGCCCCTGCGCCTTCTGTGCCATCCCGCTCATCAAGGGAACATTAGTCAGCCGTCCGCTGGAGAGCATCCTCGCCGACGCGCGCGCCCTCACCCGCTCCGGGGTGCGCGAACTGAACCTCATCGCCCAGGACACTACCGATTACGGCCACGACCTGGGCATGAAGGATGGCCTCACCACCCTCCTCGAACGCCTGACGGACGAAATCCCGCCAGAGGCCGGCCTCGACTGGATCCGCATCCTGTACGCCTATCCGGGTTACGTCACCGACCAACTCATCGAACTGATGGCCTCCCGCCCGCAGATTCTCCCCTACCTCGACATCCCCCTCCAGCACGCCCACCCCGCTACCCTGCGGCGCATGCAGCGCCCGGCAAACGTGGACTGGGTTTACAAGACTATTGCCAAAATGCGGGCCGCGCTTCCCGGATTGGCCATCCGCACCACATTCATTGTCGGCTACCCGGGCGAGACGGAAGCCGAGTTCCAGGCACTGCTCGATTTTGTGGAGGAAATGCGCTTCGATCGGGTGGGGACGTTCCTGTTCTCCTACGAGGAGGGCACCCCCTCCGCCCCGCTCGGCGACCCCGTGCCTGCCGAGGTGAAAGAGGAGCGCTACCGGCGGCTGATGGAACTCCAACAGGGCATCTCGCTCCAGATCAACCAGTCACTTGTCGGCAAGAGGCTGGACGTGCTGATCGAGGGACGCGACAGAGGCTTCCTGCTGGGGCGTTCCTACCGCGACGCGCCCGAAATTGACGGTTGGGTCTTTGTGGAAGGTCAGGCCGAAGTCGGGGAAATCCTCCCTGTGCAAATCACCGGCGCAATGGCCTACGACTTGAGCGGTGTGCCAGCCAGGTCTTGATGGCCGAGGTCTCCGACCGAGGCCACATCGCTCGGTCAGGAGACCTCGCCAAATCATAAGAACAAAGAAACGGGGCAGCTCAAGTGCCGTCCCGCGTCATATCTGTGGATAAAGTCTCCGCCGGGAGTGAAGTCTGCCTGGCCCGAAAGGAGCGCAGGAAGAGGAGCACAAAGATTAGGATGGCAACCAGCAAAGAGGCTGTTGAATACTCCACATCCAGTTCCATGACGGTAAACATGGAGGGCGTCGGCAGTACCGTGACAATGGCATTGGCAAACAGGGAAGTGAACAGGTTGTTGGCAGCATGCACGCCGAGGGCCAGTTCCAGCCGCCCATCGTGCAGGCTGACGTAGGCCATCATCGCTCCAATGGAGAAGTAGTTTAGCCCCATCAGCCAGTAATCCAGTTTTGCTTCGGGGTTGAGCAGGTGGGGGAGCATGAACAGGAATCCGGAGAGGAAAGTTAAAACCCAGATGTTGCGGATGCGCAGCCCAAAGCCTTGCAGGAGGTAGCCGCGGAAGAACAGTTCCTCGGCCGAGGTCTGGATCGGGACCATGACCAGGGCCACGAAAACGAACGGGAGGTAGGCGCGCAGGTCCAGGGTCCAGGCGTAGCGGCCCGGATAGAGGACGGCCTCCACGAGCGCGGCGAGGGCAATTAATCCGAACCAGAGGCCGAACCCCTGGAAGAAGCGTTTCCAGTTCAGGGAGGAGGCAGGGGTGATAAGGGTTAGGAAGCGCCGCCCGTGGATGAAGCGCACGGCGATGAAGATGCCCGCCAGGAAGGTCCAGGAAGCCAGCATGAAGACGGCGAAACTGACGATCAGCGGTACGCCTACGAAGGTGGCGTCCGGGTTGACCAGGGTGGCGGGGTTGCCGTCCAGGCTGACCCACAGGACCAGAAAGAAAGCAGGCACGCTGCCGATAATCTGCCAGGCGAACAGGATGGTGAGGACGGCCAGCAGGTAGCGCCACCAGTGGTTCTTTCCGAGCCAGGCCAGGTTCAGGTATTCGTTCATGCAACTCCTGGGGTGGAATACTCCCGGAGACTTCTGCCTCCGGGAGGAATTTATTGCGTGGGGGTTGTTTCGGGCGCGGCGAAGGGAGTGGGGGTTTCGGCGAGTGTGCCTTCGGGTGTCGGTTCTTCGCCGCCTCCACCTTCACCGCCGTCGCACAGGATGGACACTTCCGTGGCCGTGGGGTAGAACTCCTCGTTCTTGAGACTCAAGACTGTAAAAGCCAGATTGAACTGCTCTTCTGCGCCGCAGGTATCGCCGGCAGCCAGCAGTTGTTCGGCATACTTGATGGTCGCAAAACGCCAGCGCTCGGTGGCAGTCATGCAGGAGGAATCCATCAGGTCAGGATAACCAGCCATGACCTGGGCGAAGAAATCCTGCGCCTTGACCCAGTCCTGGTCCCAGTAACTGGAGCCGATCAGGTACAGGCGGGCATAGGTGCGCAGGCTCTGGGCGAGGGCGTCCAGCGTGCCGAAGCGCTCGGCGCGGGTCATGTCGTAGATGCCGCCTTCGAGGTTGATATCCTGGCAGGTTTCACCCTCGGTGAGGATGATTTTATAGACGCCGCGCATGCGCAGGGCCAGGTAGTACAGGCCGTCCACTTCGGCAGTTTTATAGGTGGGATCGGTCTTGCGCAAGTTGTCGAGGTTGAGCAGGGCGGAATCCCAATCGCGCACCGACATGGCCGCGCGGATGTTGGCATAGATGGCGTCGGCGCCGCGCAAGTCGGGCGTGGCCGTGTGGGAGGGCGTCAGCGAGGCGGTGGGGGTGGGCGAAATCTGCATCCGCAGCAGGAGTTCGGTGTAGGCTTCCATCACGCCGGGGAAATCCGGGTCGTTCTGGATGATGAATTCGAAATGCTGGCGGGCGAGGTCGTACTGGCCGGCATTCATCTTCTGGATGCCGAGGTCGAGTTGTTCCTGCAACTGGCCCGCCACCTGGGTGGACTGGGCTTCATAGCGCTGCCCCATCCCGGACCCGTAGCCTGCCAGCGCGCCGATGATGAGCACCAGCACCACGGCCACCGCCGCCATCCAGCGCGGGAACTTCGTTTCGGCAGGACGAGGCTGTGCATCTTCCTTGGCGGGGGTAGGCTGTGTTTCCCCAACAGGGTGAGGTTGTGTATCTTTCAAATCTTTTTCGGACATGGGGGCGATTATACTCTAATCCACGTTAGCAGGTTTACAGGTTGGAAGGATGGCGAGTTGGAAGGCCGGGATTAGAGTCTGAGCAGCAGGCGGATTTCCTTCCAGATGAGCGGCAGGGCAACGACGAAACCTGCAAAGAGGCCAATCAGCGCCGCGAACAAAGAGGAGAGCGGCAGGAAGTTCGTCCCCGCCCAGGCAACCAGCCCGCCTGCCAGGGCCGCCAGCAAGGCACGCGGCAGGGTGCCGCGCATGTCCAGCAAGCCAGGGAAGTTACGGTTCAGCAGGGAATGGAGAACGAACGCCTGCACGGTGAACGTGATCGAGGCGGCCAGCGGGATGCCCGGCAACCCAACAAAACGCGACAGGAGCCATGCCAAA
>DYKZ01000369.1 GCA_020722345.1 Anaerolinea thermophila | reverse complement strand
CTGTGGAAAGTGATTTCCAGTAGTGGCCGCTATCTGCTTTTAGCGGAAACTAAAGGGGAAGAATTATGCCCATTTCAAGACGTGATTTTCTCAAGCTGACAGGCGGCGCAGCTGGGGCGATGGCGCTCCAGCCGTTTCATCACCTGCTTCCGCGCGTTGATTTTCCCCAGGGTGACCATCTTGGGCGGCTGACGGCCACACTCAACTACCGTTCCGCCCCCCGCGCTGATGATTACACCCTGCTGACGAAAAAAGTGTACGAAGATGAAGTCGTGCAAGTATTGCGCGAAGTCGTATCCGAGTCGCCTTTTGTCAATTTCCCGCACAACCAGCGCTGGTTTGAAACCCCCGATGGTTATTTATATGCGGGCTATGTCCAGCTGCGTAGAGCGGAGCAAGCCGAACGGGTTAAACGGAATAAGTCGCACACATTAAACGACGCAAGCCGCACAGGTTAAACGGTGGGATGTCGCACACTTTTGGAGAGGGGAGCGCTGGGAGGAGATTGTACCTTAAATGTTCGGCATGCTCCGCTGTGCCCTGAGTTTTCGCTGGGATTCGCCCTCCAGTTGGATGCGTTGGGCGGTATGCACAAGGCGGTCAAGAATGGCGTCCGCCAGGGTGGGGTCGGGGATGCGCAAGTGCCAATCCGAAACGGGCACCTGGCTGGCTATAAGAGTGGAAGAATGCCCAAAGCGGTCATCAAGCACTTCGAGAATATCCTGGGCGTTTTGGATGGTAATGGCATCGCGCATCCAGTCATCGAGGATGAGCAGGTTAGTTTTTGCCAGAGCGCACAACAGGTTGGGTAGTGAGCCGTCCTGGCGAGCCAGGGTGAGGGTATGCAGCAGGCGGGCTGTGCGCTGATAGCGAACGGTGAAGCCATTACGAACAGCCGCCACACCAAAGGCGGAAGCGATGTAAGATTTGCCGCTGCCGGTTGGGCCGAGAACGAGCAGGTTGTGGCGGTTGGAAAGCCAGCCACACTGAGCCAGTTCGAGGACGGAGAGGCGTTGTATGCCGCGAGCGGGAGAAAAATCCACATCTTCAATGGCGGCCTGCATAGGGAAGGCCGCAAGATGGATGTTGCGCCGGATGCGGTTCTCG
>DYKZ01000120.1 GCA_020722345.1 Anaerolinea thermophila | reverse complement strand
GCATCTCGGGCTTTTTGAGCGGGATCAGATTTTTAGGTTTTTGCAGCGCGATCGATTCTGCGTTCTTCATGCAAAGACAAGCCGGTGGCCCCTTGACTCCGGGACGGGGTCGCCGAACTCCTCGGCTGTGTCCAACCAGAGCCGAGCGGCATCCTTGGCGTTGCTGAGCGCTTCCTCCTGCGTTGATCCATGGGCCACACATCCGGGAAGCTCCGGCACTTCCGCAACAAACGCATCGTATTCGGCGCTCCAGTAGATGATGATCTCGTAGCGGTCCATTAGTCGTTGTCTCCCAGTTTGTATCTCACGATGCACGCACCTGCCGCACTTGGTAGGGCTTCGCCTTGGCTCCTGCTCGCTGAAGGTTGGGCTTTTCGGCCACACCTGGCCTGCGGAAGATGTTGTGACTTCCGCGGGTGCGTCGCTCGAACCCCATCCGCTCCAACAGGTGGCACAGATCGTCGAAGGGGCGGGTACATCATGTGGCCGACGCCCCCCTCCTGGCGCCATTCATCACGTAAATCCCTCCCCGTAGCCGTGAATCTTTCTCATGTTGCGCACGATGCAGAAGGGCTTCCACTGGATGTTCACCTTGGAGGGTCCCAGAAGGGTGAACCGATCAAGTACGCTATGAAATTCCTGACCGCTACGTTGTAACCGTTCCGGTACATGGAGTACCCCGGGGATGTCTAAGCGAGCCAACCTTGGCATGACATCATGTTGTCATTCCAAAAAGGGAAAAGTAAAGCACATTCTGCACGAGCGTCCCCTTTCACGGGTGCTTCTATGGTCTCGTTCAGAAGGAGCAGAGAGAGCGCTCGCTGAAGCGGTCACCGCGTCGATTGGAGCGGTGGCATGCCCGATGAAGCGGTCGCGTGGTCAGACGGAGCGCAGATGGCCCGCAGGAAGTCACGCGGGGCCACCGCGCCGGCGACGATGCTGATGTTCGGGCTGGGCGCGCGGGCTGGAACAGCCGTCGCGGGTCGAGAGGTGATCGAGGTCGAGCGGATCGCTCTCCACGTAGTCCTTGGCGGTGAGGTCCTCGAGCGTGACGACCAGGCCATCGACGGTGCTGAATCGCCCGGACGCCGGGACCAGCTTCAGCCAGTCCTTCAGGAGGTCCGCCCAACTCTTCCCCTCGAAGTCAGCTTCGTCGTCGTTCCTGATGAACCAGAAGAAGACGTCGACAGTTAGTGCATTCCACGAAGGCGCAGCGCGTACGCGTATCTCGCGAAGCGCTCGGAGCCCACGCCCCTCGTCGCTGTCCTTGTCGTGTTTGTCGCCGAGGCGGCTTTGGAGTTTCTTGGCGAGCGTCGTGAAGTCGTCGGGGAAGGCGAATCGTACCCGCTTGCGAGCCAGGGCCACAGCAAGACGACGTCGCGCCGGATCATCAGTGCATCCCGGCGTGCGCTCCCAGCCAGCCACGATCGACTTCTCGAGGGTCATGACGCGGTCGAGATCGGCGACGAGGCTTCGAGGAGCCACACCGGGTACGAATGCGAACTGGGGGCGGCGACCGCGCTCCACCTGCTTCAGCGCGTCCTCGTCGAGCTGGACCAGGGGGCACACCTCGACGAAGGGCCGCTCGGAACATGACCGCACGACGTCGCAGGACTGGCTGGCGATCATCAGGCCGAGAACCTCGGATTCGGCGAGGTCCGCTCCGGCGGCCTCGGGGTCGCCTACGATCTTCACCGCCTCCTCAGTCAAGGGGAGGGCTGGAGCGAAGCGATGGACGAACCAATGCTCGCCCAGGACGCAATCGCCCTGACGCCAGACCCGAAGCGCCTCGTCAACACGTCGGATCTCTTCTTTGGGATCCTTGGTCACGATGGCTACTTCTTGATCTTCACGGCACGTCCAGGACGAGCCCTGCCGACGTCAACATGCACCCGGTCCTGCAGCGCTCCGACCAACTCCTCGGGCGGCTGGGGCTTCCGCGCCTCCAGCGCCTCGGGAGAGAGAGGAGCGAGCTTGAGCTCGCGACGGCCAGGGCCGGTGCCCACCAACTCGATGAACGTCTCGTACTCGCCGCGAGCGAGGAGATCGAACGGCACTACGCCGTCGCGGTCCTCGAGTAGCATGGCCCGGTTCTGCGACGCGAAGCCGCGGTCCGCCTTGCGGATGACGGCAAGCACGCGGCGCAGGCGCTCTTCGTTCGTGGCGTTCACCGGCTTACCGCTCGCCCAGAAGTGCAGGCTGCGCCGGGCGACCTTGAACAGCGTGGCGAGCTGCTCCCAGGTGAGCCCGCTCAGTCGGCGCAGCTCCATGATGGCCGAGCTCGTACTCAGTGCTTCCTCTTCCTCGTCGGGCTGCATCCTGCCTGCGCTCGTCTGGGGCAAGGGGACGAGCACGTGCTCCCAGTCCTCGGCGAGAAGGTGTCGAGCAGCCGTACCCTCGATATAAAGCGGCCCGCAAAGCAGGAGGTGCGCCATCATGGGCGAGCTGATCATCGCGCCCGATGCCGAGGTGCTGCCGCCGTAGGTCTGTAAGCTCATGGCTTGCCTCCATAGCGGCGAAGGAAGTCATCGGTCACGGCCCAGCGAAACACCGTGTAGAGCCTCTCGGCGAATCGCCGGGCGGTGTTCACGATCTCATCGGGAACGAACGGATGCTCCTCGTTGCAGAACATGTCGACGTCCAGCACCCAGCTCGGTTCGGCGATCGGCTCGATCGCGTTCGGATCGACAGTAGCACCGGCGGCTACCTTGCCCCAGCGAGCGAGGAGTTGCTCCTTCGACTCCGGCAGGGCGAGGATAGTCTCGGTGAGCGAGTGGCGCGCATTCTCCGAGAACGGCAGGGCCACGATGCCGAGGACCTCCTGGCGGACGAGCTTGCTGATGTCCGCGAGCGCATCGCCAGTCACGCGGTCGATGTATCGCACGCCCAGACGCAGCACGAGCGCGGGCTCGACATGCTCGGCGAAGGCGTCGAGCACGAAGCGCAGGCGCTTCAAGAAGTCTCCGCGGCTGGTGTAGGAGGTCGTCTCGATCGCGACGAACTCGGGGGTGACGGACACGCGCCACCCGCCATCGACATCGCTGAACCGCCAGGCGATCTGCTTCGGACCCGGCGCCACCCCCTGGGGGCCCAGCACGATGCCCTGCGTCTGCTCCGGCCGGAGGACAGGGTACGTCGAGCGGATCGCCTCCTGGAAGGGGGCGATGAACTCTCGCTTCTCCAGGGAAAGCACGGGCGGAAAGCGGACTTGGCCGATGACCCTGACGAGCGGGGCATCGGAGAGCGGCACCTCCGCTGGAAGCGGCGCGGTCAGTGGATTCAGGATTTCTGCCAAGGTGCCTCCTTTCGTTTCAGATGGTTGCGGTCAGCAGCGGGTGCGGGAGGTCGGGCGGCAACCTCGGCCTGAATATAGCGCACCCGGTCATGGTTGTGAAGAGGAATGTGAAATGAGCCTTTCTCTCTGCACGCACAAGGTAGGAAATATTTTGCGTGAAAAAATGCTTCTAAAATTGGTCGCGTCGCTTCCAACCATGGCTGTTATATTCCTTTTTGAACTCTTTACCAGTCCCTTCATTTACTATTAAAATAAACCATTCATTTAGTTCGCAATTAGGTAGGAGAGATTGAAGATTATCTGCAATTTGTTGAGTCCGTTGTTGTAGACCGTAGACTTTGAAACTTTGGTGATAAAATCTGTAAACTGAATCCTCATACTCTTAATAATCACTACATTTCGTCAATAATTGAGTAAGTTCAGGTAGCTTATTTTTAATGTTACTAAACAACTGTTTTACTTCTGGACGCTTGTCTTCCCCTCCAAATTCAGGCGATTCAGTATGCAACATACTTTCTCCCAACGACTCTGTAGAATAAGTCATTTTGCGAACTGGTTTCTTCTCCCCCTGGGGTTCTTTTCATGAAAACCCATAGGATGCATTCTCCGTTTTCGCTTGCATTACTCCCTGTATCTCATATTTCCAGCACATCCTATCATCTTTCTGGGGCAGCGGGTACATCATGTGGCCGACGCCACCCTCCCGGCTGATCCATCACGTAAATTCCTCCCCGTAGCCGTGGATCTTTCTCATGTTGCGCACGATGCAGAAGGGCTTCCACTGGATGTTCACCTTGGAGGGTCCCAGAAGGGTGAACCGATCAAGTACGCTATGATGAAGTACCTCGGGGTGTCTAAGCGAGCCAACCTTGGCATGACATCATGTTGTCATCCCAAAAAGGGAAAAGTAAAGCACATTCTGCACGTGCGTCCCCTATCAGATGCCCAAACTCCACTCAGTGGGGGGACATGAAGAGCCGGATGAGTCGAGAGGCTCACGTCCGGATCTGTGAGGGCCTGGGGGTGCAATTCCCCCGGGCTACTCGACTGGGGAGGGCCGGTTAGAGACCGGCCCTTAGCCGATTGGGCGATTTACCTTAAAAGAATGGATAGAAACCTACAGAACACCTTGAAATATTCATTTGCTACGGTTTGTCAGGTTCGTTTTCAAGAATAGACAGACTCCGCATTATTATGTCTTTCATCTGCAACAAATCGTCAACTTTATCAATATAGATTCGTGACACACCAAAAACAGCGGGTGCATCTTCAACATCACGGTCAGCGACTATTGCTCGTGCTTCCTCCGTTGGGATAAGTGTCGTAATATTCTTGCGCCGGCTATCGCCAAAATACCGTATAAACCATTTCGTTGGACGGCGGTATGAAGCGTTGCAGTAATTGACGGTATCGCGCAGAATAATCAGATCAGGATCATAACCTGCCTTACTGCAGACTTCCTTGACGATCTCTACGAAGCGACTTTCATCCTCGGTGGTGACAACTTTACTTGATCCCGCGAATTTTTCGCCCTGTTGTGACCCAACCGCCTCCACCCCAGCTTCAGTATCCGGGGCTTCGTCCGTGGCTTTATCATCCCCTTGTTCCTCTGGTACTCGAACTGCTCTTATACGCTCTTTGAGTTTTTCGACGAACTCGTCACCCATAACGCGGAGAAGAGCGGGCTCTACTGCCTCGCGCGCAAGATCTCCCATACGATTCATCACTTGCGAGGTTCGTTTTCCTGTGTATATGCCAGTCGTCAGCCATTTAACAAAAGCATCGTCTTCTCCGGGATCTCGTAGCACACGAACCAACTTGTCAACCATTGCTTGCCGATAACGGCTATCTTCTGCTTCGGTTAACAGCGTTTCAGCGTTGAACGCATCCCTGCTAAACTTTGACAGGAATGATGCAATCTTCGCCCAATCTGTTTTTGGATCATCGAGAGAAAATGTGAAGAACGGCTCGTTATCCATTACATTCGGAGAATCAAGATCTCCATAGAATTGATATATGCATCCGTCTGTAAGAATTCCGAAATGGAGATCTGGAAGTTGCGAGATATATCGAGCGAGTTGCTGAGACTTTGATTTAAGGTTAGTACCTATTGGTTTCGTCTCGATGATCATTAGTGGTTTTGATCCACTCCGGTCAAATATAGCGAAATCCATGCGGTCAGGAAGTCTCTTCCCGTCTCCCTGTGTGAAGTCTGCTGTGTACTCAAGGCGAACTTCTCTTGGTACGTTTGGATCATAGCCAAGAAGTCGAATGAAGGGTACAACCAGCGACATTTTGGCCGTCTCTTCATTACTTATGAATTCGCGATTCTCCGCAAATACTTGCGACAATTTCTCTAGTTGATCGGCGTTCATCGTTTTTTATCCGTTAAATGTGTTTGCTATTGTCGTGTAAATCGGACGCCTCTATGGACGGTCCTTCGATGTTTGGTGCGACTCTGCTTGGTCTTTCTATGATGGTATGCCCAATAATATTATCCAACAAATTTATCCTCTAAGCAGGATATTCCAATAGAAAAAGCAACAAGCAAATCCTGAAAAAAAGGCCTTCTTGGCGGACCTCGTGTTGGATATGACAAGCCTGACAAGTCTTGATCAGCCCAGAGGCGAAAGTGTTGGATATTGACAATATCCAACAGAAGGGGCGAACGGCCGACTCGCCCTGCGATCGCCATCCGCAGTGGCCTCAAGGGTATATCGAGATTCTCGCCGACATGGACGTCGAGGAGCGCCGCCGCCCGTTCTATGTCCATTGGGTGCGCAAATTCTTCCGGCAATACCCAGGGAGAAGACGGAAGGATCTTGGCCGGGGTGAAATCGAGTCCTTTCTCGAGATCCTCGGCCCACAGGAAGGCGCCGCGGACTGGAAGGTTGCCCAGGCCCGCAAGGCATTGGAAATATATTACGTGCGATTCAGAGGAATTGCGCTCGATGCCGAAGGAGTCCGATTCGACGGACCGCCTGGCGGGCCTGATACCGGCAACATCTCCGGTCCACGGTCTCCTGCGCCTGAACACCTCGGTTCCCTTTCCCAGGTCAGCCCGGAGAATGCCGTTCAGGTGGACTGGGCGGCGATCGAAAAGGCGATGCGTTCGGCGCTTCGAACGGAACACTACGCGCTCAGGACCGAAAAATCCTACCTTTCCTGGATCAGGCGCTTCGCAAGCTTCCACCGTGGACGCCCTCCTTCGGAATTGGGCGCTCCCGAAATTCACGCGTTCCTGACCCATCTGGCGGTGAATGAACGCGTGGCGTCGAGCACCCAGAACCAGGCCCTCAACGCGATTGTATTTTTCTTCCGCAAGGTGGTCAACAAGGATCCGGGGGATTTCGGCGATTTTCCCCGGGCAAGGCTTTCAAAACGCCTGCCGGTGGTCCTCGGCAGGCGTGAAGTACAGAAACTTTGGATTCTCGCCCGCCTGATGTACGGAACCGGCATGCGCGTCTCCGAGGCCCTGCGCCTTCGGGTCCAGGACCTCTCCTTCGAAAGAAACGAGATCGTGGTGCGCGGGGGGAAGGGAGACAAGGATCGCCGGGTGCCGTTTCCCTCCTCGGTGAAGGACGACATCCGGCGACATCTGGAAAGACGCCTCGTGGTGTACGAGGAAGACAGGGCCAAGGGGATGCACGAGGTAGAGCTCCCCGGGGCCCTTGCCCGAAAATATTCCAAGGACT
>DYKZ01000368.1 GCA_020722345.1 Anaerolinea thermophila | reverse complement strand
GCCTGACCCATCCCCAAGTTGGTATAGAAGATGGACAACGGCCGCGCATAGTCCAGCAGCCGTTGCCGGCCTTCGGTCACCGGCCGGCACAGAAAGGCCCGGCGAAACGCCTGCCAAGTTCCCCGGCGGTCACCCAGTTCCAGGTAATCCCAGACCTGCTGCCGGTTCCGATAGTGCCGCCACTGGCCGGGCTCGGCGTTATCCGCCAGGGCCTGCAGTTCTTCATAGACGCGGCCCCCGCAGATATAGCCGATCTGCAGCTTTTCAAAGCCCTGAAACAGCTCCTGGTCAAAAAAACCGGCGTCCAGCCGCATGATGATGGGCACTGCCTCGCCGTAGTGTTTGCGGATGAATTTGACGATATGCTCGACCATCTTGAGGGCGGTGTCCCCGTCATTGCTGTGTTTGCTGCCGCCCCGGAACACCGCGTCGATAATCAGGCCTTCCCAGGTCAACTGCAGGGGTTGAAAGCCCTTCACCTTTTTATACGTCGGCTCCACCCCATGGCGCTTTCGGGCCTCATCGTTGTCCATGACCATGGTGTCCAGACCCAGGACCACCACTTGGGGCTTCCGAATCTGCAGCCGCCACCGGAACAACTGCTGCAGCAGGTAACGAAACAACCAGATGCGGTACCAGGAGAAGGCGCCCAAAAATCTTTTCACGGCATGAGAAGAGAGCAGGTGTTCTGGGGCCGTCTCCATGGCGGCGGCGTAGCCCTCGTCTTGTTTCAGGGCATCGAAGTAAACCAGATGACGGCTGGTGCCATCCAACAAAAAGCAGAACACCTGCTTGAATATCTCGGACACCGGCTGCCCCTTGGCGTTTTTGCGGATGGAGCCGAAAAGGCGTTCCAGAACCGGATAAATGGCGATGTTCCGGAGATATCGGACGAACAGGGTCAGCCCACCCCTGGAAGTCAAGGTGTCAGAGGTTGCTTCAACTCCATCAATAACGTGGCCTTTTTCATTTCTAACACCCATAGTAACGCTGGTGAGCACCTCCCACCCATCGGGTTTGGCTGAGCAAAGAACATATAGCAAATTGCCCAATGATATGAATATGTTATATTGCTTTATAATAATATGCAAGTAATAAATCGCTCATGTTAGG